>CAZVUZ010000001.1:0-3427 GCA_964630485.1 uncultured Ignavibacteriales bacterium
CCCCCTTATGACGCTACTGCAGTGAGGCGTCTGATCGAAGCCGGGGCGATCATCATCGGCAAGACCAATATGGATGAGTTCGGTATGGGCTCCTCGGGGGAGACGTCATATTTCGGCCCCACCAAGAACCCCGTCGCCGAAGGATGTGTGCCGGGGGGATCCTCGAGCGGGTCCGCGGCCGCTGTCGCCGCCGGAATAGTCCCAATCGCTCTTGGCTCCGAAACCGGCGGTTCGGTACGGCAACCGGCCGCATTCTGCGGTCTCTATGGCCTGAAACCAACGTATGGCGCGGTGTCGCGCTATGGCCTCGTGGCGTATGGCTCCTCGCTTGACCAGATCGGCCCGATGGCGCGGAATGTCGAAGACCTGACCCTCGTGTTCAAAACAATCTGCGGCCGCGACCCCATGGACGCGACATCTTCTGATCTCGAACACCCCGACTACCCGAACTTGCTCAAAAGTGACGACAAACTCAGGATAGGTATCCCCGCCGAGTATTTTTCAGATGCGGTCGACAATGAGGTGAAGAAGGTAACAGAGAACGCCCTTGACGCCCTTGCAAAGGCGGGACATCATATGAAGCAGGTTCACCTGCCTTTGACGGAGATGGTGATTCCGGCTTATTACATCATTGCCATGGCCGAGGCCTCGTCGAATCTGGCCCGCTATGATGGCGTCCGCTACGGCCTCCGTTCGTCGGACGAGTCGCTGACCGACATGTACCGGCAGACGAGATCGAAGGGGTTTGGGCTGGAAGTTAAACGACGGATAATGCTGGGCACTTTCGTCCTTTCAGCCGGTTATTATGACGAATATTATCGCAGGGCGGCCGAGGTGCGGGAGCTTATCACCCGCGAATTCGAGGCGGTGTTTGAAAAGGTCGATATGCTGATTGCGCCGACTGCCCCGACCCCGGCTTTCGGCTTTGGCGAGAAACTGGAAGATCCCCTGGCGATGTACCTGGCCGATGTTTACACCGCGCCGGCGAATCTGGCGGGGATCCCGGGTATCTCGATACCCTTTGGCACAGCGTCCGATGGTCGCCCGATCGGGGTGCAATTGCTGGCGCCGCATTTTAACGAGTTGAAGCTCCTGCAACTTGCGGCTGAGATGTGCAAACATAAATAGAAAAAGATTTATCCCTGTTACTATGGCATACGCAAATGTTGACAACTTAAAGTTCCACTACGAACGATATGACGGCGCGGCATCGGGTGTAAAAACGCCGGTGCTTTTCCTGCACGGGTTCACCCTCGACATTCGCCAATGGGCCCCGCAGGTGGCGGCGCTCGGCGATCGTTTGCCCATGATACTCATGGACGCCCGCGGTCACGGCCAATCTGATGCGCCCGAGACGGGATACGGTCGCGACGACCGCGTGACCGACGTTGTCGGTTTTATGGATGCCCTGGAAATAGAGAAGGTCCACCTGGTGGGGCTGTCGATGGGGGGGACGACCGCGCTTGGAACGGCGCTCAAACATCCCGAACGGCTGGCTTCGCTGACGCTGGTGAGTACCGGCGCCGCCGGGTATAGTGTTGGCAAGAAGATCGAGTACATTGACAGGATCGCAAGGGAGAAGGGGCTCGAAGCCGCCCGCCGCAAGTGGAAAGAGACGAGTCTCGTCTATTACAAGGACGACCGGACGAAGTTGCGGGAGATGATGCTGGGCATGGTGGACGATCACTCGGGAGCGATTTGGATGGACCCCATGCGGGGGAAGTATCCGCGCACGGTGGATCTCGATCGGGTGCATGAGATAATGACGCCGACGGCGATTTTCGTCGGGGAAAAGGATCGCGTTTTCCTGGCGCTGGCGCAGGAGCTTCACGAGCGCATTGTCTGCAGTCGCATAGTAGTTTACGAAAACACCGGTCACATGATCAATCTCGAAATACCGGATCGCTTCAATCGCGACCTGGAGCGTTTTTTGACTGGCGTCGAGAGTTCGGTCGCGTGATTTGAGAATGAAAGGAGCCAACATTGCCTGCCGGCGACGGTTTTGAAGCGGTAATCGGGCTTGAGGTGCATGCGCAGTTGCGGACCGCGACCAAAATTTTCTGTGCCTGCCGCGCCGAGTACGGCGCCCCGCCCAACAGCCTGACCTGCCCGGTTTGCCTGGGACTCCCGGGCGCTTTGCCGGTACTCAACCGCCGCGCAGTCGACCTGGCCCTGCGCCTCATTCTGGCGGTCGGGGGAGAGGTCCAGCCGCGCTCCGTCTTCGCTCGCAAAAACTATTTCTACCCGGACCTTCCCAAGGGCTATCAGATTTCGCAGTACGATCGGCCCCTTGGCCTTGGCGGCCAAATTGCCTATGAGCTTGATAGCGGAGAAGCCGGCCACTGCCGGCTGGAGCGTATACATCTCGAGGAAGACGCCGGCAAATCACTTCATCCCGAGCACGGTGAGATGCATACCCGGGTGGACCTCAACCGTTGCGGCGTGCCGCTCGCGGAAATCGTCAGTAAACCGGAACTTCACACGCCCCAACAGGCCCATGCCTATCTCGCTAAACTGCGGCAGATTCTTCGTTATACCGAAGTTTGTTCCGGTGATATGGAAAAGGGGCATTTACGATGCTATGCCAATGTCTCGGTGCTGCGCTCGGGGGAGACCGCCCTCGGGACCCGCACCGAGTTGAAAAACATGAATTCCTTCCGGGGTGTCGAGCGGGCGCTCCGTTTCGAGATAGACCGCCAGGTGAAAGTTATCAAAGGCGGCGGTACGGTCGAGGCCATGACGCTTTTGTGGGACGAAAAGAAACAGACGGCCGAACCGATGCGCTCCAAGGAAACGGCCATGGATTACCGCTATTTCCCGGAGCCGGATTTACCGGAACTGATAATATCGCAGGAATGGCTTGAAGAGGTACGTGGCACTCTGCCGGAATTGCCCGATGCGCGTCGGGCGCGCCTGGTAGCCGACTATGGGTTGCGTCCCGCCGATGCTTCGGTGCTCACCGCCGATCGCGAAGTCGTCGACTTTTTCGAGGCGGTGATGCGGCATACCGGGAGGGCTCGGGCCGCGGCCAACTGGATGCAGACGGAATTGCTTGGCGCTGTGCGGGACAGCGGGGCCGATTTCGCGAATTACCCTATTCGTCCGCATCACATTGCCGGCCTGGTAAATGAAGTCGGGAGCGGTCGGATTTCGGGGAAGATGGCCAAAACGGTGTTTGCCGAGATGGTAACCCGGGCCGATGCGGTCTTGAATGATGCCGACAAGACCTTGACAATGGAGCCGCAGAGTATTATTCACGAGAAAGGGTTGGCTTTGATATCCGACGCCGCCGAGCTGACACCGGTTGTCGACCGGGTCTTGAAGGACTTCGGCGACGAGGTTTTGGCCTATCGCAGGGGCAAAACCGGCCTTCTGGCGTTCTTCGTCGGGCAGGTAATGAAAGCGACCCGCGGGCAGGGCGATCCGC
>CAZVUZ010000001.1:3437-68826 GCA_964630485.1 uncultured Ignavibacteriales bacterium
TTTTTCTTGGTGTGTTCGCGCTTCTTATGTTCGGGTTCCTTGATGGCCCGCTCAGCTATTTTACCGGGCTTCTTTACAACCTGCTTTATTCGCTTTCCGGTTTTGTACGATCCGCAGACCGTAAATCGTTTGCTTAAAGAGAGACTGGACAGGTAAGATTCATGGAAGAACACAGGGCTCGTGTGGCGGTATTTCTATCCGGCGGCGGCAGTAATCTGCAATCGCTGATCGATGCCTCGAAAACCGGTATTCTCGCCGCCGACATCGCCCTGGTGGTGTCGAGTCGCCGGGATGCCTACGGCCTCCAAAGGGCCGCCAAAGAGGGCATCGAGTCCTTCGTTTTCAAACCGAAAAAGTATCCCTCGCCGGAAGAGGCCGGCCGGGACCTGATGCAGAGGCTGACCGACCGCGGTATTGACTATATTGCCCTGGCGGGCTATTTGAGACTTCTGCCGAAGCAGGTCGTGCAGGCCTTTCACAACCGTATTGTTAATATCCACCCCGCCCTTTTGCCCAAATACGGCGGCAAGGGGATGTACGGGCACTTTGTCCACGAAGCCGTTCTCGCCGCCGGTGATAAAGAATCGGGGCCGACCGTGCACCTCGTTGACGAGATCTACGACAATGGCAGGATCCTTGAGCAGTTCAGGGTCCCGGTCGAGCCCGACGACACCCCTGACACTCTCGCCGAGCGGGTGTTAAAACAGGAACATAAACTCTACCCCAGAGTTTTGCACAAGCTAATCAGAGGAGGCTACGCCCTTGACTGAGAAAAAAGTTGTAATGACTACTGACATCAAGGAATACCCGGTGTTGGTTCGCGGCAAGGTGCGCGATGTTTATGACATGGGCGACACCCTGCTGTTTGTGACGAGCGACCGTATGTCGGCCTTCGACGTCGTCCTGCCCAACGGCATCCCCGGCAAGGGTCAGGTCCTCACGGCCATGTCGCTGTTCTGGTTCGACTTTCTGAAGGACACCGTCGACAATCATTTGATAACGGCTGATGTCGACGAATACCCCGAGCCACTCAAGAAATACCGCGATATTCTCGAGGGCCGGTCGATGATCGTTACCAAGGCCGAGCGCATCGACGCCGAGTGCATCGTGCGCGGCTATATCTCGGGTTCGATGTGGAAGGAACTCGGCCAGGCCCGCGGGCGCGGCTCGAATGTTGTCCACGGTTTCGAGTTCTCGCCCGATTTGCAGGAATCGGAAAAGCTCCCCGAGCCTTTGTTCACGCCTTCGACCAAGAACGACAGCGGCCATGACGAGAATGTCAGTTACCGCGAGTTGATCAAAATCATCGGCGAGGAGACAGCTAGTCTATGCGCCGAGAAGTCGCTGGAGATCTACGAGAAAGCGGCCGACTTCGCCGCCACCAAGGGCATTATCATTGCCGACACCAAATTCGAATTCGGCTATAAGGACGGTCGCTTCATTCTGATCGACGAGGTCCTCTCGCCCGACTCGAGCCGTTTCTGGCCCATGGACAGCTATGTCGTCGGAAAAGGTCAACCATCGTTTGACAAACAGCCGGTAAGGGATTATCTACACGGACTCGACTGGGATAAGAAGCCGCCGGGACCGAAACTTCCGGATGAAGTTGTCGAGGCGACCTCGGCCCGGTACCGCGAAGCACAGAGACTCTTGACGGGAAAGTGAACAAATGGCTGAGTTGACAAAGATAAAGAGAGCCCTCATTTCGGTTTCGGATAAATCCGGGATAGAGGAACTTGCCCAGGCCCTTGACGGCATGGGCGTCCAGATAATCTCCACCGGGGGGACTCTGAAGAAACTCAAGGAGGCCGGCGTGCCGGCCATATCGGTATCGACCTTCACGGGCGACCCGGAGATCCTTGACGGCCGGGTCAAGACCCTGCATCCGAAGATTTACGCCGGTTTGCTCTATCGGCGCGACAACCCGGATGACGTGGAATTGCTGAGCAAACTCGACTACCGGTCGCTCGACCTGGTCGTGGTCAACCTGTATCCCTTCCGCGAAACCGTCGCCCGTCCCGATGCGAGCGAGGCGGAGATTATCGAGAATATCGATATCGGGGGGCCGTCGATGATCCGGGCCTCGGCCAAGAACTACGCCAGCGTGACGGTGGTGGTCGATCCGTCCGATTATGGCAGGCTCCTAGAGCAGTTGCAGGAACACGAAGGCGCCACCGATGCGGCCTTCAGAAAAGACTGCGCGCTCAAGGCTTTTTCGGCCACGGCGTCCTATGACAGCGCTATCAGCACTTACTTCGCCGGTGGGGGGGATGACGAGGGCGGGACCTTCCCGGGCCGTTTGAACCTGGACTATTCCTTCAAATCGGAATTGCGATACGGCGAAAACCCACATCAGCAGGCGGCGATTTACGGCCGCGACGAATACCCCGGGGCGAGCCTTCTCAGGGCCGAGATCCTGTCCGGAAAGGAACTTTCCTACAACAACTATGGTGACCTTGATGCCACCCTGGACATGCTCCTCGATTTCAAAGAACCCTTCGCCTGCGTTTTGAAACATGCCAATCCCTGCGGGGCGGCGGTGGGGAAGACCCTCGCTGAGGCCTACAAGCTTGCCTACGAGAGCGATCCCCTGTCGGCCTTCGGGTCGATTATCGGCTTGAACAAAGAGGTGGATATGGAAACGGCCGAACTCCTGCATGAGACCCCGTTTGTCGAGTGCATGGTGGCGCCGTCATTCACCCCCGAGGCCTTCAAGCTCCTCAAGCGCAAGAAAGCCCGGCGTTTGCTGGCTTTACCGGGAATTCTCAAGGGTTTCCTGGCCAACGATGTCGTTTACCGCGCGATTCGCGGCGGCATGCTGATGCAGACCGCTGACGATATCGAACTCGATCCGTCAACCTTGAAGGTTGTTACCAAACGTGAGCCGACCGAGGACGAACTGAAGTCCCTCCTGTTTGGCTGGAAGATCGTTAAACACACGAAATCCAATGCCATCGTCCTGACCAAGGGCGGCGCCACGGTGGGGGTCGGCATGGGGCAGACCTCGCGGGTAGATTCCGGTTTCATGGCGGTCAAACGGGCCGGCGATCGCGCCAAAGGCGCGGTGATGGCCTCCGATGCCTTCTTCCCGATGCCCGACGGTGTCGAGGTGGCCACCGATGCCGGTGTGACGGCGATAATTCAGCCGGGTGGCTCCAAAGGTGATGAACAGGCGATTGAAGCCGCCGACAAAGCCGGCGCGGCCATGGTCTTTACGGGCGTCCGCCACTTCAAACACTGATATCGAATTTCATTTGTTCTGACCGCCGGGTGTTATTCCCGGCGGTTTTTTTGTGCTTACGGGAAGACTGATGTCGATCGATTTCAACTTGCCCCGGCGCAAGTTTCGACGTAAAGTCTTCCATGACCAACGATCAACTCCTGAGGGCCTGCTATCTTTGCCGCCAACTTGATGACAAAGAAATGGCGTCCCTGGCGGCCATCGCTTCGTTTCGCAAAGCGCGCAAGGGCGAGGTAATGTTCATCGAGGGCGATACTGCGGTGGGGTTCTATGTCCTGCTCACGGGACGGGTGCGGATTTACAAGGCCTCCCCGGAAGGCAAGGAATACACCCTGCACCAGATCGCCCCCGGTCAGATGTTCGCCGAAGCGGCTATTTTCAGGGGGACGACCTATCCCGCCAACGGCGCCGCCATGGCCGATTCGACGGTGGCCTTTTTCCCCAAGGACAGGTTCGTGGATTTGCTGGCCCGCTCCCCGCAAATGTCGCTGAAGATGATCGGGGCCCTGTCGGCATTTATCCGGGAGTTCAACGAGAAAGTCGAAGACCTTTCGCTCAAGGAGGTCCCGGCTCGCCTCGCCGCCTACTTGCTGAAACTCTCGCGAAAAAAAGGGCGCACTTTTCAACTCGACATAACCAAAACCGAGTTGGCTCATTCGCTCGGTACAATCAGCGCTACCCTTTCGCGTAACCTTAAGAAATTGAGTGACATCGGGGCCATAGAGGTCACCGGCAAGAATATTACCATCCTCGATGCCAAGCTTCTCGAATCCGTTCATGACGGCGAAAAAATCTAACTCCATTTGACTTAAATCAAAGCCTGATTGCGTCCAGTTTCCGATCTTGGGGACAGGCAATCAAGACGATGACCTCAAAAAAGGAATCACTCATGGCGGTCAGGAAGATAATCAAGATAGATGAAGAAAAGTGCGACGGCTGCGGCCTGTGCGTTCCGTCCTGTGCCGAGGGCGCTATTCAGATAATCGACGGCAAGGCCCGCCTGGTGAGCGAAACCTATTGTGATGGCCTGGGGTCATGTCTTGGGGAGTGTCCCCAGGGTGCGATTAGCATGGAGGAGCGGGAAGCTCCGGAGTATGACGAGACGGCGGTCGAGAAACATCTGGCCGCGCCAAAAGCCGTGCCGATGCCGCTTCAATCGATCCCGGCCGCCTGTCCCGGTTCGGCCATGAAACGCTTTAGCCCGCCCACCGGCCCGCCGCAACCGGGTGCGCCGGTGCCGGGACAGTCGCAACTGGGGCACTGGCCGGTACAGCTAATGCTGGTGCCGCCGTCGGCGCCGTTTCTCAAACAGGCCGATCTCCTGATCTGCGCCGACTGCGTTCCCTTTGCCGTCCACGACTTCCACAGCCGTTTCCTCAGCGGCAAAGCGGTGGTGGTCGGTTGTCCCAAGCTCGACAATCTCGAACACTACTTTGAAAAACTGAAGCAGATGTTTGGAGAGGCCGCCCCGAAGAGCCTTACCGTGCTGAAAATGGAAGTACCCTGCTGTTCGGGTATCGCCCAGGCCGCGATTCAGGCCCGCAACGAAGTGATTCCCGGCACGCCGATCGAGGTTCATACCATAGGCGTCCGAGGTGAAATCGAAACCCGGAAAGTTCCGGCCGGCAATGCCGCCTGAGGAGCGATCCGCAATGCGAGTTGCCGGCAAAGTGACGCAGGAATGTTCGAAAGTACGTGAAAAAGGGGGCAATGCCCCTCTCCGGCGGGATACCTCGCGCCCGATTCAGCGTTATCGGCTGTCGATACAGATAGCCTTTGCGGCCCTGTGCCTGTGGATCGGGGTTGAGTTTTATCTGTTCGTGAAATATCTTGAGACAGCCGGTGTCGCGGGGGCCGCCTATCGTCCCCCGGGCGTGGAAGGGTTCCTTCCGATCAGCTCGCTGATGAGCCTGTACTATTTCTTCCAGACGGGCATTGTCCATGCGGCACACCCGGCGGGCCTGTTTATCCTGCTGGCCATTTTGGTGGTCTCGTTCGTATTCGGGAAATCGTTTTGCTCCTGGCTTTGTCCGGTAGGGACGTTGTCGGAGTTTCTGGGTGATTTCGGACAGCGGCTCTTTGGCCGGCGACTGCGCCTGCCGCGGTTCCTTGACTATCCCTTGAGGAGTTTGAAATACTTGCTTCTCGCTTTCTTCGTTTACGCCATTTTCTTCGCCATGAGCAGCGCCGCCCTGGGGGCATTTCTCGACAGTTCCTACAATGTTGTGGCCGATGTGAAGATGTACTACTTTTTTGCCGACATCTCCCGTTTCGCGCTGGTAGTCGTCGGGGTGCTCTTCTTCCTCTCGATTGTCATCAGGAATTTCTGGTGCCGGTATTTGTGTCCCTATGGCGCCTTTCTGGGGGTGGTCTCGCTTTTGAGCCCGCTCAAGATTAAACGCAATCCGCAATCCTGCATCGACTGTGGCAAATGCGCCCGCGCGTGCCCGTCACTTATCAAAGTAGATAAGGTCAATACGGTCCTCTCCGACGAATGCACGACCTGTATGAATTGTGTTGACGTGTGCCCGGTCAAGGAGACCCTCGACCTGGCGCCGGTCGGCGGGCGGAAGAGAATTCCGCGCAAAGTTGTTGCTATCGGAGTGGTGGTTCTGTTTGTTGCTGTTACAGGATTGGGAGTTGTGACCGGCAACTGGGCCAATGACATTTCCACCGACGAGTATTTGCACCATCAGGAACGACTGCATCTTTACGGCCATCCCACCGGTACGCGGGAAATCGATGAATTGAACCGCGAAGTTCGTAAGGGGCGTTCCGAGGCGGGGCCGTCGGAGGCGTCGGAGGTAAGTCCGGATCAAAGATAGTTAAAGCCGCACTTAAATCGGAATTAAGCATCGCGCGGGAGAACCCGCCAAACGATAGGGCGAGGTATATGGGTTATCTTCTAAAACTTATGATCGTGATTTTGCTGGCATTGCCGCTGGCAACCGCCGGGGCCGCGGTCGATGACAATGTCTCAGGCAAGTGCATGACCTGCCACAAAGAGAGGTCACCGGGACTTTACAAGCAATGGTTCAAATCCCAGCACGCCATCCACAAGGTGACATGCATCGGGTGCCACGGCGCCGAGCGCGGGGAGGCCGATGCTTTCCTGCACGAAGGGGCGTACATTGCCACGCTGGTAACACCGAAGGATTGCGGCCAATGCCATGCCCGCGAGGCCGAGCAGGTGGAGGCCTCCTATCATGCCCATGCCGGGGAGATCCTTGAATCGGCCGATGCTTACCTGGCCCATGTCGCCGGCGGCGAGCCGGTGGCCATCCTGGGTTGCGAGAGTTGCCACGGCGGCAAGGTGATTATCGATGAGTCCTCGCCCAACAAGCTCTCGCGGAAAAGCTGGCCCAACTCGGGCATCGGGCGGCTTAATCCCGATGGGTCCAAAGGGTCCTGCAATGCCTGTCACACCCGCCATTCATTCTCGAAAGCCCAGGCGCGACAACCGGAGGCCTGCTCCAAGTGTCACCTTGGTCCGGACCACCCGCAAAAGGAAATCTACGAGGAGTCCAAGCACGGCAACGCCTATTACACTCATCTCAACGACATGAACATCGATTCCGACCGCTGGGTGGTGGGGGAGGATTATTTCGAGGCTCCCACCTGCGCCACCTGTCACATGTCGGCGACCCGGACTATGTCTGTCACTCACGATGTCGGCGATCGCATAAGCTGGACGTTGCGTCCCAAGGTCTCCAAACACAAGGACAACTGGCAGGCCAAACGGGCCAATATGATGAACGTTTGCGCCGCCTGTCACAGTTCCACCTTCCCGGAGGGGCATTATTACCAGTTTGACGCCGTCGTCGAGCTCTATAATGAAAAATTTGCCAAACCTGCCGGCGAGATAATGAAAATCGTCACGGACAACAAGCTCCTGGAGAACCCGGCTTCGTTCAGTAACAAGATCGAATGGACCTACTGGGAGTTGTGGCATCACGAGGGCCGCCGTGTGAGGCATGGCGCCGCCATGATGGGCCCGGACTACACCTGGTGGCACGGCATGTATGAGGTCGCCCAGCACTTCTATTTCAAGTTGCTTCCCGAGGCCCGCGAGTTCAAGAACCCCGAACTCGATGCCTACCTGGACAACCTGATCGAGAACGATCCCATGCATTCGTGGTTGCATACCGCCACGGCCGATCTCAAGAAGGGTATCCGCTCGGGCGAAATGAAGGAGATATACGAGAAGCTGTTCGAAAAGAAATAGGGGTGGATTTTGTTTGAGAAATATCTCAATTTCGTGCGCGGCGTCTCGGCGACCTGGTATGGCAAACTGGGTGTGATTCTCACAACCTCGTCTTTCGCGACGCTGGTCCTGCTGGAACTGGCCCGGTTGGCGGGTATAGTTACCAACACCTATGTCGGGCTGGTGACCTACCTGCTGTTTCCGACCCTGTTCGTAATCGGCCTGGTACTCATTCCACTGGGATGGTTTAAGCTCAAACGCCTTACCGGCAAATCGACCCGTGAGTTGCTCCTCGGCAGGTTCGAGGCCGCCGCAACGGGCGAGGGTTTCTTCGGCTCGCGGCTTTTTCGGACGATTGTCATCTTTTCGCTGATCAATATCATATTTCTGGGAGGGATAAGTTCCCAGATGCTGAGTTTCATGGATGAGCCGGTGTTTTGCGGAACAGCCTGCCACAGTGTGATGAATCCCGAGTGGACCACATATCAGGACTCGCCGCACGCCCGCGTGAGATGCGTCGACTGCCATGTCGGGGAGGGTGTCGATGCCCTGCTCGACTCCAAACTCAACGGAATCTGGCAAATGGTATCGGTGACCTTCGATTTGCTCGAACGCCCGATTCCGACTCCCGTGCGTCAACTTCGGCCGGCCCGTGAGACCTGCGAGAATTGCCACTGGCCGGAGAAGTTTTATGGGAGCCGCCTTAAGACCATCGTGTCCTATCAGCCGGATTCGGCATCGACACCGCTGTTTACTACCCTGGCACTGAAAGTCGATGCCGGGAGAGGGGGCGAAAAGGCCGGTATACATTGGCACATCGGAGCGGAGACCGAAGTGCGCTATGTCTCGATCGACGACGAGCGCGAGCAGATTGTGTGGACCGAAGTCCGCCGCCCCGACGGCAGTTATCATCGGTATACCAATAAAGAGCTGGCCGAGGCCGGATACGGGGATGTCAAAGCGCGAGTAATGGACTGCGTCGACTGCCACAACCGCGCCACCCATATTTACGAAGACGCCGACCGGGCACTCGATGAGCGGATTCGGCGTGGACTTCTTACGCGAACGCTTCCCTACCTGAAACGGGAGGCCCTCCACGCCATTTCTAATGATTACGGCGACTCGATGGCGGTGATGCAAGGCATTGAGAATCAACTGAACGGTTTCTATCGAAGCAATTATCCCGATCTGGCGCTGAGCAATATGGATGCCATCGATTCGGTGATAGCGGTGCTTCAGGGTGTTCATCTTAGAAATATCCATCCCGAAATGAACATAACCTGGGGCTCTTATCCGAGCCACATCGGGCACGTCGGAGACGGAGGCTGTTTCAGGTGCCATAATCCTGATCTGGTCGATGAGGAGGGGGGGGAAGTTGAATACGATTGCACCCTCTGTCATTCGATTCTGGCCTATGATGAGGATGAACCGTTTGAATATGTGCTCCCGCTGGATACGGCCGATATTGAGGCGCCGGTGCACCGGTATCTCCGCCAGGAGTTTTTGCTGTCGTATCGCCACTGAAGCCTTCGGCCCTGGCTGAGACGATTCCGGTGATGGTCGCCATCGGGAGTGGTGACCATCACTTTTTTTTGATCGACTCGGGGAACAATTTCCTTATCCGATATGTACTTAGGTAACCAGGGCGGGGAGTGACGGAAGATGTGCTCGGGCAGGCGGCAATCTTGTCTTGCATCGCTGTTAAGTCTGTGGTATCTTCCCGGTAACCGACAACTTAGATTAGGTAGTGGAATGAGAGACAGAATTCTTGAGATCGTTGTTTTCCTGATGGACTATATGCGTGATAGCCGTGACCCGGGTCCGGAAACAGAAGACTTTTCTTCGACGCTAAAGCACATGGGTTACTCGGAAAACGAGATTTCTTCCGCTTATTTCTGGTTAATGAACCGCTTTGATGACACCCCGGAACAGCTTTTCGCCGAGTTTCCGGATCATTATCATGCCAACCGCATTCTCACTACTTCCGAACGCGTCCGGCTGACGACCGAGGCTCACGGATTCCTGGTCAAACTGCTTAATTTGTCGCTGATTGACAGCGAGCAAATGGAGAACATTCTGGAGCGAATCGCTGTATTCGGCGCCGATCCGGTGAATGTCGAGCAGGTTAAGATTATCGCCTCGACGGTTGTCTTCCGCGAGTTCGACGATTTCGGGACCCTGGATCTGGAGGATCCCGACAGCAGTCGGTCAATTCTGATCAATTGATCCTAAATGACAGTTAAAGGCAAGAAAATACTGGTGGGCTTGACGGGCGGAATCGCCTGCTATAAGGTCCCGTATCTGGTGCGTTTTCTGGTCAAGGACGGTGCCGAGGTGCAGGTGGTAATGACCGAGAGCGCGACGCGCTTTATCTCGCCGCTGACGCTGGAGACGCTTTCCAACCGGCCCGTAGCGGTGCACCTTTTCCCCGGCCACGAATTTGTCTCCACGCGTCATGTCGATGTGGCGCAATGGCCCGACCTGGTGGTGATCGCACCCGCCACGGCCAATTTCCTGGGTAAGGCGGCCTCGGGGATAAGCGACGATATGTTGACGACTGTGATCTGTGCCACACCGCGGCCGGTGATGGTGGCCCCCGCCATGAATCCCAACATGTGGCTCAACAAAGTTACCCAGCGCAACCTGGCCACCCTCAAAGAAGTCGGTTTTCATTTCATAGATCCCGACAACGGCGAGATGGCCTGCGACGATGTCGGGGTCGGGCGCATGGCCGAACCGGAACAAATCTTCAACGCCGTCAAGGCGTTCTTCTCCACTCAAAAAAAAAAGTCCTGACCGGTAAGAGGCTCATAATCACCGCCGGTCCCAGCCGGGAGGCGGTCGATCCCGTTCGTTTTATCAGCAATCACTCTTCCGGCAAGATGGGCTATGCCCTCGCTGAGGCCGCCCTGGAACTGGGTGCCGAGACGGTGCTGATAACGGGTCCGACCGGTTTGACGCCGCCGGCGGGAGCACAGGTGATTCGTTTCGAGACCACGGCCGAGCTGCACCGGGCCGTGCTGGCCGAACTGGAGGCCGCCGACGGGCTCATCATGGCCGCCGCGCCGGCCGACTTTCGCCCCCGGAAGACCGGTAAGTCAAAAATAAAACGCGGTTCCGACACCCTGGCGCTCGAACTCGAGCCAACGGAGGACATTCTCAAAGATGTTGCCCGCCATCGCAAAAAGGGGCAGGTGATAGTCGGTTTTGCCCTTGAGACCAACGATGGTGAGGCAAATGCCCGGCGCAAGCTTGAAGAGAAGCAACTCGATTTGATCATCCTCAACACCGTCGGCGACGCCACCGGCTTCAATACCGATACCAATCAGGTAACAATAATCTCACCGGACGAACCACCAAAATCACTCCCTTTGTTGACTAAGCGGGTTGTTGGCGTTAAAATACTCCAACACATGGCAAAGCTGTTTTAACCTGAATAGGCCGGCAGGAGGCAGGGACGTACGATATGGACAGAGATTCTCTAAGTGTCTACGAAATGTTACGTCGGGCGCTCGCGGCCCAGGTGGATATGGGCATGGACGAAATCGTCCTTCGCCGCGAAGAGCCGCACCTCCAGCAGTTCGCCGAGACCATCACGCCGCAGGAAAGCGCCCGGGTGGTCCCGGTCAAAGATCTGTTTGCCGCCGATGCGCCCCAGCCGATGCGGCCGCAGTTTCCGAATCTCCGGGACCATTTCACGGCCATTTGCGAGTGTCAGAGCTGTCCATTGGGAGCGACGCGCAACAAGTTCGTCTATGGGGCGGGCAATCCGGACGCCGATTTGATGTTCATCGGTGAGGCGCCCGGGGCCGAGGAAGACCGCCGAGGAGAGCCGTTCGTCGGCCGCGCCGGGCAACTTCTGGATCGCATCCTGGCGGCGATAAATTTCACCCGTGACGATGTCTATATCGGCAATATCCTTAAGTGTCGCCCGCCGAGCAACCGCGACCCTCAGCCCGATGAAATGGAAGCCTGTTTCCCGCATTTGAAACAGCAGATCGCCCTGATCCGGCCGAAATTGATCTGCGCCCTGGGGCGTATTTCGGCCCAGGCACTTTTGGCTACCAAGACTCCCCTGGGACGACTCCGCGGCCAGTGGCACGAATACGAGGGTGTCCCGATGATGGCCACCTACCACCCGGCGGCATTGCTCCGTTTCCCGGCCTACAAGAAAGACACCTGGGCCGATATGCAGATGCTTCGCGCCCGTTACGATGAATTGATGGGATAAATGGCCTACCGCACGCAAGAGCAAAAGAAGGTTGACCGACTGCAGCCGCCGCAATCAGTGGAGGCGGAACAGGCGGTGCTGGGATGCATCCTCAAGGACGTCGCCGCCCTGCACGAGACCCTCGAGATTCTCAAAGAAGAAACGATTTTCTACGTTCCCAAGCATCAGATTATCTACCGCGTAATAATGAAGCTCTACGAGGATTCGGAACCGTGCGATATAACCACCGTGGCCAACGCGCTTCTGCAGGATGATCACCTGACCCGCATCGGCGGTCGTGTCTATCTCGTCGAGCTTGTCGAGGGAGTGTCCTCGACGGCCAACGCGAAGAGCTACGCCGAGATTGTCCTCGACAAGTATCTGCTCCGGCGGGTAATCGAAATCACCAACGAAATCAGCCGCAGTTGCTACAGTCTCGATCAACCCGTTGACGATTTGCTCGACCAGGCCGAGGCGGGAATTTTCCAACTCTCCGAGAAGAGGCTTCGCAAGGGGTTCATGCCCCTCAAATCGCTGATCCCGTCCACCTTTCAGGATATCGAGGATCTCCAGACACGCAGCAGCAGCCTGGAGGGTTTCAAGACCGGTTTCGAGCAACTTGATGTCATGACCAACGGTATGCACAAGGGCGAACTGATTATCGTGGCCGGCCGACCGTCCATGGGTAAATCAGCCTTTGTCATGAATATTGCCGAATATGTTGCCATCACGCAGAACAAATCGGTGGGCGTTTTTTCGGTTGAAATGTCAGCCCAGCAACTGGCCCTGCGTTTGATGTGCGGGCGGGCCAAAGTGTCGCAGCAGAGACTGAGGGCCGGCAAACTCGGGGACGAGGAATGGCAGCGTCTGACCCGGGCCTGCGGGCCTCTTTCGGAAGCCGATATTTTTATTGATGATTCCGCGGCGTTGACCTCGCTCGAAATGAAAGCCAAGTCGCGTCGCCTCAAGGGTCAGCACGGTGTCGATTTGATCATCGTCGACTATATCCAGATGATGCAGGGACTGGGTCGTTTCGAGAATCGCCAGCAGGAAATCGCCAGTATTTCGCGGAATCTCAAGATCCTGGCGATGGAACTCGAGGTTCCGGTCATAGCCTGTTCCCAGCTGTCGCGACAGGTCGAACAGCGAGGCGGCGACAAGCGACCGCAGTTGTCGGATCTCAGGGAGTCGGGCGCGATCGAGCAGGACGCCGATGTCGTCATGTTTGTCTATCGTCCCGAGCTTTATTACTCGCACCTGGAGAAGACCGATCCGAAGTATCTGGAAGTGGCCGGGAAGGCCGAGATCATAGTATCCAAACAGCGCAACGGTCCCACCGGCGTGGCCCGGCTG
The DNA here is from genome assembly GCA_964630485.1 of uncultured Ignavibacteriales bacterium. Taxonomy (GTDB): domain Bacteria; phylum Zixibacteria; class MSB-5A5; order GN15; family FEB-12; genus JAJRTA01. Next base: position 16,446 of record CAZVUZ010000001.1, read on the forward strand.
GCCTTCGTCAAGGACTTCTCGCGCTTTGAAAATCTGGCCCAGCGTCCGGCCGAGTTGCCGCCGGATGCCGAGCCCGTGGATGAAGGAAACCCTCCTTTCTAGGGGAGACATGGAGTCAGGCTTAGCCATACTCGGACGCCGGGGTGTCCGGTTCATTGACAAAGTCGGGGGGGTGTTTATCCTCTTCGGGCAGTTTGTCGTCTCCCTCAAAGACGTCTGGCGTTCACTGCACCTCATCGTCGAGCAGATTTATTCGCTGGGTGTGCGGTCGTTGCCGCTGATAATCATCATTTCGATTTTTGTCGGTGCCGTTTCGGCCTGGCAGGCGGCCTACCAATTTCAGTTTATCGGCGCACCCCTGCGGTATATCGGGCAGTCGGTGGGGAAGGCCATCGTCATCGAACTGGCTCCGGTGCTGTCCTCGCTGGTTTTTGCCGGACGCGTTGGGGCCGGCATTACCGCGGAGCTGGGCACCATGCGCGTCACCGAACAAATCGACGCTCTCGAATCGATGGGTATCTCACCGGTGCGCTATCTGGTCATGCCGCGCGTGCTGGCCTGCACCCTCATGGTCCCCTTCCTCGTGATGATCTCCGAATTCATCGCCATCATGGGCGGCCTGGGCATCAGTATCATGGGCGTCGATATCTCGTCCGAGACTTTCCTCGGCGGTTTCCGTAGTTCCTTCTTGCTTCAGGATTTCATCAACGGTCTGATCAAGGCGGCCGTCTTCGGACTGGCCATCGGTCTGGTCGGCTGTTACGAGGGTTTCCAGACGCGCGGCGGCGCCGCGGGCGTGGGCAAAGCCACCACGAGTTCGGTGGTGATCTCCTCGGTGCTGGTCCTCATATTCGACTTCATTTTCACCATCATCTTGTTCAGGATATAGGCCGTGGAAGACTCCTTCATCCAGATACAGGGATTGTACAAGGGCTTCCAGTCACAGCCGGTCCTGCGAGGGGTGGACCTCACCATTCATCGCGGCGATTCGATCGTTATTATCGGCCAGAGCGGCTGTGGTAAATCGGTCCTGCTCAAGCATATCGTTCGGCTCCTGGAGCCGGATCAGGGACGGGTCGTTTTTGACGGCGAGGACATCGAGCACCTTAAGTTCTCACAACTGATTTCCGTGCGCCAGCGCATCGGCATGCTGTTTCAGTCGGCGGCGCTTTTCGATTCGATGACGGTTGCCGAAAACGTCGGCCTGGGGCTGAAAGAATCGCGGCGCTACAAAGAATCCGAGATACGTGAGTTAGTCCTGCAAAAACTCGGATTGGTGGGACTGGAGGACGCCGCCGACAAGAATCCATCGGAGCTTTCGGGCGGTATGCGTAAGCGCGTCGGTCTCGCCCGGGCCATTGCCGGCGACCCCGAGGTGATTCTCTATGACGAGCCCACCACCGGGCTGGATCCCATCACGGCCGACATGATTAACGAATTGATAATCGACCTGCACAAAAAGTTGAAAGTCACCTCGGTCTCGGTGACCCATGACATGACCTCTGCCTACAAGATCGCCGACCGCATTGTCATGCTCCACGAGGGGCGGGTGGAGTTCGAGGGAACCCCGGACGAGGTCCGCAATACAGAAAACGCCGTCGTGAAGCAATTCATCACCGGCAGTGCCGTGGGGCCCATCACCGAGTAACCATGGTCACCGCGAAGAAAATCAAGACGGCCTTCTTTTGCTCGCAGTGCGGCGCCCAGCATCCCAAATGGCAGGGCCAGTGTCACGAATGCGGCGAGTGGAACACCCTGGTCGAAGAAAAAATCCCCGACAAACGGACCGCGGCCGCACCCGGCGGACCGGTCCGGGCGAAAAAGATAAGTGAGATAGGTGCCGAGGCCAGCGGTGGGGTCAAATGCGGTATTGAAGAATTCGACCGCGTGCTCGGCGGGCGGCTTTTGCCGGGTATGACCGTCCTCCTCGGCGGCGAACCGGGGATAGGCAAGTCGACGCTGATTCTGCAGGCGGCCGAGGCCTATTCGAAGCAGGGCCTGGCGGTGCTCTATGTGACCGGTGAGGAATCTTTGCCGCAGATCAAACTCCGCGCCGACCGTCTCGGTGTGAGAGGTGACAGAGTTACGGTGGTCAATTCCACGTCGCTCGAAGAGATTACCGCCGCAGTCGGCACCGGCGAGTACCGGGTGGTGCTGGTCGATTCCATTCAGACCGTGGCCTCGGCCATGTTCCTGATGCAGCGCGTGAAGAGCCTTCGCATCATCGAGGCGGCCAGCCAGCTGATAAACCAGGCTAAGGCCGCGGGGCATGCACTGTTTTTGGGCGGGCACGTAACCAAGGACGGCATGGTGGCCGGGCCGAAGGTGCTCGAACACATGGTCGACACCGTGATATATTTCGAGGGCGATGCCGCCCATCTTTACCGTATGCTTCGCGCCACTAAGAACCGCTTCGGGTCTATCGCCGAGGTGGGTATCTTTGAGATGGCCGCCAGCGGACTGGTGGAGGTCGCCAACCCGTCCTCGATGTTTCTGGCGGGACGCGACGATCAGCGGCGCTCCGGGTCGGTGGTGACCGGCATTTGCGAGGGCAACCGGCCGATACTGGTCGAGGTGCAGGCGCTGGTGACCACGGCCAATTACGGCAACCCGCAACGGGTAGCGGGTGGTATCGACAACAAACGCCTCGCCTTGCTCCTGGCCATCCTCGAAAAACGCGGCGGCTATCCCATGGCCACGAACGATGTGTTCGTCTCTGTCGCCGGGGGGCTGAAACTTACCGAGCCGGCAGTGGATTTGCCGGTGCTGGCGGCGATTGCCTCGTCACTTATGAACCGCGCTGTCGATCCGCAAACGCTTCTCGTGGGCGAGGTGGGTCTCTCCGGCGAGGTGCGCGGGGTGACAAATATCGACCGGCGGGTGAGCGAGGCGGCCCGCATGGGTTTCAAGCGCATGATTCTCCCGAAGGCGAATCTTGACAAGATCGCCGGGCGACCGCTGGACCTTATCGGAGTCGCGGGTTTGCAAGATGCGCTCGAGATCGTGCTCGGTTAGTCGCGCTACCTTCTTTCCCGCTTGGCAAATCACCGACCATAACGTATTATCCCCATCAGAGATAACCGGGCACAAAAAACACCCGGATAGAAACAGCATTGATGGAAAAATATGTCTGACAACATTTACAGGTTGAAAAACACCGATGGTGACGCAAGGCGCGGCGAGGTCACTACCCCGCATGGAACTTTCCAGACCCCGGCCTTCATGCCAGTGGGTACCTCGGGCGCGGTGAAGGCGCTGACGGCCGAAAACCTCGAGGAATGCGGCGCCGAAATTATTCTCGGCAATACCTATCACCTGTATTTGCGGCCCGGCACCCGGATAATCAAGTCCCAGGGCGGGCTGGCCTCTTTCAACGGCTGGAACAAACCGACTCTGACCGACAGCGGCGGCTTCCAGATATTCTCCCTGCGCGACAATCTCAAGATTTCCGACGAGGGCGTGGAGTTTCGTTCGCATCATGACGGTTCCACGCATCTTTTCACGCCCGAACGGGTGATGGAGATCGAACACGATATCGGCGCTGATATCATCATGGCCTTTGACCAATGCGTGCCCTACCCGGCCGATCGTGAGATGGCCGCCACCGGCGTGCGCAGGACCTATGACTGGGGCAGACGTTGTAGGCACGCGCATGAGGAACTGCAGTCGCGTGAAGAAGCACACAGGTGTGCGCTGTTTGGCATCGTTCAGGGGTCCACCTATAAGGATCTAAGGTCCCAGTCGGCGGAGGAGATTGTCGGGCTCGATTTCCCCGGCAACGCCGTCGGCGGGCTTTCGGTGGGGGAGAGCAAGGGGGAGATGGAGGAGATGCTGGCGCATACGATCGGGTATCTTCCGAAGGAGAAACCGCGCTATCTGATGGGGGTGGGGTATCCCGAGGACATCCTGATGGCGGTGTCATACGGTATCGACATGTTCGATTGTGTTTTGCCGACGCGCAATGCCCGCACCGGGAACGTTTTTACTGCGACGGGCCAGATTACCTATCGCAATGCCGACTATGCCAACGACGACCGGCCGCTCGATCCCGAGTGTGACTGCCGGGTGTGTCGGCGTTATAGCCGGGCCTATATCCGGCATTTATACAATCAATCGGAGATCACGGGGATGGTGCTGGCGTCGTATCACTCGACGTATTTCTTCCAGAATCTCATGCGCGGGATTCGGCGGTCTCTTGAAGAAAACCGTTTTGAGCAGTTCCGCGCCGAATTTCTTGAGCGCTACCGCTCCGGCGAACACGCGTGAGTGATATGTCGAAGTCTGTCGACTATGAGATGATCACAAGAGGAGGCGGATGTATGAATCACAAGCAGGATATCGTCAGCGAAAAATCCAAAATCACAGAAGTCATTCATAACAGCATTGGCTGGGCCGCTACCAAGGACACCGAGTTATCCTACAGCTGTTACGCGAAGGACTCTGATCTTTTCTGGTTTTCTCCCGAGGATAGCGGCACCGTTCACGGTTACGAGGAATTCGTCAAACTGACCGAGGGTTTCTTCATGCTGGATGATTTCAGAGCTGTTCGCTTTGAGGTCCGGGAGCTTGAAATAAACCTGTCCCGGTGGGGCGATGTCGCCTGGTATCATGCCCGACTCGATGATTTTAACGAGTGGAAGGGTCAACCTGCCAACTGGGAGGATGTTCGTTGGACGGGTGTTCTCGAGAAGCGCGATGGTCGCTGGGTGATTGTGCAGATGCACTTCTCTCATGCTTCGGATAAGGGCTGAGTCAAAACCCCTGGCCCGCAGTCCCGACGAAGGTAAGTTCGGACTATCATTGGACATGACGAATCCCACCCAGAGGTTGGGGAACCAATCTCATCAGTCTTAGACTGTGCAGTGGCGTGCGACAGACAAGCAAAGCGTGCGTCAGTAGAAGCGTTTTATGGGGAGCAGAAATCCAATAGATAGTCGAATATCGTTGAACCGCGTCTGGCGGTGTTTCTCGGCATAAACCGATGGACCCAGCGACTGGGTCTTGATGAAATCGGGTCGAAGGTCGGTGAGGTTAACCTCCAAAGATATCACACTCCGAAATCTCAACCCGGCCGTGAAACGATACCCCATGGTCGATTTGAAACCGACATCGGTGACGTCCTCGTATTTCAATAACGAGTCCGCCGCCGCGCTCGAGAGACTCATGTCATAGTGCGAGAAAACTAACCCGCCGCCGACAAAACCGGTCATTTTGGTCGTCCCTCGGTAATAGAGCGCTTCGACAGATAGAGTCGGACCGTAAAGATAACCGTCGGGATACTGGGCATCGGACACGGATCCGAACTTGTAGTCGATGGCTCCGCGGAGGACTATCGGGTGAATCAACATCAACTCGTATTTGGTGGAAAGCTCAACGCCCGTTGACAAAACCGTGTTGGGGCCGGTCACGGCCGCCGTAAAATGCATGTTCATGAAATTGACGGTGTCCTGTTGGACAGGGTTGACCGGATAAAGCGGCATGGCAAGCATATAGGCAAAAACAAGGGCGTTCATATATTTCTCCTGCGAAGGTCTCTAATATTATTAACGGTCGGAGCCGTGGTTTTGCCAAAAGAAAAATCGTAAGTCCTGCAAAAACATGGGTTTGGTTCGTGCGAAGGCGTTTTTTGCGGAGTCTTTGGTCGAGTCGTGTAAGCCGGTTTGAGAGTGTTGCGGACGGCCGTCAAAACGGCCTGTAAATCCTTGTGGCACAACGTCAAGATAACTTTCAAAAGCGGTTGACAACGACGGCATAAAGAGTATATTAGCGGATTGTGCCCGACCGGTGTGAATATTTTCACAAACGGGGGCTTTGCCGAGCGTGTTTGACGAACGCAATAACGGTTATCATGGAGTATGTTATGAGCGATCCCAAGGTTTTCAAAAATTTCATAAATGGTGAATGGGTCGAGTCCAAATCGGGCCAGACCTACGAGAACATCAGCCCCGCTGATACCAGCGACGTGATTGGTGTCTTTCAAAAATCCAATGCCGACGATGTCCGGATGGCCATCGACGCCGCCAGTGAGGCCTACAAAAAGTGGCGCCTGGTGCCGGCGCCGAAGCGCGGAGAGATTCTGTACAACGTCGCCCAGCGCCTGCTGGACCAGAAGGAAGATATCTCGAAGATGATGACCCGCGAAATGGGCAAAGTCATCAGCGAAACCCGAGGCGATACCCAGGAAGCCATCGACATGACTTTTTACATGGCCGGTGAGGGACGCCGCCAGTTTGGTATCACCACGCCGTCGGAAATGCAGAACAAATTTGCCATGACGGTCCGTCAGCCGCTGGGTGTATGCTCTTTCATTACCCCCTGGAATTTCCCGATCGCTATCCCGTCCTGGAAGATGATGCCGGCCCTTATTTGCGGCAATACCATCGTTATCAAGCCGGCCACCGACACCCCGGCCTCGGTTGCGAATCTCATGAAGGCCTGCGAAGAGGAAGGTGTTCCTCCGGGCGTGGTCAATATGGTCACCGGTTCGGGTGCGGCGCTGGGTGATCCGATGATGAACAACCAGGCCGTCAAGGTCGTGTCGTTCACCGGTTCGACCGAGGTGGGGCGCACGATTTCCGAAACCTGCGCCAAGACTTTCAAACATTGTTGTCTCGAAATGGGCGGTAAGAACGTACAGATTGTCATGGATGACGCCAATCTGGAACTCGCGGTCGAGGGAGCTCTCTGGGGAGCTTTCGGAACTACCGGTCAGCGCTGCACGGCGACGAGCCGCGTGGTTTGCCACAAGGATATTGCGGCGAAGTTCACGAAGATGGTCAGCGAGCGCGCGGCGAAATTGAAGATCGGCAACGGCCTTGATGAATCGGTCCAGATGGGTCCGTGCATCAACGAGGGCCAGCGCCAGACAGTGCTCAGCTATGTCGAGATAGGCAAGAAGGAAGGCGCCAAGATGGAAACCGGCGGTGAGCAGCTTTCGGGCGGCGACTATGACAAGGGCTTCTTCGTTCAGCCGACCGTGTTCTCGGGTGTCACCCAGCAGATGCGCATCTGGCGGGAAGAGATTTTCGGCCCCGTTCTGGGCATTGCCACCTGCGACAACTTCGACCAGGCCATCGAGATGGCCAACGACACTCCCTATGGTCTGTCAGCGTCGATTTACACCAACGATTTGAGAAAAGCTTACACCGCCATGCGCGATGTCTACACCGGTATTTTCTACGTCAACGCCCCGACCATCGGCGCCGAGACGCACCTGCCGTTCGGCGGCACCAAGGAAACCGGCAACGGTCACCGCGAAGCATCTACGGCGGCGCTGGACGTTTTCAGCGAGTGGAAGTCGGTTTACGTTGATTTCTCGGGCAGTCTGCAGCGCGCCCAGATCGATAACCAGTAAGGGCAAGGACGGAACCTTTATGAAAGATGCGTTGCGCAGTCACGATGGAGCCTTTCGGTAGATATTGCGATTCTATGAGACTCTGTAGGTAGTCCGACGGGCTTTGGCCGGGACTACCGGGGTGGGTGTAACTTGTAACGCTAATTGAACTGGAGTTTGACATGGCTAAGAATAGAAAAAAGATCATCATCATGGGCGCGGCCGGACGCGACTTTCACAATTTCAACACCGTCTACCGTGACAACAAAGACGTTGAAGTCGTGGCTTTTACCGCCACCCAGATCCCGGATATCCACGGTCGTAAGTACCCCGCGGTGCTGGCCGGCAAGCTTTATCCCAAGGGTATCCCGATTTATGACGAGAGCGAACTGATCAACCTGATCAAGAAGCACGCCATCGACGAGGTGGTGTTCTCCTACTCCGACGTGCCCTACCAGTACCTGATGGAGCGGGCCGCCTACGTGACCTCGGCCGGCGCCCGGTTCTCCTTCGAGGGTTCCTACCCGACCATGATCAAGTCGAAAAAGCCGGTGGTGTCTGTTTGCGCCATCCGTACCGGCTGTGGCAAGTCGCAGACGACGCGTCGCGTGGCCGAGGCTTTGCAGGCGATGGGCAAAAAGGTCGTGGCGATCCGCCACCCCATGCCCTACGGCGACCTGGCCAAGCAGGCCTGCCAGCGTTTCGCGACGCTGAAGGACCTGGACAAGCACAAGTGCACCATCGAGGAGCGCGAGGAGTATGAACCCCACATCATGTCCGGTGTCATCGTTTACGCCGGTGTCGATTACGAGATGATTATCCGCGAGGCCGAAAAAGAGGCCGACGTGATTCTCTGGGACGGCGGCAATAACGATATGTCGTTCTACCAGGCCGACCTGCAGATCACCGTCGTCGATCCGCATCGTCCGGGTCACGAGCTTTCCTACTTCCCGGGACAGAACAACCTGCTCCTGGCCGACGTGATCGTCATTAACAAAATCGACTCCGCCGATCCGGAAGGCGTGGCCGAGGTTCGCCAGAACATCGCGGCCTATAACCCGGATGCTATCGTGGTTGACGCGGCCTCGCCGCTGACGGTGGACAAGCCCGAACTCATCAGAGGCAAGAAAGTGCTCGTGGTCGAAGACGGCCCGACCCTCACCCACGGTGAAATGGCTTACGGCGCCGGCGTCGTGGCGGCCGAGAAATACGGCGCTGCCGAACTCGTCGACCCGCGCCCGTACACGGTCAAGTCCATTACCGCGACCTATAAGAAGTATCCCGGAATCGGTACTCTTCTCCCGGCCATGGGCTATGGCGACAAGCAGGTCAAGGACCTCGAAATGACCATCAACCGTGTCAAATGTGACGCCGTGGTCGTGGCGACGCCGATTGACCTGACCCGCATTCTCAAGATCAGGAAGCCGTCGGTCCGCGTGGGCTACAGCCTGCAGGAGATCGGTGTTCCGACTCTGGCCGGGATCCTCGGGGATTTCTTCGGCAGTAAAGGAAAGAAACGCGCGATTGCAAAGCGCGGACGGAAATAGAAGAAACGCGACTGTCGGGTCGGCTCATGCCGGCCCGACTCGCATTTGTCCGATTAGTAATGACAGAGAGTTGGCTAAATGCCTGACAGCAAGACAGCCGTTATCGCCCTCGGCGGCAATGCTATAACGCAGCCGTCACAGGAAGATACCATAGCCAACCAGTTTGCCAACACGCGGCAGTCGCTCGGCGGTATTGTCGAGCTGGCTCGCGACGGCTACCGGCTGGTCGTGAGTCACGGCAACGGTCCGCAGGTTGGTAACGCCCTGTTCCGCGTCGAACTGGCCCGCGGGAAGGCCCCGATCCTTCCCCTCGGAGTCTGTGTCGCCGATACCGAAGGCGGTATGGGTTACATGATAGAGCAGTCTCTCCAAAACCGTCTCCGCGCAGAGAAAATAGATCGGCCGGTAGTGACCATCATCACCCAGATGCTGGTGCGCCCCGATGATCCCGCGATCGAGAACCCGACGAAGTACATCGGCCAGTTTTACGACGAACAGCAGGCCCGGGAGTATGAAAAGTCCCGGGGTTGGCACATGAAGAAGGACTCCGACCGCGGTTGGCGGCGGGTGGTTCCGTCACCGATGCCTTACAATACGGTGGAGGGCTCGACGATCAAGAGCCTGGTGGAAAGCGGCGCAATCGTCATCGCCGGCGGCGGCGGCGGAATCCCGGTTTACATCGATGAAAACGGCAACTATGAAGGTATGGATGCCGTCATCGACAAGGACCTCGGCTCGGCGGTGATCGGACATGAAATCGGGGCGGGTATCCTGTGTATCCTGACCTCGGTTGACAGCGTCGCGATCAACTTCGGCGAAAAGAACGAGGAGTCGCTGGGAACGGTGACTCTTTCGCAGATGAAAAAGTATTTTGATGAAGGTCATTTCGCGCCCGGCTCGATGGGCCCCAAAATCCAGGCGGCCGTTAAATTCCTGGAGAACGGCGGCGAAATGGTCTCGATTACTTCTTTCAATAATGCTGAAAAAGCGGTTCGCGGCGAGGCCGGAACCCGGATTGTCCCAGACTGAGGAATGTGCAATTTGTCCCGCGATACGGTGGACGATATTCTCGCCAGAGGGAAGATTTACGAAGTCGGTGGTGCTGTACGTGACCGATTAATGTCGGCAACGGCGACTTCGCAGGATCGCGACTACCTCGTGACCGGGATCGACTATGATTCCCTGACCGAGCTGTTGCGCAAACACGGCCGCGTTGACCTGGTGGGCAAGAGTTTCGGGGTAATCAAATTCACGCAGTTTCGTCAGGGAGTAAGAAACACCTTCGACATCGCCCTGCCGCGCCGCGAACACTCCACCGGTTGGGGACACCGCGAGTTCGAGGTGGCCTTCGATCCTGAGCTTTCGGTCGAAGACGATCTCGTTCGCCGCGACTTTACCATCAATGCCATGGCCGTTGCCCTCGACAGCGACGAGATAATCGACCCCTTTGGCGGCCGCGAAGACCTCAAGCGCCGCCATTTGCGGATGGTTTACGAGGATTCGTTCGAGGACGACCCGCTGCGGATGATACGAGCGGTGCAGTTTGCCGCCCGGTTCAAGTTCGAGATCGAGCCGGCGACCTTCGCTGCGATGAAACGCTGTGCCCACAAAATCGCAACCGTATCCGCCGAGCGTATTAACGAAGAGCTGAATAAACTCCTGAGATTGGCCGAGAAACCGTCCCAGGGGTTCCGGCTCATGCTCGCGACCGGACTTCTGAAGGAAGTCCTGCCGGAGCTTGAGGAGTGTGTCGGTGTCGATCAGCCCGGCGGTTATCACAAGTACGATGTTTTCGAGCACACCATGTATGCCATCGACGCCAGCCCGGCCGTGTTGCGGGTGCGTATGGCGGCGCTCTTTCACGATATTACCAAACCCCAGGCCAAGCGTCCGGCGGAAAAAGGGGCCACATTTTACGGTCATGAGCGATCCGGAGCCCGGGTCGCCGAGCATGCTCTCGGCCGCCTGCGCTATTCGCGGGATTTCATCCGGCAGGTGATTACCCTGGTGGAGCGTCACATGTTCACGACGCAGGTGACGGATAAGGGAATGCGCCGTTTGCTAAGAAGAGTCGGACCGGATCTCATTTTCGATTTGCTGGACCTTCGGCGGGCCGATGTTCAAGCCATGGGGATGGGTGGTTCGACCGAGGATGTCGACGAGTTTGAGGCCGACCTTCGCGCCGAGCTCTCGCGCAAACCGCCCCTGAGCGTCTCGGACCTGGCCCTCAACGGCACCGATCTTATGCAAATGCTCAAAATCGGCCCCGGTCCGAAGGTGGGGGAGATCCTGAAACAACTTCTCGAGAAGGTGCTCGACGAACCCGAATTGAACCGGCAGGAGACGCTGCAGTCCCTGGCGAGATCGTATTACGAAAGTAATCCTGAACTTAAAGATAAGAACACCGACAAGGAAAGCGACCTATGAAAATTCACGAGTATCAAGCCAAGCAGATTTTTGCCGAGGCTGGTATTCCGGTGCCCGGGGGAGAGGTAGCCACCACTCCAATGGAAGCTCTGGAGATCGCCCAACGACTCAACAAACCGGTAATGGTTAAGTCCCAGGTCCACGTGGGTGGGCGGGGCAAAGCCGGCGGCATTAAGTATGCCGAGAATGCCGAGGCGGCCAAGATCCTCGCCCAGACGATCCTGGGTATGGAGATTAAGGGTCTGCCGGTTAAGAAGGTGCTTGTCACCATCGCCGAGGACATCATCTCCGAATCATACGTGGGGATAATTCTCGACCGTGCTTCGAAGAAACCGGTAATCATGGTTTCCCCGGCGGGCGGTGTCGACATCGAAGAGGTGGCGGCCAAGACTCCCGAGAAGATTTTCAAGATGGCCATCGATCCCAACGAAGGCCTGCGTTCCTATCAGGCCCGCGAGCTCGCCTTCAAGCTCTATCGCGACATTAAGCAGGTGCGCGCCGCGGCTGATATCCTCCTGAAGCTCTATGACGTGTTCTGGAAAATCGACGCTTCACTGGTGGAAATAAATCCGCTGATCACCAATACCTCCGGCACCGTGATAGCCCTCGACGCCAAGATCAATATCGACGACAACGGTCTCTTTCGCCAGAAGGACATTGAGGCCATGCGCGATATCGACGCCGAAGAGCCCGCCGAGGTCAAGGCCCGTGAATACGACCTGTCGTACATCAAACTGGACGGGGAAATCGGTTGTATGGTTAACGGCGCCGGCCTGGCCATGACGACCATGGACCTGGTCAAGCGCTACGGCGGCGATCCGGCCAATTTCCTGGATATCGGCGGATCTTCCAGCCCTGAGAAGGTCATGGCGGCGTTGCGTATTATTCTCGGCGACCCCAATGTCAGGGCGGTTTTGATCAATATCTTCGGCGGGATCACACGCTGTGACGATGTGGCCACCGGGATCGTGGGCGCTTTCAAAGAACTCAACCCGTCCGTGCCGGTAGTGGTGCGTCTGACGGGCACCAATGAACATGAGGCGGTCAAGATTCTCAAGTCGGTCAACCTGCCGTCGGCCGACACCCTGGACAATGTTGTCAAGAAGGCCATTGAACTGGCGCAGGGGACTCTGTAAACCGTATTCATTGAGGATAGAAATATGTCGATTTTCATAAACAAGAAGACCAAGCTGCTGGTCCAGGGCATAACCGGCCGCGACGGTTCGTTTCATGCCGAGCAGATGAAGAAATACGGCACCAATGTCGTGGGCGGCGTGACGCCCGGCAAAGGGGGCGCCAAAGTCGCGGGGATTCCCGTTTTTGATTCCGTGGCGCAAGCCGTCAAGGCAACCAAAGCGAATACGTCGGTGATCTACGTACCGCCGGCATTTGCCGTCGATGCCATTTACGAGGCCGTCGACGCCGGTATCAAGACTATCGTATGTATCACCGAGGGTGTTCCGGCCAATGATATGATGAAGGTGTATCCTTACGTCAGGGCCGCCGGCGCCCGCCTTATAGGTCCCAACTGCCCCGGCCTGATTTCGGTTGATCAGTGCAAGGTAGGCATTATGCCCGGCAATATCGTCAAGAAGGGTAACGTGGGGGTTATCTCCCGTTCCGGCACCCTGACCTACGAGGCCATCTGGGCGCTGACGCTGGAAGGAATGGGTCAGACGACCTGCATCGGAATCGGTGGCGACCAGGTCATCGGAACCAACTTCATCGATGTCCTCGAGGCTTTCGAAGCCGACAATGCCACCAAGGCGATTGTGATGATCGGTGAAATCGGCGGTTCCGATGAAGAGGATGCGGCCAAGTTCATCAAGAAGCACGTAACCAAGCCGGTGGCGGCGTTCATCGCCGGCCAGGCGGCTCCTCCCGGAAAGCGCATGGGCCACGCCGGTGCCATTATCTCCGGCGGCAGCGGCACGGCGGCGGATAAGATCAAGGCGCTCAATGCCGTCGGTATCCCGGTGGCCGGTTCCCCCACGGAACTGCCCGGTTTGATCAAGGAACTCCTGGCCAAGGGTAAGAAGAAGGCTACGGTGAAGAAAACCGAAAAGAAAGCAACCAAGAAGACAATTAAGAAGACGACGACTAAGAAAGCCGCCGCCAAAAAGAAGAAATAGTCAACCTTAATCTTTGAAGAACAGCGAGAGCGCTGTTTCTGAGGAAGTGCGATGGCAGAATCAAAAGATGCGGCCAAGCCCGCAACCGCTAAAAAGGGCAAAAGCAAGTATGACTATACTAATGGGCCACCCCCACTGAACATAGATATGTCCTGGTGTAAGGCGTGCAACATCTGTATTGCTCTTTGTCCCACTCAGGTTTTCGAACCTGATCGGGATGGCAGACCTACTATAGCCCGCGCCGAGGACTGCACCCAGTGCTCGGTTTGCTGGACTCACTGTCCCGACTTTGCGATCACGTCAAACTACAAGTAGGTTGGAAGAAAACATGGTTGATACACAACGAAATCTGATGCTGGGTAACCTGGCTTGTGTTCACGGCGCTATCTATGCCGGTATGCGTTTCTTTGCCGGCTACCCGATTACGCCGTCTACGGAAGTCGCCGAAGGACTTTCACGCGAACTGCCCAAAATTGGCGGCCGCTTTATCCAGATGGAAGATGAAATCGGATCCATTGCGGCCGTGGTCGGGGCCTCCATTGCAGGCCTGAAATCCATGACCGCTACCTCCGGACCCGGCTACTCCCTGATGCAGGAGAACATTGGCTACGCCTATATGACAGAGACCCCATGCGTGGTCGTCAATGTCCAGCGTGGTGGGCCCTCGACCGGATTGCCGACCAAGGTCAGTCAGTCCGACACGATGCAGGCTCGCTACGGCCCGCACGGTGACTATACGGCAATTACGGTGGCGCCGTCGACGGTCGGCGACACCATTACCGAGACCATTCGCGCCTTTAACCTGGCCGAGCGTTTTCGGACGCCGGTAACGATCCTGATGGACGAAATCATCTCGCATCAACGGGAGTTGATCAAGCTGCCGCAGCCGGGTGAACACACGATCGTGGATCGGGTTAAGCCGACCTGCACGCCGGAGGAATTCGAGCCCTATGCCTCGACGCCCAACGGCGTTTCTCCCATGCCGGCTTTCGGTGAAGGGTACCGCTACAACGTTACCGGTCTGACCCATGATGCCATGGGGTTTTCAACGGCCAAGGCAGACGAAATTGTCTGGAAAATGGATAAAATGCGTAATAAGATCCTCGACTACCGCAACGAGATAGTCAAGTTACGCGTTGAAATGATGGATGATGCCGAGATCGCTTTCGTATCCTACGGTTCGGTCTCCAGGGCGGCTTTGCTCGCCGTCGCCGTGGCCCGCAAGGCCGGGGTGAAAGTGGGCATGGTCCAGCTCTATACTCTCTGGCCGTTCCCGGAAGATGAACTGAGGGACTATTGCCAGAAGTGTCGAAAGGTTATCGTTCCCGAATTGAATATGGGACAGGTCGTCGGAGAGGTGCGTCGGCAGTTACCGTCCGAGGTTGAGGTTCACGCGCTCAATCGTTATGACGGTGAGCTATTGACGCCGATGCAGCTTCTCGAGAAACTGGAAGAGGTGATGTGATGACTACAGCAGAGAAACCCAAGGCCGCAAAGCAGAAGTCGGATGTCATCCTTAGTTACCTGCGGCCGAAGAAGAAGTTCCCGAGTGTCTGGTGTGCCGGCTGCGGCAATGGCGTGGTGATGAGCGCCATCGTCCGGGCTATTGACAAGTTGAATCTTTCGAAGGATGACGTCGTTCTTGTCTCCGGTATCGGCTGCACCAGCCGTATGCCCATGTACATGGACTTCAGCAGCCTGCACACGACTCACGGCCGCGCCCTGCCGTTCGCAACCGGTGTGAAATTTGCCAAGCCGAACATGAAAGTTATCATTATCACCGGTGACGGCGATTCGCTTGCCATCGGTGGTAACCATTTCATTCATGCCTGCCGACGCAATATCGATTTGACGGCGATCCTCATTAACAATTACATCTATGGTATGACCGGCGGCCAGGGATCCCCCACGACTCCGTCGAAGGCCTTCTCCACGACGACCCCTTACGGCAATGTCGAAAAGCACTTCGACCCCTGCCGTCTGGCCGAGGCGGCGGGAGCAAGTTTCGTCGGACGGTCCACAGTCTACCACACGCCGCAGCTGGAGAAACTCATCTCGCAGGCCGTGAGTCATCGCGGCTTTTCACTGGTTGAAGTGATCTCCAACTGCCACACGTATTTCGGGCGTCTCAATCGCCAGGGCGATCCGGTCGCCATGCTCAAGATGTTCAAGGAGAATTCGGTGACCACAGCCAAGGCCAAGGACATGAGTCCCGAAGAACTCAAGGACAAGTATGTCATAGGAACCCTGCACGAGGACGATCGCACCGAATTCTGTGATGAGTATCAGAAAGTGGTCGACGCCCATCTGGGAGAAAAGTAGACATGGCGCATAAGTTGCTCGATAGTATAGAGATCCCCCACGACCGCTTTGAGGTCCGGCTGTCCGGATCCGGAGGGCAGGGGATGATTCTGGCGTCGGTGATTCTCGCCGAGGCCATTGGCAAGGACTATTCCAAGAACGTAGTGCAGACACAGTCCTACGGCCCCGAGGCCCGCGGCGGTGCCTCCAAGTCGGATGTGGTGGTCTCGACCAACGAGATCTATTACCCCAAGGCTATCAAACTCGATATGCTTCTGGCCATGACCCAGGAGTCGTGCGATAAGTACTATCCCGATCTCCGCGAAGACGGTGTCCTCATCGTCGATACCGGCCTGGTCACGGATGTACCCACGAAGGATTTCTACGGTTTGGAATTCACGCACCTTGCCCGCGAGGAAGCCGGTCACATTATGGTGGCGAACGCGATTGCCCTGGGAGCAATCGCCGCTTTCACGGGTATCGTGTCAAAAGAAGACCTCACCGAGGCTGTCCTTAAGAGAGCCCCCCGCGGAACCGAAGACAAGAACCGCGCCGCGGTTGAAATCGGTTTCAGGGAAGCCCTGAAGATTAAAAAGGATTGATTGCCCCGGGCAAGTTGGAGGCATTGATTTGAGTCGTACTTTGTTGATAGTCAAGCCGGATGCCACCGAGCGGAGGCTTATCGGCCATATTCTCGGTCGCCTGGAGCGTGCCGGATTCATGATCGCGGCCATGCGCATGACGAGGCTTTCCGAGGCGGACGCCCGGCGCTTTTACGCGGTTCATGAAGGCAAACCGTTCCTCGATGACCTGGTCGAGTTCATGATGTCGGCGCCGGTGGTACCGATTCTGCTTGAGAAAGACAACGCCGTCGAGGATCTCCGGACACTGATAGGCGCCACTGACCCGTCCAAAGCGGCCTGTGGCACCATCCGTCAGGAGATCGCTGTAGACATCCAGCGAAACTCTGTTCATGCCTCCGACTCGGATGAGAACGCCACCAAAGAAATCGCGTTCTTTTTCCAGGATTGATATATATCGGGCCGGCTTCCGGTCGGCCCGACTTCGAATTGTCAACCTCCATGTCAACCGGTCGGTATCCCTGATCCCGCGCCGGGGCATGGCGTTCATTGTAACTAATCGGGGCTCGTGCTCGAATGGGATCGACCTTGAACATTGAACTCAGATACGGTCAGGGAAAACTCAGCGTTTCCCTGCCGCAGACGTTTAAGGTCGATGAATTCTCGCCCGCAACCGTCTCTGCCGGGCCCGCCTTCGCTGACTTTCGATCAGAATTCGAAAATGCCGGGGGGGAGGCCCTGCTGGCCGCCCACGAGCCCCTGGTCATTGTCAACGACGCCTGCCGAACTACCCCGACCATGTCGATTCTGGAGTGGATCGATAAAATTGATCCAGGCTTTATTGACCGGGCGCGATTCCTGATTGCCACCGGCAGTCACAGGGCGCCCACCGAGGATCAACTGAATTTCGTTTTGGGCCGTTTTCTCTCACGCCTCGCCGGTCGGCTGAGTGTCCATGACGCTCGCGACAACGATAGCATGGTGTCACTGGGCCGAGATGGTTTCGGGGCGGAGGTCCTGCTTAACCGGCAGGTGTTAGACTATCATCCGACGCTGGTTATCGGTTCGGTCGAGCCGCATTATTTCGCCGGCTACACGGGAGGACGCAAGGCGTTTTTCCCGGGACTAACCGACCTGGCCACGATCGAGCGCAACCACAACCTGGCCAATTCGATGGCGGCGATGCCGCTGCGCCTGGACGGTAACCCCGTGGCCGAACACCTCGATGAACTCATGGCGATGGTGGATATTCAAGACGTGATGAGTATCCAGATGGTGTTGGACGCTTCGCAGGATCTTGCCGGCGTGATGTGTGGCTCATTGGCGGAGTCGTTCGCACGTGGTGTCACGATGGCCGAAGAGGTATTTGCCCATCGGGTGGAGGTGCCCTACGACATAATATTTTGCGAGGTTCTGCCGCCGCTGGACGAGAATCTCTACCAGGTGCAGAAGGCGCTGGAGAACAGCTCACGGGCGGTTCGCGACGGCGGCGCGGTGGTGCTCGTCTCGGCCTGCGCCGAAGGAATCGGTTCGCAGGCTTTTTACGAACTGGCCGACCACTGGGACGCCGAGGCCAACCGACCGACCGACGGCCGCCTTCGCTTCGGCTCGCACAAACTCTCGCGAGTGAATGCCACCCGTCGTCGCATCGGCGTTTACCTGCACAGCGAGCTGTCGGCGGTTCAGGTGCGCCGGGTATACTATGAACCACTTGACAATCTCTCGGAATTGTCTTTTATAGCAGGGAATATCAATGAAGAGTACAGGGTAGCTATTGTTCGAGATGCTGGAAATACAGTTCTTTATTTATAAACGCAACAGTTCTATAACAGTCTGGAGGTATTGATGAACAAGAAGATCGCTGTCATCGGTGCGGGAAATGTTGGCGCCACATGTGCCATGTATCTGGCCGAAGCCAATTTCGCCGACGTGGTAATGGTTGACATTATTGACGGTGTTCCCCAGGGAAAGGGACTCGACCTCAGCCAGGCCGGACCGGTTCGCGGTTACAACGCCATGGTCAAGGGATCCAACCGCTACACTGATATCAAGGGAGCCGACATCGTTATCATGACGGCCGGCCTGCCGCGCAAACCGGGTATGTCGCGCGAAGATCTCCTTAAGACGAATGCCGATATCATCAAGACCGTCGGTAAGAACATCAAGAAGTATGCTCCCAAGAGCTTCGTCATTATGGTATCCAACCCGCTCGACCTGATGACCTTCCATATGCAGAAGGCGACCGGATTCCCGAAGAACCGCGTCTTTGGCCAGGCCGGGGTGCTGGATTCGATCCGCTTCCGGGCTTTCATTGCGATGGAGCTGGGCGTGGCCATGACCGACACCCAGGCCATGGTTCTCGGCGGCCACGGCGACACCATGGTGCCGCTGCCGCGTTACACCACCGTGGCGGGTATCCCGATCGGTGAACTTATGCCCGCTGATCGCATCAAGGCCCTTGCCGACCGTACCCGTGTGGGCGGTGGTGAAATCGTCAAGCTGCTCAAGACCGGTTCGGCTTATTATGCTCCGGCGGCGGCTACCGTCAACATGTGCCGTGCGGTATTCAATGACGAAAAGAAGGTGCTGCCGGCCTCGGCGTATCTTACCGGCCAGTACGGTATCAAGGACATCTACATCGGCGTCCCGGTGGTTCTCGGCGCCAGGGGTGTGGAGAAGATTCTTGAACTCAAGCTCAACAAGAGCGAGTTGAAGGCGCTTCAGACCTCGGCCAGGACTTACAAGAAACACCTCAAGATTCTCGGCCACTAAGAACTGCTAAAGGAGACGAAATGGCAGGATATATACACATAGAGGTCCCCGAGAAGGGTCAGCGCATAACCGTCAAGAACAAGAAATTGGTGGTGCCCAACCGACCGATCATTCCCGTCATCGAAGGTGACGGAATCGGACGGGATATCTCGAAAGCCACTCGCCGCGTCGTCGATGCGGCCGTCAAGAAGGCTTACAATGGTCGCAAGCGCATTGCCTGGATGGACGTCTATGCCGGCGAAAAGGCCAACGAACTCTACGGCGAATGGATGCCGCAGGAGACCTTTGATGCCATCAAGAAGTACGTTGTGGCCCTCAAGGGTCCTCTGACCACGCCCATCGGCGGCGGCTTCCGTTCCCTGAACGTCACTTTGCGACAGGTGCTGAATCTCTACGCCTGCGTGCGTCCCGTGCGCTGGTTCAAGGGTGTCGGCTCGCCGGTCGTGCACCCGGAGAAGCTCAATGTCATCATCTTCCGTGAGAACACCGAGGATGTCTACGCCGGGATCGAGTGGCGCAAGGGCAGCAAGGAAGTCAAGAAGGTCATCAACTGGCTGAACAAGAACATGAAGACTTCCATCCGTGCCGACTCCGGTATCGGAATCAAGCCGATTTCCGTTACCGGGACCAAACGCCTGGTACGTAAGGCCATCAAACACGCCATCGCGAAGAAACTGCCGTCGGTGACCCTCGTACACAAGGGTAATATCATGAAGTACACCGAAGGCGCTTTCCGCGACTGGGGATACCAGGTGGCGATTTCCGAGTTCCGTAACAAGATCGTCACCGAGGACGAGCTCTGGTCGAAGTACAACGGCAAGATGCCGAAAGGTAAAGTCCTCATCAAGGATCGTATTGCCGATTCGATTTTCCAGCAGGTCCTCACCCGTCCGACCGAGTACAGCGTGCTGGCCACGCCCAATCTCAACGGCGATTTTCTGTCCGATGCCTGCGCGGCCCAGGTCGGCGGTCTCGGCATGGCTCCCGGAGCCAACATCGGTGATTATATCGGTCTCTTTGAGGCGACTCACGGCACGGCGCCGAAGTATGCCGACAAGGATGTGATCAACCCCGGCTCACTGATTCTGTCGGCGGTCATGATGCTCGAATACCTCGGCTGGGGCAAGGCGGGCGAATTGATCGAAAAGGCGATCGCGAAGACCATCAATAAGAAGACCGTTACATACGACCTGCATCGTCAGATGAAGGGCGCGAAAAAGATCGGCACCTCGCAGTTCGCGACGCAGATCATAAGCAATATGTAGCAGTTTTTCCGTTCGACATTTACAGAAGGAAGGCGACGGCGCCTTCCTTTTTTTTGTTGGCTAAAGTTGCCCCGGTGGTTTCGTTGCGGCAAACGAAAGGAGCTATCCGGTGGAATTTCTAATTTTGCTGATCGTGACCCTGGCTATCTCGGTGACAGTGGCCCTGCTCGTAATATTTTTCTTTCGCCGCCCGGTCGACAAGATTTTTGCCCGTGTTATCGGTGATGAGATATCCATCGCCTGGCGTAAATTCCTGACCTTCGCGCTTTTCGTCGTCGGCGTTTCCTCGGGCGTGAGCCTTTACAAACTTGAGAGGTTCGTTGCTCCCCTTGGTGAGGGCGCCGTCCGACCGGAACTGACGCCGGAGTACTGGGGACTGGAAGTATACCGGACCATTATTAATACGCTCGGGGGAATGGCCTGGGCCCTGCTCATCTTTTTCGTCGTGGCCCTGATCGCCTTCGTCATTTCAAGGAAGAAGGAAGTTCGAACCTGAGCGGTTGCTGAGATCCTGCTGAAAACGAAAAGGCCCGGTATTGCTACCGGGCCTTAATGTATTCATGAGTGTATGTGGCGGGCGTCAGGTTCAGGCGCCTTCGCCTTCGACAATGCGTTTGGTGTCGCGGGCGATGACCAGTTCCTCGTTGGTGGGAATCACCAGCACGCGGACTTTGCTGTCGTCGGTGGCGATGTCCATTTCCTTGCCGTTAGCCGCAGCGTTTTTGTCCTCGTCGATCTCGATGCCGAGATACTTGAGCCCTTCGCACGCCTGTGAGCGGGTCAGGGGAGAGTTCTCGCCTACGCCGGCCGTAAAGACCACCGCATCGAGGCCGCCCATGGCCGCCGAGTAACTGCCGATGTATTTTCGCAGTCGGTAGCTGTAAACGTCAAGCGCCAGTTTTGCGTTGGCGTTACCTTCCTTCACTGCCTCTTCGATTTCACGCATATCGGACGACACACCCGAGATCCCGGCGATGCCGGAGTGCTTGTTCAGCAGGGTATTGGCCTCATGGAGCGAAAGTTCCTCGCGGGCCATGATGTGCAGGATAATGGCCGGGTCGAGATCGCCCGAGCGCGTACCCATCAGCAGTCCCTCGAGGGGGGTGAACCCCATGGAGGTATCAACCGACACGCCACCGTTTACTGCGGCCACGGAAGCGCCGTTGCCGAGATGACAGGTAATGGTCCTGACCTCT
Source organism: uncultured Ignavibacteriales bacterium (assembly GCA_964630485.1). GTDB lineage: Bacteria > Zixibacteria > MSB-5A5 > GN15 > FEB-12 > JAJRTA01. Next base: position 38,000 of record CAZVUZ010000001.1, read on the forward strand.
TCGTAGGGCCGTCCGAGCATGGCTGCCGCGCGCTCGCTTACGAAGCGGTGCGACATGCCGTGAAAGCCGTAACGGCGTATACCGTAACGCTTGTAGAGCACATAGGGGATACCGTAGATATAGGCATGGGGCGGCATCTCGTGGTGAAAGGCGGTGTCGAAAACGGCCACCTGCGGGATGCCTGGAAGAGTTTTCTCGCAGGCGTTTATACCCCGGATATTGTGGGGGTTGTGCAGCGGGGCCAGGTCGATAAGCGAACGCAGGGTACCCATCAGTTCGGGCGTGATCAGCACCGAGTCGGCGAACTGCTCGCCGCCGTGAACTACCCGGTGTCCGATAGCGCCGATTTCAGAGCTGTCTTTGATTACGCCGTGGTTCTCGGAAAGAAGCATGGAGACGACGTACTCGATGGCCACGATGTGGTCGAGTATGTCGCCGGTGACTTTCACTTCAGGGCGATCGTGCGGCTTGTGGGTCAGCACGGCACCGGACATGCCGATGCGGGCGACCATGCCCTTGGCCAGTGATTTTTCGGTGTCGGTGTCGATCAGCTGATACTTGACCGATGATGATCCGCAGTTGATTACGAGGGTTTTCATGATTGGTCACCTCCCTCGTTGTTTCCCGAATCATCTATAAGGCGATTGCCTTCCTTGTCGTAACGGAAGAAGCCTCGGCCGGTTTTGACGCCGAGACGTCCGGCCCGGACCATTTTGCGCAAGAGCGGGCAGGGGTTGTACTTGTGCTCGGACAACTCGTCGATCAGGTTTTCCATCCAGGACATGACCACGTCAAGGCCCATCATATCGGCCAGCGCCAGCGGACCGACGTTGAACCCGAAACCGAGCTTCATGGCCTTATCGATGTCCTCAGCGGTGGCTACACCCTCCATGAGGACGTGCATGGCCTCGTTGAGCAGCGGCACGATAATGCGTGTGGTCACATAGCCGGGATACTCGTTGACCGTAATATATTTCTTGTTCAGCAACGAGGCGAACTCGACGGCCTTGGCGAAAGTTTCCGCGTCCGTTTTGAGCCCCTTCACGATTTCCACCAGCGGCACCTTGGTAACCGGGTTCAGGAAGTGCATACCGATTATCTTGCGTGGCCGGTCGGTGGCGGCGGCGATTTCTGACACCGATACCGTTGAGGAATTGGTGATCAGGACCGCATCGGCCCGGCATACCTGGTCGAGCTTCTCAAACAGGGCCTGTTTCTTGTGCAGATCCTCCGGTATACATTCGATCACGATCTCGGCTTCTTCGGCCTGGGAGAGGTCCGAAGACGGGAAGACCCGGGCCAGAATGGCTCGTTTGTCCGACTGTGTCAGCCCCCATTTGTCGATCTCCCGGTCAATTGACTCGGAGATCCCCTTCACGCCCCTTTCGGCCAGCTTGGTCGTCTTGTCGATCAAGGTGACTTCAGTACCGGAGGTGGCAATGGCCTCCGCGAGGCCCTGACCCATAACCCCGGCTCCGATAATGATTATACTGGTATTTGCCATTATGCAATTCCGTCCTTTCAACCCATCACGGCTGTCGCGCAGCCGGTTAAAACCGGCCTTTAATATAGTCGGTCCTGTAAATCCCGCAACCGCTTATTGGCCATGTTTGTCGCTATTATATAAAAATTCGGCTGTTGGGGCCTTTCTTTGTAGAAGAATTTACAGATCGGCAGTCGGTAAACTGATTGACAGGCCGTTGCCGGTTGGCTATCTAGACGGTGTTAACATCGATTACCGGGAGATAATATGTCGAGAGCATTGTCATGCCTTCTTGTGGTGGTGGGGCTGATTATTATAGTGGCCGGAACAATTGAAGCCGGCATTGTAAAAGTAGCTAAAAGGTATAATGTCGTTGATTTCTACGGCGGCTTTTCCAGTCCCGTGGGCAGTTATGACGGTATCGGAATACTCGATTTTTACGACGAAACGGGAAAACTCGTCGATCTCGATGCCGACGACGTCTACGATCAGACTTTTCACCTCGGTTTCAATTATGGTCAGGTAAGAAATGACCGCATCTATGTTGGGGTCGGGTTCAGGTATACCAACATCGACCAGATGGAAGAATTCGCGGTTGGTAATCAGGTGTTGAGCATCAATCCGACTCCGAACTTCAATCAGTATGACCTTGAATTCAACGTCAATTTTCACCTGACGCCGGTCTCGCGGTCGGTTCTGTCTCCATACGTTGGAATGGGCTTTCGGGGCGGTTTAACAGCCATGACTGCCGAGGGAGTGGAATCCGAGAACGAAGCCAATGTTGCCCTGGCGGGCAATTTTGGACTTGAGGTCAAGCTGTGGGAGTCGGCCAAGAAACGCTCCTTTGTATCGGTAGCCTCGATTAATAGCTATGAGTTCGTGGTCAGTGGTGACCGCCCGCGGCATTTCAATTTCGGTTTCGGCCTTAAATATTACTTCCGACCCTGAACCGCGCGGCGGTTTCAAATGTTGCGTCATTAGGTGCCGGCCACAAGACTCTGGCCGATAGGGTAACAACAACCCGAGGAGTATTGAGAGACATATGAGCGAATTCAAAGTCGTTTTGATAATACCGGTTTTGCTGATCCTGGCCGTGATGGCCGGTTGTGGCGGTGACGATGACCCCAACGGTCCGGTTACGGCCGATGGTCTGGTGGCGGTTAACGGCCTCTATTATAAGGGGACAATGGGATCGGCCGATCTTGATACGGCTATGGTCTTTGCCGTGAAGGACAAATCCGGTAGCTTCATTAACGATCGCTGGATATTCTTCACCCGCATTGAGGGCGATGGCCAGATATCGGCGGACTCGCTCAAATCAGATACTTCCGGAACGGTTGAGCTTGAGTACGATTTCTCGGGAAGTCTCGGTCACGCGGTGATTCGAGCCACCGACCGCCAAACCGACACGATTGATGTCGTCCTTCGGGCGGATATCCTCACTCCGACGGTGCAGGGACAATATATCCTTCTCGATGACACTTATGGTGACATTATTACCTTCAACGGCTCCCCGGCATCACTTGATGTGATTCCCGATGTCCCCGAAATCATGGTCGCCAACTACGAGGCGGCCCTCGGCGTGGTTTTTGTGCTTTACGATGTCAACGAGGACGGCGCGCTTGACAACACCGCACCGGTTTACGGCATCATTGTGGTTGATTCAGTTTATCCCCAGCCGCCCGATGGCAGTACCAAATCGGCCCGCTATGGGGGCACGACGATTGAGGGCATCGGAATGGGCGCCAACTTCTGGGACGATGTTTACCCGGTATTCGGTACGCCGGTGGTGGTTGTTAACGATGACGATCCGAATTTGCCTTCATGGATTATGGAATACCCGGCCCTGCACCTGAATTTCTGGTGCCTCAGGGACGATACCACGGTCTACCAGATAGACATTCAGGAAGCGTTTGACGATTCGCTGTTCCCGGTTTCCGGTGTGGATGGCGATGAAATCATGAAGGCCGTGCGCGCTCATTATCGAACCGGCGATTTGCGTCGCGAGGACGACCGATTGCCGCTTGATCGTTAACTACGGCCTAACGAAGTCCCCGTATTTACAATCTTGACACTACCCGGACTGAGTCCTATATTCGGCACCATGTTCAGATAATGCAGTGTGGATGGGAAAGGAACCTGTAAATGAGAATTTTGACGGTGTTTTTGACTGTTATGCTGGTCCTGGCCTTTGGGTTGCCGGGATGTTCGAACGATGATGCCTCGGAGAAGACCTCCGATCAGCAGACAGCACAGCAGAAACAGGCGGCTCAGCCGGAGGTGGGCTCGGAAGAATATTATGAGGCCCTGGCTGCCAAAACCAAGTCCGTTCGTGACGAGAACAACAAGATTGTCACTTTGGACGTCGACTACGGCACAGACAGCACCTTGGGCAAGCTCGTGCTTGAGCTTTGGCGTGATGTCGCCCCGGCCCATGCTGATTCATTCCTGGCTCGCGTTCAGGACGGCTTCTACGAGGGCACCATTTTCCACCGCGTGATCGACAATTTCATGATCCAGGGTGGAGATCCCAAAGGCAATGGCTCTGGCGGGGCAGACTATAATCTCGCGGCTGAGTTCAGTGAATGGCCACATGAGGAAGGTACCCTTTCGATGGCTCGGGCTCGCTCGCCCAACTCAGCCTCGAGCCAGTTCTTTGTAATGCTGGCCCGACGTCCCGGACTGGACAACCAATACACCGTCTTCGGGCAACTGCTCAAGGGTTATGATGTCCTCCACCGAATCGGCAAGGTCGAATGCGTGGCCAATCCGATGAACCCGAATGAGATTTCCAAGCCCGTTGAAGATATCTATTTGAGAAAGGCCTATCTCTCGGATGCCGAGGGTAACCCCCTTTAGGGGCAGAGTGATAGTCTGTAGCTGAGTTTGAGGGCGGGATACATGTTGTCCCGCCCTTGCGTTTGCCCTGCGGTTTTGCATGGAACCGGCGCCGGACTCTCACGTTAAATGACAGTATGACGACAAAAAACATTAGCCTGCTGGGATCGACCGGAATGATCGGGCGCCTTACGCTCGATGTCATCCGCAGTCACCCGGGCCGCTTCAATGTGCGCGCCCTGGCCGCCTACTCTAATGTGGATTTGCTGGCTGAGCAGGCACGGGCCTTCAAGCCAGAATATGTTTGTATCGTCGATGAATCAAAGCACTCGCAATTAACCGAGGCCATGGCCGGCACCGATATTCGGGTTCTTGCCGGCGATAAAGATATGGTCGATCTGGCCGCCTTGGGGCAGGTAGACACGGTGGTCAATGCCGTTGTCGGCGCGGCCGGCCTCAAGGCTTCACTGGCGGCCGTTCGTAATGGCAAGGCCCTGGCCCTGGCCAACAAAGAATCACTCGTGGCCGGCGGGCCCCTTTTCCCCGATCTCGTCAAAAAAAGTAACTCGCTCATTCTGCCGATTGACTCCGAACACTCCGCCATCTGGCAGGCCCTCATGTCCGGCAGAAAAGAAGAGGTTCGCAACCTCATCATAACCGCCTCCGGCGGGCCGTTCCGGGCCTGGCCGAAAGAGAAATTCGCGAGCATAACCCCAGAGCAGGCGCTCAATCACCCAACCTGGAAGATGGGACCGAAGATCACCATCGATTCGGCCACGCTTTTCAACAAGGGTCTGGAAGTTATCGAGGCGGTGGCCCTGTTTCAAGTACCGCCGGATCAGGTGAAGGTGGTTATTCATCCGCAGTCGATTGTGCACTCGATGGTGGAATTCATCGATTCTTCCATTCTGGCCCAGCTGAGTAACCCCGACATGAGATTGCCCATTGCCTATGCTCTCTTCTGGCCCGAACGGGTTGAATCTGATTTCGGTCGCCTGGAATTGTCGCAGTTGAGCGAATTGACCTTCGAGATGCCTGATCTCGAGAGGTTCCCGGCCCTCAGGCTCGCCTATGAGGTGGCCCGCGAGGGAGGAACGGCCCCGGCGGTGTTTAATGCCGCCAACGAAGTGGCGGTGGAGTCATTCTTAAACAAATCGATAGGCTTTGCCGACATTACCGGGGTAGTGGGGCAGGTGATGGATAAAATTGAAGTTGTTCTCAAACCAAACCTGGGCGATATTTTAGAGGCGGACCGGTCTGCCCGGGAGATGGCGACCATAATGATAGGAAAACTCGCATGCTGACGACGCTGGCATTTATATTTGTACTCGGAGTATTGATTTTCATTCACGAACTGGGCCATTTCCTGGTCGCCAAGTGGGTCGGTATCCGAGTCGAGAAATTCTCGCTGGGATTTCCGCCTAATATCGTGTCCCGGAAAAAGGGTGAGACCACCTATTGCATAGGTGTCATCCCGCTCGGCGGCTATGTCAAGATGGCCGGGGACAATCCCGAGGAAGAGAACTCCGGCGCTCCCGACGAATTCATGTCCAAGTCGATTATGCAGCGCGCCGCCGTCGTATTCGCCGGCCCCTTTATGAATTACGTGCTGGCCATTTTGCTGATGATCGCGGTGTTCTATTTCAGCGGCAGTCCCCAGTTCGATCAGGATCGCCTGGTTGTGGGTGATATTTCCGAAGATTTCCCGGCCGCCGCCGCCGGCCTGCAGATTGACGACGTTATTATTGCCGTCGATGGTGAACCGGTGACGGCTTTTGATTCGGCACGCGTACGGATCAATGCCCGCGTTGAGGAGCCGGTGTCACTGACATGGGTTCGCAATGCCGACACCATGACCGCCGAGATCATCACGCGTTCAACCACCGTTCCCGATCTTGACGGCGGTGTGGATACCATCGGTATTATCGGGTTCAATCAGAAGGTGGTCGGTTACACCCGGCTTGGGCTCGGGCAGTCGGTATCACGGGGGTTCGTGACGGCTCATGTGGTTGTGATCGAAACGGTCAAGCTGGTCAAGAAATTCGTCACCGGGGAAGTGTCGCCGAAGATGATCGGCGGGCCGCTTTTTATCGCTCAGCAGTCCGGCAAGGAGGCCCGCAAAGGGGCCTCGTCGCTGTTTTTCTTCATGGCACTGCTTTCGGTAAACCTGGCCGTGCTCAATGTCCTGCCGATTCCGATGCTTGACGGCGGCCACCTGGTGTTTCTGGCTTTAGAAAAACTCAGGGGCAAGCCCCTTTCCATAAAGGCCCGGAGTTGGGCGCAACAGGTTGGACTGGTTCTGATATTATCGCTCGTGGTTTTCGTGACCTACAATGATATCCTGAGGTTTTTCCGTGGTGAGTAGGGTTATGTGCGGCAGTAAAAGGGATTCATTGCCTCCGGTGCCCAAACTTTCAAATCGAACATCGGAGTCTGTTTTTGCGTAGGGATCAACAAAGGTCTGGCGACAACACTTCGTTAGAGAACTGCATACAGGATGTGTTATAAATGGCAAAGCAAGGTGTAGGCGAATCGATCTGGGACAATACCAAACAGGTGCTTCTGGCGATCGTGATGGCCATCGTAATCAAGACCTCCATCGTGGAGGCGTACAAGATTCCGTCACAGTCGATGGAGGACACGCTTTTGGTCGGAGATTTTCTTCTGGCCAACAAGTTTCTTTACGGCGCCCATTTGCCCCTGGTCGACTGGCGCCTGCCCGCCATTCGTCAGCCGGAGCCGGGTGATGTCGTGATTTTCATATTTCCCCGTGACGGCGTGACCAAGTATATCAAACGATGTGTCGCGGTCGGCGGCGATACCGTTGAAATCAAAGACAAGCAGCTGTTCGTCAACGGCAAGGAATTTACGAATCCCGAGGAGTCGAAATTCATCGAGCCGCGGGTGATTTCGCGAGGACAGGGGGGACGGGACAGCCGCGATAATTTCGGACCCTATGTCGTTCCGAAAGACACTTACTTCATGATGGGCGACAATCGCGACAATTCTTATGACTCCCGATTCTGGGGACCTGTAAAGAAGGAGCTTGTCCTGGGTGAGGCGATGATGATACACTGGTCCTGGAATGACGATATACATCCGTCACCGGAGGTCAAGATAAGCGACCCCCTCTCAGTGCCGCGTCTGTTTATTCACGGCGCCGTTCATTTCTTCGACAAGGTCCGCTGGGGCCGGATTTTCAATCTGATCTCCTGAAATACGCTGTGTTATTTGTTACGGGAGAGCAAGTTAACCGGCGCGCACACGACTTTCGCCGTCCTCTGTGATTGCTTGCCCGGGGACGGTATTTTTTGTATTAATCAGGCTATTCGCTGGCGGGTATAAGTAACGTTGACCGAATTTTATTGCGAAAGATGACCAGATGCCGACCGAAGACAACAATACCGAATACAACACCTACGAACCCCCGCGCATAACTGTGACGGGAGGGGCCGGCGGCGCCGTGCGGACTCTCAAAGAGATCATTCTCTATGTGGCTCTTTTTATGGTGTTGAAGACCAGCGTGGTCAGCGCCTATAAAATCCCCTCGGCCTCAATGGAGGACACGCTGCTGGTCGGGGACTTCCTTCTGTGTAATCAGTTTCTCTACGGTGCGCGTTTGCCCCTGACAGATTGGCGCCTGCCGGCGATAAGGGAGCCCCGGGCGGGCGATGTCGTCGTTTTCTATTTCCCTTCTGACGGTGTGACCCGCTATATCAAACGCTGTGTGGCGGTTGGCGGTGACACCGTGGAAGTTACCGGGAAAAAGCTATTTGTCAATGGTGTTGAGATTCCGGATCCGCCCGGCGGCAAGTATATAGATACTTCGAGCAACGGCCTGCAACGGATCCAGAGCCGTCGCGATAACTTCGGCCCCTACATCGTTCCGATGGACAGCTATTTCATGATGGGGGACAATCGGGACAATTCCTACGACTCCCGATTCTGGGGAACGGTGCCCGGCGACCTCGTGGTGGGCAAGGCCATAATGATACACTGGTCATGGAATGATGACGCCTCGCCGTCACCGGAAGTCACCTGGAAAGATCCCCTGTCCGTGCCGCGGCTGTTTGTCCATGAAACCATCCACTTCTTTGACAAGGTACGTTTTGGTCGAGTGTTCAATGCCCTGTAGCCCACTCAGACTCAAGTGATTTAACGGAAAATCCGAGATATGAATTTAAGGAAAGTAATTAATCGTATTGCCGGTGATGTTTGCGGAGGAAAATCGATGACTAAAGGTTCACTAAACCTGCTCCTTCTCGCGGGAATGATGCTCATGGGAGCCGCCACCCTGGCCGGTCCTATGATCGATATCCCCGATGCCATGTTCGACTTTGGCCGGACCTCGCAGTATGGCGTGGTCAGTCACCGGTTTACGATCAAGTCCGTCGGCGATGAACCCCTCAGGATAACAAAGGTCGAGTCGGGTTGCGGTTGTACCAAGGCGCCGCTGGCGGATTCCATCCTGGCTCCCGGCGACAGCACTATCCTCGAGATATTTTTCTCGACCCGGTCCTACCCCGGGGTGGTATCCAAGCGACCGTACCTTGAAACGAACATCAACGACGAGAAGGTGTATGTGAAGATTAAGGCCGAGCTGTTTCCGAAGCCGGAAGAGGCCCGGCCGATATACCTCAGTCCGGCCCGGCTGGACGTCTCACAGTTCAAGCCCGAGCCGCGTCGGAAGGCCCGTTTTTTCATCTGCAATACCGACACCGTAGACTATGAGATAAATCTGATTGACTACGCCGAGGACGCTTTCTGGCTTGAGATGCCGCCCATGGTGCCGGCGGGGGACTCGGTTATGGTGAAGCTCCTGGTGGACGAGGAGTTTATCAAGGGCGAGTTCGAACACTCGATCACGTTTGAAATCAACGATGCCAATAAGACCCGCTATTCACTTCCGGTGAAGCGGATGTATCGCGTCCGCGAGCGGGGGGGGCAGTAGGGAGCTTCTCCCAGCCCTGCAAAGACTGAAACCCCGTCGGGGGCTCGGCGGGATCAATCACCGCTCCTTTTTTGCTTGCCTTATGGCCGGTTGATTCCACATTGTCACTTATGTACAATCTCGTCGCAACCAATCTGAGCAAACGCTTCGGCGCTCGCAAAGTGTTTTCGTCACTCGAGATAGCTTTGCAGACCGGTGATTCCCTGGCCGTCGTCGGTCCCAATGGCTCCGGCAAATCGACCCTGATGACCGTTTTGCTGGGACTCCAGCGACCCACTCGCGGCGATATCGTGTACTCATGCGACGGCAAGGCCCTGCCCGAGGAAGACATTCGCACCCGCGTCGGGTTCGTGTCGCCTTACCTGAATCTCTACGATCAATTGACGGCCGAGGAAAATATCAAGTTCTTCGCCACCGTCTCCAACCTGTCCCTGACCGGCAAGGAAATCGACAGCCAGTTGGCCGAGCTTGGCCTTGAGGGGAGGGGGATGGACCCGGTGGGGGAATACTCGTCGGGGATGAAGCAGCGGCTGAAATACGCCGTGGCTTTTCTGGGTAAACCCGATTTTCTGTTTCTGGACGAACCTTCGGCCAATCTCGATGATTCGGGCCGCCACGCGATTTTTGCCGCGATAGAGCGTTTCCGTGAAGACAGCATAATCGTCATCGCCACCAATGAAAAGGAGGAGTATTCCCTTGCGTCGAGGCAATGCCGGCTTGGTGGCTAAAACTATGGCGGTTTTCGCCAAGGATCTGCGCCTGGAACTGCGCAGTCGCTATGCGCTCAATGCCATTCTCATGTTCGGCATTACGTCGCTGGCGGTTATTTCCTTTTCGCTCGGGCAGGCGGGGCTTTCGCCGAAACTTCACGCCGCTCTCTTCTGGGTGGTAATGTTTTTTTCGGCCATGGCCGGTCTCGCCCAGGTCTTCGTGCGCGAGGAAGAGGCCGGGACCGCCCTGGCATTAAAGCTCAAGGCTGACCCCGACGCCCTCTATCTTGGGAAACTACTGTTTAATTTCACGCTGCTGACGGTAATGACGGTGATCATCACGCCGATCTTTTTCGTATTTACCGATGCCCCCGTAGACAATATCATGCTCTTTATTGCCTTTCTTATTCTCGGGGTAATCGGTCTGTGCGGCGCGACGACACTCGTGGCGGCTATTATCGCCAAGGCCTCGGTAAAAGGGCCTCTATTCGCCGTTTTGTCGTTCCCTGTCCTCATGCCGTTGCTCCTGGTCGTAGTCGGGGGATCGGAGAAGGCGCTGGGGGGAGCTTCAATCGGCGAGGTGTCCGCCGAGTTACAGTTCATGCTGGCCTATGCGGTGGTGATGTTAACCGGATCAATCCTCCTTTTTCGCTTCGTCTGGAAGGAATGACCGGCGCGGCGGTGATAGAGTGAACTCTGTTGCTTTTAGCCTGTTATAGAACTTAATTTGTGAAAATGGGAAATTGCGAGTAGAATAATATGTGGTGGAAAATAGTATTGTTCCTGGGGATGACGGCCGTAATCGTCTTCAGCTTCATCACGCCGGCCCCGCAGGCGGTGATTGGTGAATCGAGCCGTATTTTCTATTTTCACATACCCCAGGCCTGGATTGCCGTCCTGGCCTTTGCCATGTCGATGATATACTCGATACGATTTCTCAAAACGCGGCGCACGGAGTTTGACGACCGGGCCCTCGAGGCCGCCCGGCTGGGCTTGCTGTTCAGTATTCTGGCGACCATCACCGGTTCTATTTTTGCCCGTGTGACCTGGGGATCGTTCTGGAACTGGGACCCGCGCGAGACGTCGATCTTCATCCTGTTGCTGATATACGGGGCGTATTTCGCATTGCGGACGGCGGTGGAAGAGCCGCAACGGCGGGCCACGCTTTCGGCGGTATACTCGATTTTCGCGTTTTTGACCGTTCCGTTTCTGGTTTTCGTAATACCTCGCGTGGTGCCCTCGTTACACCCTGCGGATTCGGTCGTTGATCAGGATATGAAATTTACCATGGGCCCGACTGTGAGGGCGATTTTCTTCTCGTCTCTGGCCCTGTTTACCGTATTGTATTTGTGGTTATTCAGCCTGGCTGAGCGGGTCAATGCCGTGCGTCGGGCGCGCCTGGAAGCGGAGGACTAAATGGATGGAAACTACGTGGCCCTGGCGGTCACCCTGGCCATATGGATAGGTGTTTTTGTATACCTGATGCGATTGGATAAGAGAGTCAAAAAGATCGAGAGGCAATCCCGCTGATGGCCCGATACATAATCGGCGGCATTATAATAGCCGTCTTTCTCGTCTGGGGTGGCTATGCTTTCCTGAGTACCACTATCCAGTATGTGCCCATCGATCAGGCGCGCGACTCCGGGCGCACGGTGCAGGTGCTGGGCAAGATTGATTTCGCCCGGGTGCAATACAGCGCCGAGCAATCGCGTCTTGAATTTGCCATCTACGATGCCGAGGCTGTGGATACCCTCAATGCCGAACGCCTTCCCGTCGTCTACCACGGCATCGTGCCGGGCAATTTCGACCAGGCAACTTCGGTGGTGCTGAAAGGGCGCGGCGATGGCGAGGTGTTCGAGGCCGATCAGATCCTGGTCAAATGTCCGTCCAAGTACCAGGGCGAGGGAGACGAGTTTCAGGATATGAAGAAGCATCAAGAGGGCGTTGGCCAGGCGGGGATATAGCGGGGATGAGTCTCAATACTTTCGGTGAATTACTGATACGGCTGGCGTTTGCCCTGAACCTTCTGGCCGGTTTTAGCTTCCTGCGTCTGGCCGGCGGGCACCTCTCTTACGAGAGTCTCGCGCGCCGCAGTTACAACGTTTTCGTGGCGGTAGTGACCGTGGCGGTGGCCTTGCTCTATTTTCTCTTCTTCAACCACGAATTTGTTTTCAAGTATGTCTTCGAATATTCCGACAGCTCGCTGCCGTTTTTCTATCTCCTGTCGAGTTTCTGGGGCGGCCAGGAAGGCACCTATTTGCTCTGGCTGTTCTTCAGTGCTTTGCTGGGATATGTCATCATCTACCGGGGAGGGATTTACCGCAACTGGGCGATGGTGATCTACACCTGCGTGAACGCTTTCTTCTTGTTCATAATGACGGAGCTGTCACCGTTCGCGGTGCTCGATTTCTGGCCGCCCGAGGGCGCCGGACTGAATCCGCTTTTGCAGGATCCGTGGATGGTAATACATCCGCCGGTCATTTTCTGGGGCTATGCTCTGGCGGCGGTTCCTTTCTCGATTGCGCTGGCGGCGCTTATCCTCAACGATTACTCCGAATGGGTCCGGAGAGCCTTTCCCTGGGTGGGAATGACCGCGTTCCTTCTGGGAGCCGGTAACGTCATGGGCGGCTACTGGGCCTACAAGACGCTCGGTTGGGGCGGTTACTGGGCCTGGGATCCAGTCGAGAATTCGTCCTTTGTGCCCTGGTTCGCCGCGCTGGCTCTTTTGCACGGGCTTATTGTCGAGAAACGCTCCGGGGCGCTCCGGCGCTCCAATATACTCCTGTCGGCGATAGTGTTCGTTCTGGTAGTTTACGGTACTTTTCTGACTCGAAGCGGGGTCCTGGCGGACTTTTCGGTACACAGTTTCGTCGATCTGGGCACTACGGTCTATCTGGTGGGCTTTCTCATACTTTTCCTGATCGTAACCCTGGTTCTCTTTGCCTGGCGCTTCCGGACTTCCGGAGGCAAGCCGATTGAATACAACCTGTTCAGCCGTTTTTTCTCACTCGTGGCGGCGGAGGCAATGCTTTTCGTCTTCGCCATGATCGTCCTCTTCTGGAGTTCCCTGCCGGTTATTACGACCTACCTCACGAATGAGCCGCGCGCGGCTGATATCCCCACTTACAACAGCTTTGCTATGCCGTTCGCGGTCGTTTATGCGTTGCTGCTGGCGGTGTCGCCGCTGATCGGTTACGGTTCCCGCTCGATGACGAACTGGCCCCGGAAACTGATTATAACGCTGGTTGTTGTTGCCGCCCTTGGGGGTGGTCTGTTCTATGTTGTTCTCGGCGCCGGTTTTGTCTTCGCCGTGGTGTTTACGCTGGTGCTTACCGGTCTGGTGATGTACTTCCTGAACGAGGAGTTCCGCTCGAAGGCTTATCCGGCCCTGGGCGGATTCTTGGGGACGGCGGTGCTGGCGATGTTGCTGGGTGTTCGGGAATATATGTATATCCTGCTCTTCGCGACGGCAGCCATGGCGATTGTTACCAATGTTTCTTTTGTTATTAAGGGTTTCCCCCGAGGGTGGAAATATGCCGGGGGACAGGTAGCCCATTTCGGGTTTGGCCTGATGATTATCGGTATCGTCGCCTCGTCGGCTTTCAGCACCAGCGAACAACTGATCTTACCTCTCGGCAAGAGCGATTCGGCTTATAATCTGTCGGTAACGTACCGCGGCATGGCCAATCAGATAATGCATCCCAACAACGAGTTAATATTGGATCTCAACGACGGTTCCGGCGCCGAAGAGATACGGCCACAACTGTATTATTCCGAGCGTCTCAACGGCATAATGCGCAAGCCGTATATCCACCGTTCTTTCCTCGACGATCTCTACTTCGCCCCCCAGGAAGTCCGCGAGGGCGAGGCCGGGGCCGGGTTGGTGCTGGTTAAGGGGGAAATGAAGAGAGTCGGCGAATACGAAATTACCTTCGATGATTTCGTCATGGATCAGCACAGCGACGGCGGCGGTCACATGAGTGTCGGCGCCCGGCTGGAGGTTGTGAATGGCTCCGCGGTTGATACCGTAATGCCGGTTCTGAGTATGGGGTCGGCGGGCACTTCGCTGCAGGCGGACAAAGTCGTGTATCTTGATACTGCCGGTCAATACCCGGTCAATATCACCGGCATTCAGGCTGATCGCGGAGCGGTTGTGCTGGATATTCCCGGTCTCACGTCCGACGCCCGGGGCGAGCAACTGGCCCTGGAAATATCACGCAAACCGTTGATTACGCTGGTCTGGGTGGGGACGACATTTATCCTCATCGGTGGCTTGATAGCCTATTTTAGGCGTCGTTCGGAGCTGGAAGCCTAAAGCCTGTCGGCTCTTCTTTCGATCTTCTCTGTATAATCTTACACGCGAGAGATACCGGGATATTATGAGAATCAGGTCCTTACTTACGATTTTGAGCCTGCTGGCCGCGAGTGTTTTGGCCGGCACGATATCATTTGATCCGCAACGCGGACTGGTCGAGGTGGCGGTGGTGATCGACGGGCGCGTGAAGGGGAAATTCGGCATCGATACGGGCGCCGATCGGCTCTATATGGATCGCGGCTTCGCCGAGCGAAATAACCTGAAGGTGGACTCCGGGCCGCCACAGAGGGCGATCACCGGTGTCGAGGGATCCTCCGAGGCCGCTTCGATAGGGTTGCGGTCGATAGAAGTCGGCGATGAAACCCTGTATAATCTGACGGCTACGGCCATTGATCTCGGGGCGCTTATCGGCGACAAGAGCAAAGGCTATCCCGACGGTCTCATTGGACACGACGTCCTGCGGCGGTTTTACATAACCGTCGACTATCAACAGCAGAGCCTGGCCATGCATATGGAAGAACCCGGTTTTTTGAAAGGCAGTGACTATACCTCGGTACCCTTTACGGGCAATCGCCATTTGATTTTGGTGGATGTTACTTTCAATGACTCGGTTACGGCGCCGATGATTCTTGATTACTGTGCCTCGTACACCGTAATAACTCCCGAACTGGCCGTCCGGCTGGGTGTTGATTCGTCGGCGGGGGCACGCCCGATTATAGATCGCATGCAACTCACCGACGGGACCTTCACCCCCGGCGTACACACCTCCGTCAGCGATTTGTCGAATCTCAGAAGATCGGGCCTGAGGGCTGGCTTCGAGGGTATACTCGGCTACAGTTTTCTGTATCGTCACCGGATAACCGTTGATTATAAGCGCGGCAAAATCTATGTCCACGACAAATGAGGTCGGTGACCGGATCGTCTTTTACGACGGTTCACCGGTTGCCCTCGGCACCGGCGCTGTCTATATTCGGGTCAAAAAGAGGGAGATAGCAAGTGTCTGAGAAGGCAAATAAATTTCAAGAGGAGCGGGAACGGCTCAACGATATTATCCTGGCCCGCGATGATGTTAACCTGAAGCGTTTCTTCGGTATCGATACCGCGGTGTACCGTCCCGGCGCTCTCGATGAGAAGACCAAGGAATTGCTTGGACTGGTGGCCTCGCTGGTGCTTCGTTGCGACGACTGCGTCAGTTACCACACCATCCGGGCGCGGCAGCTCGAGACCACCGAAACGGAATTCGATGAGGTCATGTCCATCGGTCTGGTCGTGGGCGGATCCATTACCATTCCGCATATAAGACGGGCCTATGATCTATGGAAGGACATGAAAGCGAAATGAGGCAGTTATTATTTGTGATGATTCTTGCGTCTTCGTTGTTTACGGTACTTGCGGCCGATGCCGCGGAGTTGGAAGAGCCGACGGCGCCCGGGGCGGCATGGTACCGGGCGCATTACCCCTTCTGCACCATATCCGACACCGTTTACACCTTCCAGTCCGAGTTTATCCTGCCTGAAGGGTTCCATCATGCCGACTCGTCTCGGCTCAACGATTTTCAGGTATGGATCTCAAACTTTCCCCTGAGGCACAGGTATATCAGGGTGGGCAGCTGGAAGGGGAGGATTAAGTATGAGGTTGACCAGGTTTCCCGCGCCGTTCACCTGCCATATTCCGGCCAGCTATTTCGCGATTATACCCTTCCGCTGAGGGTCCTTGCCGAGTACCTGCTCTACCGAGAACAACAATACTCCCTGACAATAGTGCCGGCGCGAGGCGACACTCTGAGGTATGGTGACTGGCTCATGGGTGAGCTGGTTTACAATTCGCACCGGGAGCCGTTTTTTCGCCCCGGCGCACCGAGGGAACCCAGCCAGAGGGAATACTACGACTTCATGAAGGCCTGCATGCGCAATACCTCATATGCCAGTTTGGCCTTCAACGCCGACAGCATTAAGGCCGATCAGGTGATGCCTGGTGATGTGTTTGTAGCCCACGATGAACGCGGTCTCAAAGGATGCGTCTATCTGGTCCTGCATATGATCGAGAACAAAGACGGTAAGAAGCTCTACGCGGTGGCTACCGGTTGCCCCGATGCCTGCGACATACACATCCCCCTGCTCACGGAGAACCGCGATATGCCGTGGGTGACGGTCGACAATATAGCCGCCCTCGGTCGTGACTATCCGCGCCGCTCCTTCCTGCGTCTCCTTACGGGGCCTTGACACGGGTACTCGGCCCCTACTTCGAAAGCCCTTGTCTTTCTTTTTACCGATCAGTATATTCGCCGAAGTGCAGGAATCAACGCCTGCCTTCCGGGCCGGGGTCGATCGGAAACTGAGTCTTTCAGTCATTTTTCACTTAGACGCTGGCCCTGCAACGAGTTACTGGACGCGAGAAATCAGCACGGTATTCATGGCGCGACACCTTCTCGGGTATAACTGCCTTTTACGGCATCTGTTTTGTCGGGAGGACCCTTGGAAGAGAATGAGGGACTGGACCGGGGACCGTACACCAGGTTTGAGGCACAGCGCATCCAGAATGAGTTGGCCTCGTGCGTGGATCTTTATGGAAGCCAGGTCGAGCCAAAGTTGATAGCCGCCGTGGATACCGCATACGGCCAAGACGGTGATGTTCTCTATGCCTGCGCCACCGTCACTACTTTCCCGGAGATTGAAGAAGTCGAGCGATCCTGCTACCATGGCCGGCCATCCTTTCCCTATGTCCCGGGATTACTGTTTTTTCGTGAAGGTCCGATCGTGGTCGGAGCGTTGGAAAAGCTCACCCACCGGCCGGATATTGTAATCGTTCACGGTCACGGTATCGCTCACCCGCAGCGGTGCGGAATGGCGTGTCACGTGGGTATTACTCTGGATATACCCACCATAGGCTGTGCCCGGCGCATCCTGGCAGGCAGGCACGGTTACCTGGCGACGGCGAAGGGATCCTCACAACCGATAGATTACCAGGGCCGCGAGGTCGGGGTAGCTTTTCGCAGCAAAGACAACGTCAAGCCGATCTACATTTCCCCGGGGTATCGATGTGACATTCAAACCGCCCGGGATATCGTTGTTCGCAATCTGAGGGGATTTCGACTTCCGGAACCTTTACGGTTGGCTCATTTGTTCGTAAATAAGTATAAGAGAAAATCGGAAAAGAAACATTCGGCCCAGCGTGAGTTGGTGTCGAAAACAGTATGAGTGAATCACCGTTTGGCTACTTCACAAGCTCTGATTGAAGAGTTGAAAAAAATCGCCGGGAAGATATCCCGCGATCAGGTTACGTGGCGCCGCCATCTGCATCGTCACCCCGAACTTTCCTTTGAAGAATATGCAACGTCCGAGTTCCTCCGGGACACCGTCGGCAAATTCGGGTTGAAGATCCTGCCGCTTGACATGGATACCGGGGTGCTGGCGCAGCTGGAAGGAGGCCGCCCGGGCCCGGTGGTGGCGGTTAGAAGCGACATCGACGCTCTGCCGGTTGGGGAACGCACCGGGCTGGATTATGCGTCGCAAAACCCCGGTTGCATGCACGCCTGTGGACATGATATGCACATGGCCATTGTGCTGGGAGTGGCGGCTGTGCTGAGTGAACTGAAGGATCAGATCGAGGGGACAGTGCGGTTTATCTTCCAGCCGGCGGAGGAAATGCCTCCCGGCGGGGCCCGCCCGATGATTGAGCAGGGGGCCCTGGATGACGTGGCCATGATTTTCGGACTGCATGTCGATCCCCATGTTCCTACCGGAGACATTGGACTCCGTGACGGCGTCACTATGGCCTCGGTCACGGATTTTGACCTGACCATCAACGGTCGGGCCGGACATGCCGCCCGTCCCCAGGATGCCGTCGATGCCATTGCCACAGCCTGTGAGGTGGTGGATTCGATACAGAAGATAATATCCCGCGAGATCGACCCGGTCGAGCCGGCGGCGATCACTTTTGGCCGGATCGAGGGCGGTTTCGCGCGCAACGTAATCGCCGACACTGTCACCCTGACGGGTACCGCACGGGCCCTTTCGATGAACACCACTCGTGAGTTGCGACGTCGCATAAAGCGAACGGCCGACGCTGTTTGCCGTGCCCGGGGCGCCCGGTCCGAATTCGTAATTAAGGCCGATTACCCGGTACTGAAGAACCATCCCCGCGCCAACAGCATCCTGAGGCGAAACTTCGGTTTGCTCTATGACGAGCGGCGTATTGCCGAGACACCTCAGGTTCTCGGCGGAGAAGATTTTGCCTGCTATCTGCAGAAGGTGTCGGGTGCCATGTTTCGACTGGGCGTCCGCAATCCGGACCTCGGGGCGGACAAACCCTGGCATTCACCGCAGTTTACAGCCGATGAGAATGCTATCACCTGCGGTACATCACTCCTGGCCGCGTCCGTCCTGGATGCCCTGATGGTGGTTCGAAAGTGACAGCTCTCCGCAAACTCGTCATTCTCGGCGTTCTGTGCTGTTGCCTGGCGCCGGTGGCAGGGGCCGGGCGCCTTGAGGGGCAGGCCGTGACCTATGCCGATTTTTCTCATGTGAACGACATCGCCAGTTCGATGAGCCACGTCTACTTCGCCACCACCGAGGGCATCATTCGATACAACAAAATGACTTCATCGTGGGAGGAACCGCTTACCGGGGCCGACGGCGTGGACAGTCGCGATATCCAGAGGGTCTGGGTAGACGTCTTCGATGAAAAGCTCTTTGCCAAAACGTCGTTTCGCTATTACGAATATGACCTGCTGTTCGACGAGTGGTTTCCCATGGCTGAGCTTCCGAATATAGAGACCAAAGGCGCCCACGTGGGGCCGCCGCCGGTCATGTATGCCCCGCCCGGGTACATGTACTCGGCCGACGGCCAGTTGATCGGCCCCGACGGTCGCCGCTACACGTTCACCGACATATTCGATGATCGCTCCGGCAACCTGTGGCTCGGAACCTGGGGCCACGGTCCGATAGCGGCTAATAGCGCTTCCTATGTCATGGAGTTCCTCACCTTCGGGCTCCTCCAAAATCGCGTCAATACGATGATGTTCCACGGTGATCAGCTATGGCTCTCCGGCGCCGCGCTCGGGGAGGATCGCTCGGGAGTAACCGAATTCGACCTGGAACGCAACACCTTTCGCCATTACGAGTCGGGTCTGGATAATGATTTTCCGATAGTCGATATCAATGCCATGGCGGCGGATGATAAGACGCTCTATCTGGGCACGCCGTTCGGCCTGCTGCTCTTCGATCGGGAAATGGGCCGTGTGCGCCGGCGCCTGTCGGACCGACGGGGGCTGATCGACGACAATGTTCTGAGCCTCGCGATAATGGGGGACACGCTAATTGTCGGTACCGAGGCCGGGTTGAGTATTCTCACCGAGTACGGTGACTCCGCCAGGGCGGTTCATCCGGACGTGTTTCAGGGCCAGATTATTTATGACCTGGAGGTGGACGATTCCACCGTCTGGGTGGCGGCTACCGAGGGAGCCTATCGGGTGACCATGACAACGGGCCGCATTCAGAGGTTATCCGATCCTGACCTGTATCTTTCCAGCTGGGTGACGGCGGTGGAACGTTTTGAAGATGATATCTGGTTTGCCTCGCGTTACGGGGTCGTTCGGGTCAGGAGTCGGACCGGCGATTTTGAATCCTACCCGGAAGCGGCGGGGGCAGGCGATATAAACGCCCTGGCGGTAAACGACACCATGTTCGCCACGGGGTCCAACCAGGGGCTTACCATTACCTATTATCAAGACGGCAGGCGCAATACGCGCGGTTTTACGACCGATGACGGGCTGGCCTCGAATTATGTCTACAGTCTTTTGATGGACGGTGACTACATTTGGGTTGGCACAGAACTGGGCGTGACCCGTTTCTGGTGGAATAATCCCCGCCGGATCGACTAATAAACCGGCGGGAGGCGGTTTAAAGTTGATTGTCGGGCTTTCAGGTGTTAATTTGCACGGAATGGCATTGCAGATTTGGTTTAACCCCCGTTTTTAAGACCGGTGATGAAGTCTCTTTTCAACAACCTGTCGATGAAGATTATAGCCCTGTTATTGGGGCTCCTGCTCTGGTTTCATGTAGCCACGGAGAAGACCTATAAATATCAGCTCAGCCTGCCGGTGAGTGATATCCAGCTCGATGAAGAGTTTACTCTCAAGCAGGATCCTCCGGACTCGATTCAGGCCGTCGTGTCGGCCTCGGGTAAAAGCCTGCTTCGCAGCCAGTGGCGGAATGAGGGCGTCCGTATCAGCGCCATCCAGTTGAAACCGGGGCGACACGATTTGAGTCTCTCCACCGCCAATACCTTCCTGGTCGGCGGCGGCAATGTCATGTCGTTACAGGAAGTGGTGTCGCCGGCGACGGTCAAACTGGAGGTCGACACGAAAGCCGAGGCTGTCGTGCCCGTAACGGTGGATCTGATTACCATGCCTGACGAGGGTTATGCCGTCAAGGCCGTTTCGGATCCGGATCCGCCCGAGGTTACCCTGGTCGGTCCGCGGTCGCGTTTGAGCAGTTTTAGGACGGTGCTGACGGAACAAAAGGAACTTTCCGGGCTAAGGAATAACCTCCAGCTCACGGTCGGCCTCGTCAAGCCGGCGGGCTACAATATCACTCTCTATCCTGATTCGGTGACGGTGTCCGTGGAGGTGGTGCCCGTTCAGACCCGTGTCTTCGAAAATGTGCCCATAGTTGTTTTCAATGTTCCCGCCGGTCAGCTCATGGTGGCCCGTCCTGACACGCTGAGTGTTATCCTCACCGGTCCCCCGGCGGCGATAGGTAGCCTTTCGGTGACGGCCCTGGTGGCCACCGTTGACTATGCCGGCGCCGACGCGGAGGGCTGGACGGCCGTAACGGTCGATTGCCCCTCAATCTTTCGCGTCAAAAGCGCCTCCGTGGACTCCGTTTACATCGTGACGCAGTAAGTATATGCTGATACTTGGAATCGAAACATCCTGTGACGAAACCTCGGCGGCGGTTATTCGCGACGGCCGCGAAATTCTGTCGAATGTAATTCTGTCTCAGGCGGACCATGAGTATTTTGGCGGGGTTGTCCCCGAAATTGCGAGCCGCAGCCACCTCAGGACAATTGTGCCCATCTACCGACAGGCGCTCAGCGAGGCCGCGGTGACGCTGGATGATATCGATCTGGTTGCCGCTACCATGGGGCCCGGCCTGGTTGGTCCGCTCCTCGTGGGCCTCACCTTTGCCAAGGGTCTGGCCTTCGCCCGGTCCATAAAATTCATCCCGGTTCACCACATAGAAGGACATATCGCGGCCAATCTGCTCGAGCACCGTGACCTGGCGTCGCATCACCTTACCCTGATAGTCTCCGGGGGGCACACCATGCTGGTCGAGGTAGACGGTTTCGGGAATTTCGAGATTCTCGGTCAGACCATAGACGACGCCGCCGGGGAGGCTTTTGATAAAGTGGCCAAGATTCTGGGGTTGGGCTATCCCGGAGGGGCGCGTCTGGACGAACTCGCGCGACAGGGTGATCGCAAGTATTTCCGGTTTCCGCGGGCGCTCCGTGCCGAGACGGGATACCGGTTCTCGTATTCCGGTCTCAAGACGGCCGTGGCGGTCTACCTGCAAAAACTTACCGATGAGCAAATTGAACAGCACCGGGCCGATATCGCGGCCTCGTTTCAGGAGGCGGCGGTGGAGGTACTGGTTGACAAGACGGTTCGGGCTGCTAAGGAGAGGCGCCTGACCGATGTGACCCTATCCGGAGGGGTGGCCGCCAACAGCCGCCTGCGCAGCCTTCTGGCCGAGCGCCTGAAGAAGATCGGGGCGCGATTGTTCTACCCGTCGACGGAGCTTTGTACCGACAATGCCGCCATGATTGCCGCCGCCGGATTCTATCGATTCGAGCGCGACGGCCCAGGAGAGTTGGTGGCCAACGCCGTGCCGTACCTGAAGCTGGATGAAAGCCCGCGTGGAGCATAAAGTAAGCAGTCCTATGACCTATTGAAAATGCAGGAGATTCATTGATGATTTGCCGTTGCTCGACTTTAATGAAATTGATGATTGTGACCGCTGTGCTGACAGCGCTGGTGTTGCCCGCCTGCTCCTCGGACAAAGAAAAAGCCGGAGCCGGCAAGATCGCGCCGAAGAACGATGCTTCCGTAACGCTGTCGAATGATGCCACGGTGAGCGGGGATACCATCTACAAGGAAATCAAGTACCAGATGTCCGACATTCCCTTTGATCTCAACGGCGCCCCCGTGAAAGTCGCCGGGGTTACTTTCACTCCGGCCTCACAGTGGAAGGATCTGGGAGGCGAAGGCTCCAATGTGGCGCATTATCTTTACGGTCCGCTGGAGAGTGATACCGATTCTGCCGTCGTTAAGGTTTTTTACTTCGGGAAGGACGCCGGTGGGACCTGGGAAGAGAATTTTGAGCGCTGGATCAATCAGATCGAGTTGTCGGGAGGACGGGATCCCCATCAGGCGGCCCTGACGCATGACCGCATCGTTGACGGTATGACGGCGCATGTGCTCAGCATGTACGGCACCTATCTGGCTTCCTCCGGCGGCCCGATGTCGGGCAAGACAATACCGAAAGACAATTACCGCATGGTTGGGATTGTTCTGGAGGCTCCGGAGGGCAACGTCTTCTTCAAGTTGACCGGTCCCGATTATACGGCGCGCATCATGATCGAGGCCTTCATGAACATGATATACGTGGTGAAAAAAACCGCGTAGAAATGTGTCCGGGTGGGGGGACGCTCAGACTGCGGCCGGGACCTCTTCCTCGGCCACGGCGTGTTTTGTCGGCGTGTCGGCTTCGGTGCGCCGGAGTATTGCCACGGGGCGGTAAACCTCGGAGTAGTCGGTGAGGGGCTGCTGTAAATCCCAATCGCGCCACCACCCGGTAAAATCGAAGTCATCTCTCTCGGCTACGAATTTCAAAAACTCGTCGGGTCGGATGGCCTTGTTCTCTTCAACCATTTCCAGTTTGACCGGTTTGCCATGGTCGTCGATGTTCATGGTCCAGGTTTCCCGGTAGACATTCTCGAGAGGATCCACGAGTTTGATCTTGAAATCTGACGACAGGGTAATACCGTCCTTTTCGCGGTGTATGGCATTCTGGCCATTGTACGAAAGCGGATCGTTGAACTGTATGCACCAGTCGAGAAAGTAGAGGCCGCCCGGTTTCAGACAGCGGCTGACGGAGTCGAAGTGGCGGGCCATTTCAGCGGCGCTCTTGAGGTAGAGCGAGCCAATCATGACAAAGGCAAAATCAACCTTCTCGGCCATGTCGAAGTCAACCATGTCGGCCCTGAAAAGCTCCGGGACCGGTTTCAGGTGGCTCCATTTTTCGCGGGCATCTTCGAGCATGGTCTCGTTCAGATCCAACCCCAGATACTGATAACCAAGGTCGGTCAGTTCACCGGCATGGGGGGCGGGGCCGCAGGCCAGTTCCAGGACGCGCGATACCGGACGCCTTGAATACATCTGGATACAGGAGTGCAGAAACTTTGCCTCGTTGGGAATGTCTCGAAACGAGAAAACGACTTCGTAGTATTTTGGATGTTCGTACAGCATTTTGCCTTACAACTTTCTCTTCCCATTCTATAACGGCATTTATGCTCGATAACTGTATGCCTTTCATGATCTTTGCCATGCCGAAGGGCGGAATGTTCAGTTTCCGAACAGGATTCAGGAGGTTCCTTGCACGACCTGATGAACCGTTGGCGGCAGCAGCCTGACCGGCGGGTAGATTGTCGGTGCGGCGAAGTTTTCTCTTGTAAGCGATTGCGCCGTATCTTATTATTGGACAATTGAAACGAAACCGTATGAGCCGGCAAACGTATTTAACAGTGAGAGAAAAGGCCTTTGCAGGACAATGAAATAGCTCTAATTGCCAATGCTCTTGGTGGCGACCAGCGGGCCTACACTCTGTTGACCAAACGGCACAAAGGGGCCGTCTATCAGATCATTTACAAGATAGTACGTGATCGTGAAACGGCCAATGACCTGGTTCAGGATACGTTTATGAAGGCTTTTTCGTCGCTGGCAAGTTACCGTTCGGAGTATCGTTTCTCCACCTGGCTTTACAAAATAGCCGCCAACTGCTCGATCGACCATCTGCGTAAACAGCGCATCAAGGTGCTGTCTC
Source organism: uncultured Ignavibacteriales bacterium (assembly GCA_964630485.1). Taxonomy (GTDB): domain Bacteria; phylum Zixibacteria; class MSB-5A5; order GN15; family FEB-12; genus JAJRTA01. The sequence continues at coordinate 62,400 of CAZVUZ010000001.1, forward strand.
TCGACCGCAAGCTCGAGACCAAGGACGGCACCATGGAAATGGATATCGCCGATTATTCTTATCATCCGGAACGCGATCTCGTCCGCAAGGAGCAACGCTGCAGCATTCAGGATGCGATTGCCTCACTGCCGGACAAATACCGCGAGGTGATTATTTACCGTCATAAGGATGATAAATCGTATGAGGAAATAGCCGATCTTTTGAGTATACCCGTGGGTACCGTAAAGGCCCGTATTTTTCGAGCCCGGGAATTGCTGAAGAAAAAGCTCAAGACGGCTTTTTGACCAGGAGGAGTTGGTGACATGGTATGGTTTCGATGTATCGCAGCAGGTTTGTTCTTGCTCTTCGGGGCAGGGGCGGCCGTAGACGCCGACGAGTACAACTTCCAATATCAGAAGATAGTCGAAACCGACCGGGCCATTGAATTGGACCTGAACCTCACAACCGGACGGGTATACATCGAGGGCGGCGACGACCACCGGCTTATTATTGAGGCGGTCAAAGTCATACGGGCCGGCAGCCGGGACGAGGCGGAGGAAGTGGCCGACCATATCGAGATCAACGTCAAAAACGACGGCGACAGGATTGAGGTCAGGACCAACTACCTCAAGCTGGGAAGCCGCGGTCGCTCTTTCTGGAACAAGCTCCTGGGTACCGGATCGGATTCTTATGGTGACGTGGATTTCAGGATAACCCTGCCGGCCACCCGGGCCATACGGCTTCGGACGGTGGCGGCGGCAATAGAACTTTCGAGTATCCAGGCCGAGATCGAGATAGACAATGCCTCGGGCAGCACCCAGGGCGAATTTTTGTTCGGACCGATCACGGTCCGTCAACCTTCCGGCGAGATAGACCTCAAATGGATCGAGGGTGACATAAAGATCAAATCCACGTCCGGCACGGTTACTATTCAGCAGGTGCGGGGCGCCATCGATCTGGCGACATATACCGGCAATGTGAACATCCAGACAGAGCTGGACAGCCCCCGGAACTATTTCGTGGAAACAACGACCGGTAAAATTTCATTTGCGGTTCCGGAGACATCCTCCGGTATCGTTGATATCGAGACCATGTCCGGCGAAGTCGCGACGGATCTGCCTGTGGCTATCACGTCTCTTTCGCGCAAGAGACTGGTGGGTGAGTTTGGGCTGGGAGGACCCCGGATTCGGCTCCTCTCCTCCAGTGGCGATGTCGTCGTGACCAAGTTCTAATTGATCCTGGTCTCTACATAGGACGTAGAACGGGAAATGCGAATCACAACTTTTACATTCGGCGGCGTGTGCCTGACGGCGGTGCTCTTGTTGTGCCTGATCTGTCTGGTGCCGGTGGTAACCTGCCTGGCCGATGAAACCGACCCCGCGGCGCCCGAAGATACGACCTTCCTCGAAATCCAGTTGTCCCGTGAAGGGATCGTGGCCATCGACACGGCCGGCTACGACTGGTACTACGACTTCGATTCCGAGACATTTATCCAGGGTATACCTGAGCGCGACGAACCCGTGCCCCCGCGCGAGCTTGCCGGTTGGAGTGAAAGGGATGACAGCCCGGTCGAGGAACGTTGCACCGAGAGGCTTGAGGTAAAACCCTTCGAAAAGAAATCCGTCAGCGTCGATGCCGACGAGTATGTTGACGGCGACATTATTGCGTGGGGACGGGTGACCGTCAAAGGTTGGGTCCGGGGCGATGTGACATCTCTCAGCAAGCGGGTTCTGGTGACCGAGACCGGTCAGGTAGACGGTGATATCGAGGCTCCTGAAATCGTTGTCAAGGAGGGCGGGCTGGTTATCGGTGAGATCCTTGAGGAGACCCCGCTTGATGTACCCGAGTTGACGGGGTTCTCGGCCAGCGGTTTGATCGTCGTGATTTGCCTGGCGGCTTTCTTTTTGTTCTGCGGCTTCCTCGCGGTTTCTCTCATGCCTCGGCAGGTGAGAAACTTTCACGCCTGCCTTGAGGCGAACAAGACGAAGACTTGCCTTCTGGGTTTGCTCTTTCTGCTGCTCATGCCGGTGGTTACGGTGCTGGTGGTTATTACCATCATTGGTATTGTACTGCTGCCTTTTCTGCCTTTTCTGTACCTGGCCGCCATTGTGCTTGGCTTCATCTCCTTCGGCAGCATGCTGGGAAAGGGACTTGCGCTACGTCTCTGGGGACAGGAAAAAAGCTTTATGCTGAGGTCTTTCCTCGGTATCGTCCTGCTCATGATTCTCTGGTTAATAACGGCGACCCTGCTGGGTTCGGCTGATGAGGTGTCGCAGGGGTTCGGTGTTTTCTTCCTGGTGCTGTCCATTGTGGTCTGCAGTTTTCCCGTCTCGGCCGGTATCGGGGCCGCCATTCTGACACGCTTCGGGTTCCGTGAGTACGTCAGCTGGAAGGATCCTCAACGGCCTGATTCGCGTCCCATGGCGCCGCCTCCGGCCCCGCCGCCAATCCCTAAGGAACCGCCCATGATGAGGCCGCCGGAGCCGAGACCAACCCCCCCCGGCGCAACTTTGCCGCCGGATAACCGTACAGAAGACTGAGTGGAAAAGCGAAAGTGAAAGGAGCTCGTCTGATGTTCACCAAAAGTACAATTCTGGCAGCCATCCTGATACTTGTCTGCGGTACCATCGGCGCCCGAGACATGGATCGGGTAACGGAGAGGATCGACGCCAAAGGCGCCAAAGATATCAGGCTTTCCATTGACTTCGGTGCCGGTGAGGTGGAAATAGCGTCGGGGGATATCGATGAGGCCGCCGTTCTCGATGTCGAGTACGATCCCAAATATGTAGACTATCAAATTGAATATAAATTGCGGGGCAAGACCGGCTATCTGGATCTCGAGAGTATCCAGCGGCGCAAGCGGGACGTGGACACCGATCGGAACAAGTGGACCATGACCCTTTCGAAGAAATATCCGATGTCGATATCCATGGATATGGGCGCCTGCGAGGCCCTGATTGATCTTGGCGGCGTGCCCGTAACGGATCTGTCGATTGACATCGGGGCGGCCTCGGGAGTGCTGGAATTCTCCAAGCCCAATCCCGAAAGACTCGACGAAATCGACATCGACGCCGGCGCGGCGTCAATGGAATGCATCAATCTCGGCAATGCCAATTTTGAGTACTGCAAATTCTCCGGCGGTGCCGGCTCCTTCGATCTGGATTTCAGGGGGAAATATAGCGGCGAATCGGAAATCAAGATAGATATAGGCCTGGGTTCGGCTGATATTGTCCTGCCGGAGGGAGTGCCGGTGAGGGTCATCTCGGAGGGTAGCGGTTTCCTGTCCTCGGTCGATTTCCACAATGACGATCTCGACGAGGTCGATGACGACATCTATGAATCGCCGGATTTCGACGACGCCGATACCAGGATAATTATCGAAATCGACGTCGGTCTCGGCTCGGTCGATGTCTACTGGAAATGATACCCAAGCCAGCATTTTTTCATAGCTCACAAGGCGCGGCTGCCCTCCGGGGAACCGCGCTTTTTTACTGATCGAACACCTTCTCCCGATAGCTTCCGAAAGACCTTCGCCGAGTACCCCGGCGTGGATATCGGCCGGAAATTCCCTTGCTGAGTTCTATAGAAACCAGGTATAATCGATCTTAAGCAGGCCGACGACCTCAGAACAAAACTTAGTGAACTTGGGCAGGCGCCGACTGTTTAAGGGAGAGTCGGAAACTTACTGAAGAGGAACCTGAATGTTAAGAATAGCTCTGTTGATACTCCTGATGTTCGCCGGTCGGGCCGAATCCGCCGGCGTTGGCGGCGCCACCCAGGCAGACATCTACCAGGCCCGGGATAAGGTCATGCCGGCCGTGGTGCACATCCAGCCGGTGATCAAGAATTACAATACCGGGGAACTCGAGAAGCAGGCGGTGGTGGGTTCGGGAGTCATATTCCATCCCGACGGCTATGTCGTGACTAACTACCATGTCGCCGGCAAGGCGGAGCGCATCATCTGTACTCTCTCCGACAAGGAAGTGGTACCGGCTGAATTCGTAGGCGGCGATCCGTCGACCGATATAGCCGTTATCAAGCTCGACCTGACCGAATACTCGGGGCAGATCCAGGTGGCAGAATTCGGGGACTCCGATTCGATACAGGTCGGGCAATACGTCCTTGCCATGGGATCGCCGCTGTCGCTGTCGCGGACGGTATCGGCCGGAGTGGTGTCGACCCTGGACCGGTATTTCTCGAGCGATGTCAGATTGCCCACGGGCGAGCGAACCGGACGTTACAATCTCTGGATTCAAACCGATGCCGCCATCAACCCCGGCAACTCCGGCGGGCCGCTGGTGGATCTGTTCGGCCGCGTGGTCGGGATCAATTCCCGCGCCACGGTTTTCGCCAACAATATCGGCTTTGCCATTCCCATCAATATCGTGGAAGAGGTGTCCAATAAAATAATTGCCCGCGGCGAAGTGACGCGCAGCTGGATCGGCCTGCACTGCCAGGCTCTGCAGGAACTCGAGGACTATTTCGGGGCGGAGCGGAACTCCGGCGTCCTGGTCGCATGGATTGACCCGGGTTCTCCGGCCGAGGCGGCTTTTCTAAAGGCGGGGGATATCATCCTGGAAATGGACGGCCAGCCGGTTTCGGCCCGTTTCGTCGAAGAATTACCGGCTTTTTACAACCTCATTGCCCAGCATGAGCCCGGGAGTGAGATCAAGCTGAAAACCAAGCGGGCTGATGAGATCTATAATTTCAGCATCAAAACAAAACAACTGGGTGATTTGCAGGGAGAAGACTTCGAATGCCAGGGCTGGGGCTTCACGATCAAGGCCATCACGCGGCAAATGCAGATCGAGAACCAGCTGGACGACACCGCGGGTGTCTATGTCGTGGGCGTGAAGAGAGTCGGCTCGGCCGCCGACGGGGGCCTGCGACGGCGTGATGTGATAAGCATGGTCAACGGCGAAACCGTCACCGCCCTGCCGGATTTTGTCGCCCTCTACAATCGACTTAAAGCCGCCGAAACGGAGAGCATGCTCCTGACCGTGAAAAGGGGCGGCGCCACGCGGTTCGTTGTTGTAAAAAGTGAGGATAAGGGGGAAGAAAGCTCCGATGAATAAGATCATTAGAAAAACACACCCCGTATTGGCCTGGCTGTCCGCGGCCGCCATCCTGTTTTTATCCGCCGGCGCCATCCGCGCCCAGCAGTTCGACTTCGAGCAACTGCACCAGGAGGTGAAGGGTTGCCTGGTTATTATAGATATGGATATCGAGATTTCATTCGGCGTCCATACCACCGAGCAGGAACAGCGTTACCTCGGTACGGTAGTATCCGAGGACGGCCTGATTATGTTCAACGGCATTGATCTGGCGTCCGAAGGCGGTCTTACCTTTTCCAATTTCGGGGTCAAGACCGATCCCACGCGGATCGAAGTGATCACCCTTGAGGGCGAGACTTTCGAAGGCGAGTTCCTTGGTGTTGATCGCTTCACCCGCATCGGCTTTGTCCGGGTGGCCGGCGCTCCGGAGAACACGTTTAAGGTGATGAAATTCGAAACCGGAGTCGATTTCAAGGTCGGCCGCTGGCTCTCGCTGTACATGTTGCTGCCGGACATAATATCCCCGCCGTTGGCCGCGGATGTAGGCATGATTTCCAACCTGGTCACGACCCCGGAGGAGTTTCCCCTGACGGTTGGGTTCAATGCCCTCCAACTCGGATCGGTGCTCTTCGACGAGAATCTAAAGGCCGTGGGGCTCCTGGGTACCCTGATCGATCCGTCGCTCGGCGGCGAGGGCGGCATGGGTGACGCTTTCGGCCAGTTCGGTTTACCCCTGCTGGGGGTCGTAACCGGTGAGCGCCTGCAGAAAATCATTGCCGACCCGCCGAAGCGGGGCAAGATTGATCGCGGCTGGCTTGGCATACGTCTCCAGGCGCTGACGTCGGATATCGCCGAGTTCTGGGGTCTTGATGCCACCGGTGGTATCATTGTCAATGAGATTGTGACCGACTCCCCGGCGGCATTGGCGGGGCTGAAGGTCGGCGATATCGTCCTGGAACTCAACGACGAACCGATTGATGTGGATCGCGACGAAAACCTGGCCGTCTTCCAGCGAAATATCGCGGAGATGGGCCCCGGGGCCTCTCTCGAGCTGACCGTCGCCCGCCCCGCCGGAAAGGAAGTGAGCCGCCTGAAACTCGTGGCGCATCTGCAGAAAGCTCCGATGGACGCCACTGATGCGCCGGAGTATGAAAGCGAATCGCTCGAGTTCAAGGTTAGGGATCTCGTCTTTGACGATTACATGTTTTACAATGAAGATCCCCAGACTTTCAAGGGCGTGTTCGTGTCCGAACTCAAACAGGGCGGCCTGGCCGAAATAGGTGGCCTCAGTTTTGGTGATGTCATCCAGAGAATCGGCTCGGAAGACGTCGAAGTTTCTCCGGATGTCCGCCGGATTCTCGAGGGCCTGGAGCAACAAAAATCGCGCGAGGTCA
>CAZVUZ010000002.1:0-67067 GCA_964630485.1 uncultured Ignavibacteriales bacterium
CGAATTACTACAGCTCTCATTTTGCCCTCGGCCAGATATACATGTCTCAGCAAAAGTACAAGAGCGCCGCGAGCGCTTTCTCGGCGGCTTTGAAGGCCAATCCGAACAAGTATCAAGCCTCCTACAACTACGCCGTCGCGGTTGAAAGCGACAATCCGGAGAACTACACCAAGAACATCACCGTATGGGAAGACTTCGTTCGTCTTGCCAAGAAAATCCCCAGGGCCAAGACTCAGGTAGCCCAGGCCCAACAGCATATTGACGAACTCAGAGACGCCGTAGAGAAGGCCGATCTGCAATAGCGCTTACCCACGACATAATTCTCAAGAACCCGGGCACAAAACCAGCCCGGGTTTTTTTGTGGCCGAGGCAGCTTTCCGGGCAAAAAAGTACCGACCGCCCCTGTCGGGGCGGCCGATGATTGCTATCCTCAGAGATACAATTGCTTTGCTGAATCTAAACCAAATCCGGCTCAGTGACCGGCGAATTCGATCCGGTCAAAATCTTCCCAATCGATCTCAACCTCTTCGCCATCATTGAGTGTCACGTAAATTCCCTTGTTGTCCTCATCGACATCGTTCGAACCCCGCAGGCGAAAACTGCGTCCGTCAGATACCGTGACCACGGCCGATCGATACGACTTCTTCTGGATTTCCTTAATCAACCCGAACTCAATATCGAACTGAATATCGTGGTACTCACCATCGAGTATCTCCCACGAGAACTCTTCGTCATCGTCCCAGCGAACCTTGCCCTCGTAGCTCTCGCCGTCCTCGGTGTACACCGTGCCATGCAGGGCCCGGCCGCCGTCGAAGCGGTCATACCTGAGCGTCCCGGGATCCTCTTTGAACTCCAGGCGATCGAACTCGTCCCAGTCGACAATAACCTGGCCAAAAGCGAGGTCGGATATGACGATGCCGCGGTTGCTGTCGTCGACATCGTTCGACTCGCGCAGAACCACTTCGTCACCGTTCGTAAGCGTCAGCGTCGCACCGTTCGAGCTGTAACGCTCGATAGCCTTGATTTTACCGAACTTGATCTTGCGGTCACGGCGCTTCTGCTCCCCGTCGAGGATATCGGCCGTGAAAACCTCATCGATATCCCAGCACACCCAACCGGTGAATTCGTCCCCTCGACGGCTGGTCAGGGTTCCGTAGAGGCGATCTCCGAAATTGGATTCCTTACCGGACGGCGTCGCCATAAAATCGATGCGCTCGAGATCGTCCCATACCAGACCTATCTCGCCCTCTGATTCGTCTTCGATTACTATGTCTCTTATCGACCCTCCGATATCCGTTGAGCCGTTCTCCAACTCGACTTCCTCACCCGATTTCAACACCAGCAACACGGCGTCATCATCGATAACTTCCAACGACTTTATATGGCCAAAACGAATCCCCGACTGGGCCGAACCGGACCAGTTCCATGAAGAGCCGCCCTTGGCAATGGTGATTCCGAATAGTTCGATGGATGATTCACGATCGCGGTATTTTTTGCGTTTCGACTTTCGGTCCCGATCGGGCAATTCCTTAGTACCGTCAAGGACATCACACCAGCTGGCTTCGTTCTTGTCCCAGCGTATCATCCCCTCAAAAGTGTCCCCATCGACAGTCGTCAACTTTCCATAGATGCGGCCGCCGTTATCCGCCAGGGCTGCTATTGAGAAAACCAACAGCAGGAAAACACAGATACCAGAAATCTTAAGAAGCCTCATAGCAATTCCTCCTTGGGAAAACTCTCTATTGTTTTACGGTATAGTGTACGCAGGAAAAAACGAAAGGTTTCTTTGCGAGATCGATTAGTTAAAATCAACTCACGGGCAACTTCTTGGTAGACGGGGGATTCGGATCTGAATCTAAAAAAACGGCCGGCCCGGGCGTGTTAAGACCACTACTTCGCCTGCGCTAAGAATCTCCGCCCAAAAAAATGCCCGTCCACAAATTGAACGGGCATCTCAATATACTGACAGATAATGTCTAACTCAACAGACCGGCCCGCAATGCTCGGGCATTATCCACCACAACAAAGCACATCGCGATCAATGAAGAACCCGGCGGCATCTCCGTGGGCACTTCGCATAGAGGTCTTGAAACCAGTCGCCGTAATTTCTTTATCTGCTATTTAGTCTTCTTCTTATGACGGTTGGCGCGTCTGCGCTTTTTGCGCTTATGCGTCTTAATCTTCAACCGTTTTCTCTTCTTACCGCTCGGCATCAATCCTCCATAGCGAAGTTTGGCACTTAGATTTCAAGTTTTGTTATCATGTTTTTGAACTCGTTAGACGGCTTGAAAACCGGCACCTTGCGGTCCGGAACCGGCACGACTTCACCCGTCCTGGGGTTGCGTGCCTTGCGGGCTTTGCGCAATTTCACCTTAAATGTCCCAAACCCTCTAATCTCAATATTGTGACCGCTTTCCAGCGACTTCTTCACAACATCAAGAAACGAGTCCACGACAACGGCAACATCCGTTCTGGTCAGCCCGGTCTTCTCGGCCACTCTTTCAACAAGATCAGCTTTTGTCACAGCATCCTCCCTCTGGAATACTGTCTATGTCTACGTTTTGTTTTTTCGTATTCTACTCACCGGTTAAATTGGGGGCCAAATGCCCCAGATAACTTCATGGCGCACGTCAAGATACAGGCCGCAACCAAAAAAGAAAAGGAAAAAAAGCAATAATCCTGTAAATTTTCGGTTTTTGTGGCCAAAAACAGGCCCTCAACGGTACAAGTACATCAATTGCGGCCCGATAACCTGATAATTCACAGCCTCTTCGACCTCACCAAGCAAACCTCCCAGGAGATCAAACAGACCCGCCTGCCGCCGCTCGTAAGGCCTCACCACCCGGGGATCATCCCCAAGATCGGCCAGGTCGGCCGCAAGGTCGATAGCTTCCTTAAGTCCCCCCAGGGTATCGGCCAGACCAAGATTGTATGCCTGCAGACCCGTGAACACCGAGCCATCGGCCAGAGGATAGACCTCTTCTTTGCCCCTTCCCCGCCCCCCGGCAACGACTTCCACGAATTGCTCGTAGGAATCCATCACGACCGAGCGGAGCATGGATTCTTCCTTGTCCGTCATGGGGCGCGAGTAATCACCGAAATTTTTCATTTCGCCGGATTTAACGGTTTCGGTTTCCACCCCGACCTTGCCCATAAGTCCCTGAAATGTATGGAACTTGACAATAACACCGATTGATCCGGTCAGTGTGCCGGGATTGGCGATGATTCGATCGGCGCCGCAGGCGATGTAGTACCCCCCCGAGGCGGCTACCGACGCAAGGGCGGCCACCACCGGTTTCTCCTGCCGGGCTCGCAAAATGGCATCGTATACTTCCTGGGAAATAGCCACCCCGCCACCTGGCGAGTTAATATGCACCACCAGGGCCTTAATCGAACTGCGCTCGGCCCATTTGTCAATCTGGTCGATCCACTTGCGACCCGAGGGTTCGTCGATAATGCCGAACACTTCGACGATGCCGATATTCCCCCCCAGCCCGGCCACATCCAGCTCGCCGCCCTCGGACATCAGACCTATGAAGACCAGCCCGAAGAAGCCGACCACCATCAGGAAGCTGAAGCCGATGACGACGGCGATCACCACGTCTCTGGTGCGTGCCATATTACCCCTGTTACTTCGTGTAAATCCTCAGATTGTCCCCCACTCTCAATTCGTCGGGGTCACTCAAATCATTCGCGCTGATAATACGCTTTATCGTTGTTCGGTACTTCTGAGCGATGCGGCTGAGATTGTCGCCGCGCCGGACCTTGTGAATCACATAGTCGCGGCCGCCGTCGCCCACCGCCAGAACCTGACCGGGATAGATTCGGCTCGACCGACCCAGACCGTTCAACGAGCGGATCTTCGCCGAGGTAGTGCCATACTTGCGAGCGATATCCCAAACGGTGTCCCCCTTACGAACCTTGTGGCTGACCTTGCCGCTACCGGTGCTCTTGCTGTTACTACCGGAGGAAGCGTAGGTTTGCGGCTGGCTGGAGCCCTGGCTCTTGTTCTTGAGATTCCTGGCTGTTGAGGGAATCTTCAACTTCTGGCCGACGTAGATACGCGATCCGCGGCCGATATAGTTGGAATTCCGCAAATCATCGACACTCGTTCCGAAAGCCCGGGCGATGTCCCACATGGTGTCGCCGGAGCGGACAACGTAAATGGAGTTCTTGGCGCTGTAGTCGTCGGCGCTACGAGAGCGTGAAGCTCCGCTGGAGCTACGATCCAGAGGCACCGGGACGATCAACTGCTTGCCGGCATATATCGTCGAGCGCCGGGAAAGGTTGTTGGCGTCGAGAATGGCATACTGCGAGACACCGTACCGGGAGGCGATGGTGCTTACGGATTCACCTCGACGAATCGTGTGGCGCACCCAGCTGGTCTCTTTCGGCGAGGGCATTTTTTCATATGCGGCCCAGAACTTATTCTTGGTGCCCACCGGGACCTTGAGCGTGTAGCCCTTAAAATCCGGCGGCGTATATTTGCGCAGAAGTTCCGGGTTCAGATCCTTCAGGTCGGCGACGCTGCAACCGAGTTCTTTGGCCACGGTGGATAGTTCCAGGCAACGGTCGATCTTGACCTCTTCCCAGACCACTTCCGATTCGTGCGTAATATCGGTAAAGCCGTATTTCTCGGGGTCCTTGGCAATTATGGCGGCAGCGTAGATGAGTGGGACATAGTCCATCGTCTGCCTCTTGAGACGCATCTTCCAGAAGTCGTTGGTCTTCTGGCTCTTGATCGTGCGCCTCACCCGCCCCGGCCCGCCGTTGTACGCGGCCATGGCCAGTTCCCAGTCGCCGAATTCCTCGTACAGGTCCTTAAGGAAACGGCAGGCGGCGTGGGTGGCCTTGATGGGATCTTTGCGCTCATCAAGCCACCAGTTGCGATTGAGACCGTACATCTTCCCCGTGGACGAGATAAACTGCCACAGCCCCATCGCCCGGGCCCAGGAATAGGCGTGCGGATTGTAGCCGGACTCCACCAGCGACAGGTAGACCAGGTCCGAAGGCATCCCGTGCTCGGCCAGTATTCGCAACATCATGGGCCGGTATTTTCTCGAACGGGTCAGGTATTTCGTGAAGGCGTTCTTGGCCACGGTCTGAAAATAGACTATAGATTTTTTCACACGATCATTCATTACGACCGGCAAATCGTAGGTGATTTTCTCGGGGTGCTCGCCGCCGAAGACACGGATGGTGTCGGATTCGAGATTCTTCGCCAGATCGCCGAAGCGCTCCACGATGACACTCGAAGAAACATCGGACTCGAGGGTTCCCAGCGAACGAAGTGTCACCCGGTAATCGGCCACAAAATTATCAAGGAGGGCGTTGTACTTGCCGGCCTCCGGCGTTATCAGCGAGTCATCGTCGATATCGAGCTTGGCCAGGATTTTCAGGCCCTTCTCGAAATAATACTGGGCCTCCTCCCAGCTACCCTCGCGATTGGCCATCACGCCCATGGTATGGTACTCTTCGGCAAGTTCGAACTTGCGCCAGATATCGTCATCGACGGCGGCCGCCGAGTCATCGATGTCGGTCAGGCCATAGGACAACATGCGGTTTTCCGGTGAAGCTTCATTGAGGGCGGCAGCTCGCTCGGGATCATCGATGTCCGGAATCTCGTTGGGATCGCTGGCGTCGGAACGCCGATCGTCCTGCCTGCCGGCGTTGCCATAAAGCCGAGGGGAATCATCGGGCAGAACCGGTTTTTCCCGGGTGGTCGTGTCGGCTTCGGCCTCAGAATCGGACCGATCACCATAAACCTGGGGTGAGGAAAGACCGGCTTTGCCGCCGCAACCGGCCATCAACAACAAGAGAACCATCCCCACACAAAACAGCAACGATGTAATAGACTTCGATGTCTCTAACACTTTGACCACCTTATACTTTTCCTCTTCATCTAAAGAGATTATCGGAACACAGCAATCCCCTCTTAAGCTCCCGAAACTCCCTGTTGGCTGACATATATCATATAGCCATTCATTTATCAACTACAAATTCTACGCCGGCGGTCCGTCAAGAAATTCGCCCAGTTCGGCCCGCAGAGAATCCCTGTCCGGATATTGCCGGCAGGTCACCTGATTCCGGAACCAGGTCAACTGACGCTTGGCGTAACGCCGGGTGTTCTGCTTTATGAGATTAACCGCCTCAGGCAGGGTCTTGTTTCCATCTAAATGATCCAATAACTCGGCGTAGCCGATAACCCGGGCCCGGCGTATGCCCGGTCCCAGGCCGCGCTGTATGAGCCCCCGCAATTCCTCGAGAAGGCCCATTTCCATCATACGCTCAACGCGGTCGTCAATAACCCGGTAAAGCTCTTCACGGTCGGGCATCAGGCAAAACGCCTCGAACTCAAAGGCCGGTTTTCGATAGGCTCCGGTGACGACCAGTTCGGATTTGCATTTGCCGGTAACATGGAAAATCTCCAGGGCTCGAATAACCCGAACCTTGTTATTGGGATGCAATTTCGAAGCCTCAAGGGGATCGATTGCCTCCAGCCGCTCATACATCGCCCCGGGGCCCTGTTCTTCCATCTCGTTTTCCAAACGCCGGCGGATTTCCATGTCGTCGTCATCCATCTCAACGACCCCTTCCATCAGGGCCCGTATGTAAAGGCCGGTACCGCCAACGATCACCGGCAAGCGCTTGCGGGCCGTTATTTCTGATACCGCCGAAACGGCGTCATCGATGAAGCGAAAGGCGCTGTAGCGTTCACCGGGTTCAACAATATTGACGAGATGAGTGGGGGCAATGTTGCATTCCTGGGCGGTGGGTTTGGCGGTGCCGATATCGAGGTGGCGAATTATCTGGCGAGAGTCGGCCGAAATCACCTCCAGCGGATACTTTTCGGCCAGCGAGACGGCGATGCCGGTTTTCCCGGATCCGGTCGGCCCGCAGATAACGGGTATGCGCCGCAGATCAGCCACGGCCGAACTGCTTATCCAGATCCGACCGGCTTATTTTGATAAAAGTCGGCCGGCCATGCGGGCATGAGTATTTGTCGCGACATTCGAGAAGCATACGGAGTAAATGCACCGCCTCGTCATCGTTCAGACGGTCCCCAGCCATAACCGCCGAGCGGCAGGCAATCGACTGCGCCATCGCCTTTTTGAGATCGTAGCCTCCCTTGCGCAACGAGCCAATGTCGTCGAGGACTTTGACAAGAAGCTTCTCGGGTGCTCTTTTCGCCATGACGGCCGGCACGGCTTCAATATTCACCGTGCGTCCGCCGAAATGCGACACTGTGAAACCCGAGTGATTCAGAATCTCAAGGGATTCATCAAATACCGCCAGCTGGATCGGGGACAACTCCACCTGGGCCGGGAACAGCAAATTCTGGCCGTTGATGGACTGTTCATCGACGCGGCGCAGCATTTCCTCATAAAGCACTCGCTCGTGAGCTGTATGTTGATCGACGATGTAGAGATCCTCGCCGGCCTGCAACAGCAAATACAGATCGCTGAATCGGCCCACCAGTCGAAATCCGACGGATGGCCCCGGGGCCGCATCCTGCCCACCGGCGGCGTCAGATCGGTGTTCATGGTCCTCAAGTATCTCCCCCGTTTCCCGGTCCACGCGCGGGGGCGCGGTGTCGGGCCGAAGCGGCGCCGGGTCCGACTGCCGGTACAATTCCCGGACAAAGTCAACATTGGCCGTATCGCCGCCGCCTATTCCGGGGATGCGATTGTCCGGGCCCGCACCTCGTGAAGGTCCGCCAGACGCGCCGCCGGAGTCCTCGGGGCGGTGGAAGGCCGGGATGATACCGTCCTGCCTCAGGGCCTCCTTGATCAACTTCCGGATAGCCTCATGGACATCGCGTTCGTGGGAGAGCCGGACCTCGGTCTTAGACGGGTGGACGTTGACATCGACCTCCGACGGATCCACGGTTACGAGAAGGGCCCCGATGGGGAACCGTCCCGCCGGGAGGAGTTCACCAAAACCGGCGGCGATGGCATGCGAGAGAACCGGCGAATAAATAAACCGGCTGTTGACGAAGATATACTGCCCGTTGCGATTGTTCTGGGTCATGTCGGGAGCGCCCACGAAGCCCGTCATGCTGACGGGACCGTACTCCCCGGAGACATCGACGAACTTCTTGCCGCCGAGGATACCGGCGACGCGCTCGCCGAGCGACTGGCCGGGCGGAAGCGCGAAGATATTGCGACCGTTCAGCGTGTACGAGAAACCGACGTCGGCGCGGCCGATAGCCAGGGCGGTGGCAATGCGCGATATATGGCGGGCTTCAGTGGCCTCCGATTTCAGGAATTTGCGCCGGGCCGGAGTATTGTAAAAGAGGTTCTCCACTTCGACACAGGTCCCCGGCGGCGCCGCAATCGGCTGCCGCGACTGAAGCACGCCGCCTTCATAGATCACTTCCGTGCCGACGTCCTGACCGGACGGTCGGGAGACCATGCGCAGGCGGGCCACCGACGCTATCGACGGCAGAGCCTCGCCCCGGAATCCGAAGGTGTAAAGGTTTTCGAGGTCATCGAAGGCGGATATTTTTGATGTCGCATGGCGCCCGAAGGCTACCTCGACCTGCTCTTCGGGAATACCGCAACCGTTATCGACAATCTTGATTAGCTTAACGCCGGACCCCTCGATTATAATCTCGATCCGCTCGGCACCGGCGTCCATGGCGTTCTCGACCAGTTCCTTGACGGCCGCCGCGGGACGTTCCACGACTTCACCGGCGGCGATTTTATTGACCACCCGTTCCGGGAGCGGACGGATCC
The DNA here is from genome assembly GCA_964630485.1 of uncultured Ignavibacteriales bacterium. Lineage (GTDB taxonomy): Bacteria > Zixibacteria > MSB-5A5 > GN15 > FEB-12 > JAJRTA01. The sequence goes on from CAZVUZ010000002.1 coordinate 8,739, forward strand.
ATGGCGTGCGGGACTTCTCAGGATGCGGTTTCAATCTATATCCTCTTTCAGCTCCCTCAGCAGGGCCAGGGCCTCAATAGGAGTCATGTTGTCGGGATCGATTTTCTTCAGCTTCTCCTCTACGGCCGACGGGCGCCGATCAAAAAGCGACGGCTGCACCCGGTCCTGGTATATACCCTTCCCCAGCTCGCTCTGGTTGAACTTTCCGGACTCCAGCAGTCGGAGGATATGCCGGGCGCGATTAATCGTCTTACCGGGCAAACCCGCCAGCCGGGCCACTTCGATGCCGTAGGAATCATCGCAACCGCCCTCGATAATCTGGTGTAGGAAAATCACCCGGTCCTCCCACTTCCTGACCGCAACCTGGTAATTCTGGACATGGTCGTAAATCCGCGCCATCGATGTCAGTTCGTGGTAATGGGTGGCGAAGATTGTCCGCGCCCGACAACGCTCGTTGATGTATTCGACCACCGCCCATGCCACTGAGAGACCGTCGAAGGTGGAGGTACCACGGCCGACTTCATCGAGGAGTACCAGCGACCGGTCGGTGGCGTTATGCAGGATATTCGCCGTTTCCACCATCTCGACGAGGAAGGTCGACTGGCCACGGGCAAGGTTGTCGAGGGCGCCGACGCGCGTGAACACCCTGTCAACCAGCCCGATCTCGGCCTTGTCAGCAGGGACGAAAGATCCTATCTGGGCGAGGATTACGATCAACCCGGCCTGCCTCAGGTAGGTTGATTTACCTGACATATTGGGGCCGGTGAGAATGTGTATGAGATTGCGATCGGCATCGACCGTCGTATCGTTGGCCACGAAAGATCCCGCCGGCAGGACGGATTCGATTACCGGGTGACGGCCGTTGGTGATGTTAAGCCGGGTGTCTTCGAAAATCTCCGGGCGAACGTAACCGCCGTGGACGGCCAGTTCCGCCAGGCCCGACACCAGGTCGATCTCGGCCAGAAGGTCGGCGGTGAGCATGAGATCCGCAAGGCGCCGTTCGAGCCTGTCCATCAATTCGCGGTACAGTCTCTCTTCAAGTCTGAAGATCTTGTCTTCGGCGTTGAAGATGAGTTCTTCTTTTTCTTTTAATTCTGGTGTGATATACCTCTCGGCATTTACCAATGTCTGTTTGCGGATATACTCTTCGGGAACCGCCGCAGTCTGGGCCCTGGTAACTTCGACATAGTATCCGAAGACCTTGTTAAAGCCGACCTTGAGAGTGGTTATGCCGGTCCGGGCGCGCTCTTTTTCCTGCAAGGTTCCGATGTAGCGCCGGGCGTCACGAATGGAGTCGTTGAGGCCGTCGAGTTCGTCGGAGAAGCCTCGGCGGATGATGTCTCCCTTGTTCAGGGTCAGTGGCGGATCATCCGCGAGGGCGCCCTCAATCATTTCGATAATGTCGACGCATTTCGGAAGTGATCGTCCCAGCTCGGCCAGGTGCGGGCTGTGGGCTTCGCTGAGCAAACCGGCCATCTTTCCGGCCACGACGAGAGCATCTTTGACGGCCAGCATCTGGCGCGGGTTTATTTTGCCGATACCGAGCCGTCCGGCGAGTCTCTCGAGGTCGCCAAGCCCCTTCATCGAGTCCCTGAGCGAGGCGGCCAGTTCGCGATTCCTGACCAGTTCGGCAACGCCGCCGAGACGCTTCTCGATAGCCCCCCGGGCTTTGAACGGGCGCAGCAGGCTGTTCTTCAGGCGGCGGGCCCCGGCGGCCGTGCCGGTGCGATTGATCACCGCGAAGAGCGAGTTTTCCTCCGTACCATTGGCGACGTTTCGCGTTAGCTCGAGATTGCGAACGGTGCTGTAATCGAGCATCATGTATTCGCCCGCGTCGAAGCGAGTCAGGCGCTTTATATGTGAAAGACGATCACGATGATTTTCCCTGAGATAGCGATACACGGCTCCGGCGGCGGCCACTGCCGAACGAGCGCCGTGAACACCGAAACCATCGAGCGTGGAGGTTCCGAAATGTTCGTTGAGTTCACGTTCGGCTGTCTTGTAATCGAAATTCCATTCGCCGAAAGTCGTCACCTGCGCGCCACCGTCAAGCAAACCCAGCTTCTCGGCCATGGCCTTCGAAGGTTCGCCGTCCGGGAGAATGATCTCCGACGGCTCCAGCACGCGCAGGCGTTCCACGACGCTCGCGGCCTCGCCCTCGTCGACGATAAAAACGCCGGTCGACAATTCGAGAACGGCCAGGCCCAGGTATCCCTTCTTTGCTTCCACAATTGCGGCCAGGGACGGCAACCTGTCACCGGTGTCGATGCCTTCCACGGTGGCCGTACCGGGCGTGAGGATCTCGACGATATCGCGCTTAACGAGCCCCTTCGCGGTTTTGGGATCTTCCACCTGTTCCACAATGACGACCTTTTCGCCGGCGGCCAGAAGGCGCGCGAGGTATTTCTCGGCGCTGTGATGCGGCACCCCCGCCAACGGGATACGTTCCGCCTCACCATGCGAACGCGAGGTCAGGGAAATACCGAGTATCGGCGCCGCCTTGATGGCGTCATCGCCGAACATCTCGTAGAAGTCCCCCATGCGAAAAAAAAGGATCTTGTCCGGGTGTTGCTGTTTGACGGCATGAAACTGGCGCATCAGCGGCGTCAGGGATGATTTCTTACCGGCGGGTGTCATCGGGCTACAACTTGAAAAGTCTCCCCGAATTCGGCCTCGAGCCGGGTCTTGAACTTCGACGCCGAAGCATAGTCAGAGAAGCGGCCCACATACACCACGTGGTAGGAGACGTTGGAGATCTTCTTGCGGGCAATGTCCGTCGGCTGATCGAACTTGCTGAATTCCGCGACCTGCTTGTCGGCATTGGCCTTGACGGAAAAGACCCCCACCTGCACCGAGTAATAGGTCCCGGTAAGTTTCTCGGCAGTATTGTCGGCGACATCCGATGTGGTCAGGTCCGCCATCAGGTCGATGAGGGCGTCAAGTCCGACAGCTCCGGGATAACTCTCGCGGAGCATATTGTAGTAAAAAACGGCATCGTCGGTCCGTTTCTGCATCACAGCATCGCGGCCGAGCAGATACAGGGCCTGGGACACGCCCGGTCCCGAGGATCCACGCGAAAGTCGCCGTAGCAGCTTCTCGGCCCCGATCTTCTTCTTGTTCTCGAGCATGATGCGCGCTTTGTCGATGGTCACCCACTGGCCGGTCTCGTCGTCGCCGAACTGCAGCAGGTAGCGGTCGGCCTGCCGGGTCGCGGATTCGTAAGCGCCGGCGTGTTCGTCGACGATAATCGAAAAACGCAGCATCTCCCTGCGATGGCGGCCGCTTTCCCACGCTGACAGGTAGTCGGCCACAAGGGATCCCAGACGCTCATAGTTGCCAACCATGAAGTAATACTGGGCCAGACGATAATGAATGGTTTCACGGTGCATGACCGCCACCGAGGCATTGAGGGCCGCCTCCATCAACCTTACCGATTTCTCGCCGTCGGTTTCCAGCAGGCTGGCGTAAAACAGAAGGTTGCCGTCACGTAACCCGGCCGTAGTTACACTCGAAAGTGAGTCGGCGGCCTGATCCAGATCACCGTTACTTATGAGCTCGAAAATACCGACCGCACTCGTCGGGGGGGCCGTGAGTGCCAGCGCCATGCATAGGAGAACAATAAGTCTCATAGGTTCGGAAACGACCGGCGACGGGTCACCTTTCGCCGATCAGGGTAGTATCGACCACGCCATCGTGGCGCGTACCCTGGCGTTTTTCCCTCTTTCGTGCGAGATTGCCGTAGAGTTCTTCAATTTTCTTGTAATCCGTCTTCTCGATATAAATACGCACCAGTTCCTGAATGGGTCGGGGCTTGTCCGGCTCATCCTCGATAACCTGCAGAAGCAGTTCTTCCGCCAGATCGAGATCGCCCTTCTTTTCGTGGAACTCGGCCAGAGTAAGACGCGCCACCAGGTCGCGAGGCGAGTGCTTGAGAATATTCTCGCAGATATCGGCGATATCGCCGAACCGTCCCAGGTCAAAAAGTGTTTTCTTGAGCCGATCAATAACCCGATATCCCTCGGTCGGGACCGCTTCAATCAGCTTGTTCCAGAAATTGACGGCGTCCTCGTAGCGCTTTTCTTCATTGTAGGAATCCCCGATAGCGATATACGCCGGGGCGAATTCCGGGTTGAGTCCCAGGGCCTCTTTGAAAAGGATGCGGGCTTTGTGGTACTCGCGTTTGTCAAGCAGGTCCATGCCCTGCTGGTACTTGAAGCGAGCCAGCGGACGCTTGGATTTGCTCGATTCCAGTTTCAGCATCTGGGCCGCCGTGTCGTAGGCTTCGTCCCAGTTTTGAGCCTTCTCCTGCAGGTTCAGAAGCTCCTGGTAGGCCCAACGGCTGTTGGGATCGACTGAGATCAGTTCTTTCAGGGCCGCCTGGGCGGTGTCGAGCTCCCCCATGTCGGCGTAGTCGGCGACTAATTGCCGTAGAATCGCGGCCTTTTGCTGCCGTTCGAGGCCCCCGCGCAAAGTAAGGTCCTTGTGCACCTGGAGTGCGCGATCGGGCTTGCCGTGCTCGCGCAGTATCTTCCCAAGACGCAAGTATGCATCGAGATTCGACGAATCCTCCGCAACCACCTGCCGCAACTTGGTAAAGGCGCTTTCCGGCTTGCCGTCGAGCAAATCGCGCAACGCCTCCACATAAATTGCCGCGTGAGGCTTCGGTGGGGGCTGAATATAGCGTGAATAGACGACGTAGAAGACGATCGCCGCAATCAGCAACACGAGGAACATCAATACGTATTCAGTCATGGCTATTCCCTCTCCGGGAACATGGGTCTTACCCTGGCGGCCTCAGGGCCGTCCTTGATCAAATCGGCCGACTCTTCAATGGGCCGGTTGCGCAGCACCGTAACCTCGCTCTCGAGCGCCCGGATGCGTTTGCGGCCGGTGCGAAGTTGCACCGACTGCTTTATATAACCCGTGACAAAAACCACAAAAGAAACCACGACCCCGGTCAGAAAGGACCAGAAGACCACCGTGATCAGCGGCACATCGGACCGCTGCATCCAAATCAGGTTTACAAATACTTTCTGGTGGGCCTCGGAATTATAGAAGGCAAAAGCCACGATACACACCACGAAAGCGATAATCAGTATCGCACGCACAGCCCACATAGAACCTCCATGCTTACTACTCCGTTAACGGCGAACCGATATTATACTCGCAGCGAAAGAAACCGTCAACATTAAAAAAAAGGCCGGAGTAACCGGCCTTTTGCCATCACGTTATTTCTTGTCCTTGTCCTTGTCCTTGTTCTTCTCGGCTTTAGAATCCCCCCATGACAGACTCTGGACCATGGCCATCACCTGAGCATCGACCTGCGGGTAATATTGCCATTCACACATCATGTGAAACATAATCAGGAGATCGCCCTTCTTGACGGCCACGATGGTACCACCATAGGCTCCCCGGACACGCTTACCCGCCGAAGACGAGGCCGACAGGGCAACTTCCTTCATATAACGCGAGTAACCCACCCAGCGGACACCCTTCTCGCCGGCTATTTCCAGGGTCTTGCGGCCCTTGGGGATAAGCGACTCACGATCCGGGCTGTTGTGCAGAATCTCGAACTCTTTAAGCATATCACTCTTTTGATCGGAATTGAAACTGTCGCTGAAGAGGGAATCCAAAGCGGCAAATGCCCCCGCGCTCGAAGTATCCGCCCAGACAACGAGGCGCGGAACCTGAGTATAGTCTTCATTATCAAGATAATCCGGGGGAATCTCGTAATTCTTTTGAACCATTATGAGGCGGAAACTATTATTGTTGTCCATTACCTTGGGTTTCCACCCTTCGTCGATGGTCAGCTGAAAGTCGTATTTCTTGTCAGTGAACACCTGGCTCTTAATGCTACCGGATTTATCCTTTTTCCTTTTAGCCGCGATATTCGGCGCACAAAGGGCCAGCATCAAAAACAATAGTAAAAGCCTTCTCATAAACCCACTCCTTCAATATACTAAAACCGTCCTTCGTCATAACTTTTGACTTTATACGACTATAGTCAAGGAATAAAACGAAAAATCTCCCTTAAACAACAATGACTTAGGTGCCGGGCCGAACTATCCGGATGGCCGTTGGCCGGTTGCGGAGGAAATCCGGGGATCAGGATGCAAATCAGCGGAATCCGATCGGACGCTGACGCGCCTGCTGTATATAGTGAGACATGTTTGTGAATTGAAAGTCCGTGAGGAGCCTTTCCAGCTTGTAGCCGAGAAGTTCCGTTGAGCCATACGACCGCAGTTTCTGAACGGCGGAAAGCCCCTCGACCCGAGGCGGATCGGGATCTATTTCCCAAGGGTGAATATAAACGACAGCCGGCTGGCCTTCGCTGTTGAGCCGACGGATAATGCGCCGGGTGTACCAGTACGGGCAATGGCGCAGGTAACCGCCGCCAGCCACCGGAATGTTTCGGCCAAGCATGCGGTACGTCGAAGCCGGTATTTCGTAGAGGGTCAGATCATTCTCGAATTTCATGCGGAAGAGATGGCGAGGCCCCTTAGGCATACCGTAAATATCGTGTTTTATAGGGAAAATGGAACTGTCATAATCGAAACCGAGCTGGGCCAGTATTTCAAACGCCCAGGGAATACGGTCGTTTATGGACCAACTCGGTGCCCGGTAGCCGCGCGGCCGGACGCCGCAGGCCATCATGATGGCATCGACCGAACGCATGGTGTCTTCCCGAAACTCATCCGGGTCCATCAAATCGACCCGGCGATGATAGTAGCTGTGGCAGGCTATCTCGTGACCCTGGTTGTAGATTTCGGCAACGAGATCCTGGTGCCGCTCGGCGCACCAGCCGAGGACGAAGAAAGTCGCGGTGACCCGTTTGCGGCGAAACAGATCAAGCAGGCGCCTCGTGTTTTTCTCCAGGGTCGAGGGCAGATTTTCCCATTCCTGCTTCCCGTGTTTCCCCGTGAGGGCCTCGACCACGAACCATTCTTCGAGGTCAACTGTCAGGACATTGAAAGTGTCGGACATATTATGCGCTCATCATCAGTTTCGGGAAGTCTGCGCCCCTTTGAGGGGATCAGGATCTCCTTTTCCGGTCTTACCGGTCGCCCGACCGCGTTTGCCGCGGGAGCGCGCCGCAGCCTTGTTCTTAATTGTACGATGGCCGTACTCGTAACCGTAGTATCGATAGTCGTAATAATGCGGCAGAGCATTGTCCATGTTGTTGAGGACAACACCGAGTATGCGGTTATGGTTGGGATCGAGGATATTGACGGCGCGTTCGGTGACTTCTCTCTGGGTTGCACCCGCTTTGATGACCATAACGATCCCATCCACTTTCGGGGCCAGCAGCATGGGATCCGACACCGGCAGAGCCGGGGCGGCGTCGAGCAGGATCAGGTCGTAGTAAAATTTCATTTCTTCCGCAAGGGTACCTATGGCCTCGGCGTCAAAAAGCGCCGTGGGGGTGTCGTTGTAGCGGCCGCAGGTAATCAGATCGAGTTTATCGATAGAGGTCTTCCGAACGGCATCGCGGGGGCTGAAGGCTTCACCAAGGATCTCGGCCAGACCGCGATCGCGTTCGATCGCAAAAGCCTTATGAATCGAGGGCCGCCTCAGATCACAATCGATCACGAGGGTCTTCATGCCCTTGTGCAGGGCCGCCGTGATGCCCAGAAACGAACACACCGTAGATTTGCCTTCCGAAAGCATCGCCGAACTGATCATCAAGCTCTTGAGCGGCGGCTCCTCGCGAGCCGTCAGTAACTTGTGCAGGAGGCGGCGAAATTCGGTGGCAAAGGGAGACTCCAGCTGAAAGGTTTCTATAACCGAGAGACGTTTGCGCTTCATCAAATCATCCTTTTTCGGCGATGCGGCTGAGCACCCGACAGATATTATCGTACTCGTCCCGGACCGCGTCCAGGTGGCCGCTAACCTTCGAGAGAGAGTTGTTCATCTGCAGTACCTGCCGGAACTGTTCGAGCCCCTTTTGCCAGGACAGCTTCGCCATTTCCAGATGACAATGGCCCAGCTCGGCGTACAGATCGACATAGGTAGGGTTCTTCTCGATCTCGCGGCAGAGATAGGAAATACGGTCACCCACCGCCTCTTCCGTAACCCACTCGGGAAACATCACGAATTTCATGTAAAAAGCGGCGGCTTCCTGGCGGTGGTGCTCTCTCTTTTCGTCGCGCACGGACTTCAGGAGATTGAAGGCGCCTCGCAGGTCGGAGTTGCGCAGGGCCTTCAGGCCCTGTTCCAGAGTATCAGTCTTGTATTCGGGCGATATCAGCACGGCTCGATTAAAATGATCCGTACACTTGCTCAACACCTGCTGAAACAGTCCGGTATCCTCGGCCTTGATGGCATTCAATATAAGGGCAAGGCCCAGATTGAAATAGGCATCCCCATAGTAGAGGTTCACCTTGATGGCTTCCTCGAACTCGATGACCGCCCGCCGGCAGGACTCCGCCGAAAGGAGCGCCTCACCGAGAGTGTTGCGATAGTCGGCGTATGACGGGCGCTGTCCCACAGCGGTCGAAGCCGCCTTCACCGCCTCGGCCCCGCGCCCAAGGACCATATAGGTCATGGCCAGGTGATTGTAGGCCTGGTGAAACTGCGAATCGAGCTGCGTTGCGGATTCGAACAGATCCAGCGCCTCGCCGTGGAGCCCCTTGTAATAGAAGGCCGTGCCCAGGTGATACATACGGCGGGCATCGCCCTTAGCCATAACCAGACGATAGGAATCGCGGAGCGCCTCAATCTCCCCCTTCATCTCATCGTGGCGCAGCTTAACCAGGGAGAGTATTTCCTCGGAATCTATTTCGGCGGGATGCGGGCAGGTAACGACGTCCATGGCTTCACCGTTGACCTGAAGGACCGTCAGCACGGCCGATCGTTCAGCATCATTGGAGGTCTGGATCGTATATTCTTTCTTGTTCTCGACCAGCTTACTCTTGAGACGATAGTTCTCCATGTCACTCACCGATTTCGTGGAAGTTTGTCAATTTTCGGAATAGTCGCCAGTACCGGAAGCCCCAGGAATTCCTCGACATCATCAACCCGTTTGAAGGACTTATCCATGATCTCTATCAGGAACACGGATCCCCCACCGATAACCAATCCCAGCAGGAAACCCATTATTATGATCTTTTTCTTATCCGGCCAGGAGGGCGCCAGGGGCAGCCGGGCCGGCTCGATAACCTGGTACTTGGTACGATCTTTGGCCCGTTCCGACAGAATCTCGACTGTGCTCTCCTCGGATCTGAAGGCATCGCGGTATCGCCGGGCATCACTCACCCGGCGCTCCAACTCGGCTATCTGAGTCTGCAATTTCGGGACCAGGTTTATGCGCTCATCCATCTTGTTCTGGCTCTGACCGAGCTCACTAACCTTGGAGTTAAGAATATCCAGGTTTTCCTTGACGACAAAATAGCGCTGAAGGAGCTGTCTTTGATTGGTTGGGTAGGACGCGAACTGGGCATCAACGGCCGCCGCAAGAGTCTGCTCCAGCAGGTGGATATTGTCGTTTAAGCGTATATTGACGTTGATCACATTGCGCTGGTCCCAGGCGTATTTCTCCATCATCGCCGCGAAAGTGGCTATTTGAGAATCAATATCCGCCCTGAGTTCCACGAGGGTATCGGTGTATTTCAACCGCGCGTCGCTGAGATCGAAACCGGCCAGGTTAGTCGCAATCCCGGACAGCTCGTTGCGAAAATCCGCAATCTCCAGCTGGGTTTTGTCTATGTCGGACTGTATCTCGCGCAGGTTTTCCCTGGAGCTGATACTCCCAGGCAGCTGCAACTTGGCCAGGGCCGATTGCGCCGAGGTCAGTGAATCCAGGGCCACCTGATATTCGAGTTGGGTGCGCTGCAACTGCAAATCGGCAAAACTCTGGTTATCCAGAATTTTCTCCAGTTCGTAGCGACTTTTTTCCTGTTCCAGTATTTCGGCCAACCGGGTCACCATGTCCCGGGACTTGACCGGGTCTTTCGACTCCACGACGATCCGTATCTGGTCGGCGCCGACAAAGGAAACCTGGATCTGACTACGCAGTTTCTCCAGCAGGAGATGGAATTTCAACTCCTCCAGACTCTGATCGGGATTGTCCTCGCGCATCTTGGCGGCCTGGCGCGTTAGCTCGAAATCTTTATCCAGGTTCAGGTCGCGGATGAGGTTGAACAGGTACAACTGGGAGGTCAACTCGTTTTGAAGGGCCTGCAACTGCCGCCGCCGGTCGTCATTGCTCATGCGCGGCGAGCCCTCGCTGCCAATAATGTTGATCAATTCCCGGGAAACATTGTGAGGCTTGTCAATCCAGACGATTGTCGAGGACTCGTATATCGGATCGAGCACAAACGACGTCCCGTAGGCAACCGCGGTCACCAGTATCAGTGGGGCGATAATCAGCCATTTGCGCTTGAGCGCAATACGGAAGATCTCAACAACATCTATGGATTTGCCTTCCCCGTTGGATTTCGTCACGCCATCTGCCCCATTTTAGTTATCACTCGGCTTAACAGCCTCATAAATTAAAACGGCCGACGTCACCGCGCCCAGGACAGTTGTAATCGTCCCCAGCGAGCTTCCGAATAAACCGCCCCTTTTGTACGGAATGACTATTGCATCCTCTTTACGCATTATATAACGCGCCGGGACTCCGGTTTCAGCGTATTCTTTAAGATCGAATCCAAGTGTCTGGGCGTAGGCACCGTCTTTGCTTATCACGCGCGTTTTCCTGAGATCGGCATTGTCGAGGTACCCACCCGCCATCGCCACCGCTTCAAGGACATCGATATTGTCCTGGAAACTGCGCGGGCCGGGCTCCCTGACCGCGCCCAGCACGTAGATGATATTGCGTCGGTCAGCCTGGCCGGCATAGTCGGCCGGAGACGTTCCCATGGGTGTCATGGGGATATCAATCGCGTCCTGGCGATTAATCTTCGGCAACTGATCGACGGATCTTTCGGCAATGGCGCGCGAAAGATCGATCACCTCGATGTCGCCGGAGCGCTCCCCGCCTCGAATTATTGTCACGCGGCTGAGATCACCCGTTTCGGTGCTCCAGCCAGCCTCATTGAGGATGGTCAGAAGGTCCGGGATTTCCTCAAAGGTCTTCTTGCCCGGGCTGTTGACCTGACCGGTTACAAAGACATGCTGATAGTTGTACTCCGAGACCCGCACCACTGCCTGCGAGACATTCTTGTAGAGCCGCGACATCTGCCGCACAATTTCGCTTTGCAGCTGCTCAGCAGTCTTGCCCGCCGCTTCGATATCCCCGATAATGTCCAGGGTTATTCTGCCGTTGAGATCGACTCTCACGCTTGTGTTGAGCGTCGGATCCTGCCAGAAATTGACCTCCAGAACATCTTCGGGACCTATCTCATAGGCCGCCCAAGAGGGAGTGGCTACCGCCAGCAGCAGAGCCATGAAAATCGTTAATCGTAACATCCTGTCCATAAAACCATCTCTTATGGTATAAGTTCCATCCATAGAATGACTTATATAGAAATCGGCAGATTCGCCGGATTTCCTTATAAATTAAGGGGGTGAATACGGCGGTGTAAAGCATAAAAAAAGCGGCCGGCATCGTCAAGAAAAGGACGGCTAAGCGTCGCCGCCGTGAAGGAGGGCCTGATTTCGCCCCGTATCCTTGGCCCTGAGCAGAGCCATATCAGCCGTATGGAGAAGCTCTTTGCCCTCGCCGGCGTGGTCGGGGAAAATGGCCCCGCCAAGAGAAACCGTGCATGTCAGAGGCTTTTCGAGCCCGTCTATCGGGAATTTCTCGCCGGCGATGTCTCGCTGAAGCCGTTGCATGAACCTGACACAGGTTTCTTTGTCGGCTTCGGGCATGATTACGCAAAACTCGTCCCCCCCGTAGCGAGCTACAATGTCAATCGACCGGATCGATCCCCTCAGAATTTCGCCGAGGCGGCTCAGGACGGCATCCCCGGCAAGGTGACCGTAGGTATCATTGGTCGCCTTGAGTCCGTCGAGATCGAACATAATAAGCCCCAGTTTTCTGCGATATCGCTTGGCGCGGGCTATCTCCTCGTCGAGTCGGCGAAACAGGTAACGCTGATTGGCCAATCCGGTAAGGTTGTCCGTATAGGACATTTGCTCGACTTTTTCGTAATCCTCTGCATTGTCAATAAGATCCGCCGCCTGCGCCTGCCAATACCCCAGCCTCTGATTTATCGCCTGAACCCGTCCGCCACCACTCCAGGCCAGGACACCGTTGCGCCCGGGCGCCATCGAGTAAGCGGCGACGTACCTGAAGCCCGACTTTCTGAGATTGCTCAACCAGCTTGACTTGCGTCCGGGATCGGACTCAAGACTCTCCAGAGTCTGGGCAGATCCACCTTTGAGCATGGCTGCAATCTTCTTGAATTCCTGTTGTGGGGGCAATTCCGGAGTCTTTTTGAGTCCGTCGCCGGCCAGCTGCGGGCCGTTACCTCCCGACTGATCCTGCTGGTAAAAATAGGCGACGCGCTCCAACCCCAGATCGGCCTTCATCGTCTCGACTATCCTGGGCACAATAGTTTCCGTATTGCGATGGCGCACCAGTTTGAGGACGTTATTGGGTTTTTCAGAGTGATCGTGGAGTTGGTCGGTTTTTTCGACTTGTTGCTGCAACCGTCTCTGTAAATCGTCGTTCCTGGTCTCGTGCCACTTGATATGATAGGCCGCCGATAGTGCCTGAGCCAGGCTGGCAATGAGCAGGTTAAAGGCCGGCTCGCCTGTCTTGAGGGTACTGCGGATGAAATACAGACCATAAATGTTGTTGCGCCAGAAGATTGGGAAGAAAGTATCGACCCCCGTGGCCTGCAGACTTTCGTAAAAAGAATCTGTGATGGTGCCCTTCAAATCCGACACCGGTCGCGGCAGATACTCCGACTCTAGTTTTTCCGCCAGTTCCCGGCTGAAAGCCATGCGAAACTCATTGCGATTGAATTGCTCAAGACCGTAACTGAAATTGTATTTGAAAACTCCGCGTTTCTTACGCAGGAAAATGATCAACTCACAGCCGAAAGACCGGGTCAGAAGGCCGGAAACCTGACCCGCGACCTGACCGATCACCCCATCTTTGCTATTCGTTTTGAGCAAATCGGAGAATTCAGTCAGGCTCAGCTGCCGGACAGCCGCCATTTCATACCGCTCCCGACGGATACGAAAGATCAGCAGGAGCGCCAAAACCACGGTTGCCCCGACCAGCGCCACTATGAGTATCGTCTGGTACATCATAAACTTAGGCCTACTAAGTTCAAGGTAACCCCTCCTGAAAATATGTCAATTAAAACCGTTCGCTACCGATTGCCCCGACAGAACCGGAATCGGGATCGTTTCTTCAGCAATTTGTGCTTGCGGAGGATGCCGAAGACTCGAAACCAGCTCACCGGAGGAGACTCGGGACTCCTCCTGATATCCCGGACGATCTCGAGAATCGATGCAAAAGGATCGTCTTTGACGAGCCGCAGAACGGCGCTGACAAGATCGCCAGAGTCCCGGGCCCATGCGTCTGAAATTTCTACATGTGGTGAATCAGTCTCGGTTGCGGTCGCCTCAAAGCGGTCAACCACGCTCAGGCGCGTCGACTCCGAGCTTTTTTTTTTCACCGGTTGGCCCGGCCACCGGCGCGAAATCAGAGCGCGCTTCCTCTACCGACCCGAAGGCCTTGAGGACATTGTCGAACTCCAGTAACTCGTATATCTCGTATACATTGGGAACGAGGTTGGACAGCTTGATATCGCCGTCATTGGAACGGACATCGCGGATATTAGAGATGAAAATACCCCATCCGGCCGAAGAAATATAGTCAACACCGGCGAGATCCACAACCACCCGGTAGCGACCGCGTTTGACCAGCGAATCAATGACCTCTTCCAGCTCGCCGGCGGTATTGGTGTCAATCACACCATCCACCCGCACCACGCTGAGGTCACCGGGGCTGCTTTCATTCAGAGAAATAGAGATGTTGTCCTTAACCAATTGTCAGCCTCATCCTAAGTACGGCGTTCGTCTGAATAAACGAGCATCTCGGCTCCCAGGCAAGGAAAATGTTGCCATTCGGTAGCCTTGAGATCCCGCGCCTGGCGGCCATTTGCGGCGCCTTGAGTCATAAGCTCTTCTTATCCGTCAGGGCGTTCTCCTGCCCCACCGGTATTGACTCGATCTGTCCGGGTTTTCCGGCCCCGGCCGTTTCTACAGCCACCCCGACCCTGGCAACAATGAAAGTGATATCATCACCGAGTTTCGAGAAACCGGCGAATTCATCGAGTTCGGCAATAAGGTTCGCGGTTAAATCCGGCAGTTTGACGGCAATCCCCCGATTGTTCGTTTCCATGAAAGTCACCAGGCGGTCGAGGCCGAACTGGCGGCCTTCCCTGTCCGTCGCCTCGGTGACACCATCGGTATACATGAGGAGCAGGTCACCATCGGCCAGCGACAGATTTATCTCTTCGAGGCTTTCTTCAAATCCACCCTTGAGAACCACCGGCATCCCCAGCGGCATACCTGCCGGGTTTACGCGGTGCACGGCCTTTGCGTCACGAGAGCAGAGCAAAAGCGGGTTATGTCCCGCCGAGACCAGGCCCAGATTCCGTTCGGCGGCATCGTATATGGCCAGCATGACCGTGATAAACATACCCGACGGGATATTTCCGTCGAGGTAACGGTTTACGCGAGTCAACAGCCCTTTCGGCGACACCGCATCGGCCGAGTATATCCTGATCACCGTCCGCAACATGGACATTACCAGCGAGGCGGGCACGCCCTTGCCGGAGACATCGGCCACGACCAGACAGTATTTCTCGGGGCCGACCTCAAAGACATCGTAGAGATCCCCCCCGACAACGGTGGCCGGCCGGTAGAATGCACCCAGGCGAAGCCCCTCCGGTTCCGGCAGTTTGCGAGGCAGAAGGGTGTGCTGAATCTGTGAGGCTACCTCGATTTCCTTGGCCATTTTTTCCCGGGCGGCAATGTTCTTTTTGTCCTGGCTGAGGCGCGTCATGACCTCGTTAAAGGCCCGGGATATCTCGAAGAACTCCTCCGCTCCCTCAAGCGGCAATTCCGATTCGAGATCCCCGGAAGCGAAGCGCCGAACGCGACTCGTGATCTTGACGATCGGCCGCACGAAATAGTTCGAGAGCATGTAGATTCCGAACACTCCGAACAACAGCAACAGGAGGGTGAGAAACAAAACTCTCCGACGGGCATCGGTCAGAGGACCCGAGATAGTCTCGGACGTATACGTCACATAGGCCTGACCGACTTTAGTACTGCCCCACGTGATCGGTTGCACCAGATAGTAAACCCGTTCACCGTCAATTTCGAGCGACGCCGGCTCGCCGACCACGACCGGCCCGATCGACTCCGGCGCCCGGTAGGGGGTACGAATGAGGCGGGTGCTGTCTGAATGGGCAATGATAACCCCGCCGGCGTCGGCCAAAACGACCCTCCGGAGCTCCGGGTTGGCCCGGGCATAGCTCGCCACCAGCTCGGCAAACTCGATATCGGAGCGACTGCGAACCATGTATCCCGCCGCCTGGTCGGCGATCGTTCGCGTAAGAGAATTCACGGTTCGATGCAACCGCGCATAAAGCTGCTGAGTGGTCTGGCGATCCATGTAGTAAAAAGCCCCGCCGACAATGACCAACACGATAATGAATGTCCACACCGAAAACTTGGCCCGGAGGGTGAACATCCGGCGCAGGAGACCGCGACCATCGCCACCACTGCGATGCAAACGCTTGATCATGCGCAGTTCATTGCGACCGGCGGCCGAGATGTATTCGACCGAATCCATGATCTTCTGGATCATGTAGAAGCCCAGGCCACCCTTGCGACCCGATTCGACCAGCTTCGCCAAATCTATAGTACCCGTGGAATTGGGCTGAAAGGAGCGTCCGAAATCGATAAGCGAGAAAACAACGAGCTTTTTGTACAGCACGATGCGAAGCCGCAAAACGCCCTTTTCGTAGAGGTAAGCGTGCCGGATGATATTGGTCGCCGCCTCCTCGGTCGCGAGCAACACCGACGAAGTCTCCCGGCGGGACATACCGGCCGCAATGCAACTGTCATGGACGGTTCGCTGGATACTGTCGAGGTATTTCTCCTCGGCCGAGAACTCGGCGTTAATCTCTTTCAGCGCGCTACGAAACATATAAAAACACTACGGCGGGAAAGCTCGGCAGTCTACTAAAAAAGGTCTCCGGGGCGGCCCATCAGGTCGGAATATCAGCTATCTACTCCGGCTCCAGGCATTGTAAAATGATATAAGTACCTCAAGGTCTTCGGGATATTTCTTGAGGACTTTATCCCACTCGACCATAGCCTTCTCGTAATCCTCGTTCTGGTATGCCTCCAGGCCGCTCTTGTACAATTCGTCGTACTCGGCATCGCGCTGGCGATCCGACACGGCATCAGGGGCGGTACGAAGCGAAATGAATCTCTCTTCGATGGCGGGACCAAGGACCTTGAAAGGATTCCCCTCGGCCATAGCCTGTTTGAGCGAATCTATCCAGATCCTGTTCAACTCATCCACGGCTTGAAGGTCGGCGCGCCTCTCTTCCGGTGTCCCGGTGTAGGCGTTTGCCGCAAGGGTGTCGAGTAACCGCAACCGGGTCTCGGCCTCGGCGTATGTGGGGTCAAGTTCGAGGACGTGTAAATAGGCCTCAATGGCCCTCGAATACAGGCCCTCTTTTTCAGCACTGCTGGCGACTACGAGACTGAAGACCTTGTCGAGGTCGCGGGAATCTTTGATATTCATTTCGAGCGTGTCGGCCTTCGACCGGTTTCGGGCACCGGGAGGAATATTCTGTAAGCGGGCCAGCGCCTGAGCGAATTTTCGTTCACCCGACAGGGCCTCCGCCTGCTCATAATTACTTTCGGCGAGACTGTCGCTGAGAGCCCGGCGCACACTCTGTTCTCGATTGCTCAATAGACCCGAATAGCGTTGATCGTTAGCCCCGGCCAGCCCCGCCCGGGCGGAGTCGAGAAGGGCGCTGACGGTGTCGACTTCGCGCTCACTCTCGGTAAAGGCCATCGCCCGCCAGGCATAGCCGAGAGCGCGGTCGAAGCGATCTTCCTCCGAACCGGCCATCAAACGACCGGCCTCGGAAAGATATTCCTCGTAACTCGCGCGCCGATATCGCTGCAGGGTATCCCTCCTGGCCTGCCACAGGTCCTCGTCGGAAACCTCAGGCTGCACCAGGACAGTGTCGCGGACGGTGATCGTCTCAACGGGGCGTCTGGTTCTGGCTCGATCGAGCGGA
The DNA here is from genome assembly GCA_964630485.1 of uncultured Ignavibacteriales bacterium. Taxonomy (GTDB): domain Bacteria; phylum Zixibacteria; class MSB-5A5; order GN15; family FEB-12; genus JAJRTA01. The sequence goes on from CAZVUZ010000002.1 coordinate 25,970, forward strand.
ACCGAGACCGACAGGTTAATGCCGCCATTATTATCGTATTGGTCCGAGTCATAGAACCACGAATAGGAAAGGTCCACATCGATGCCTTTGTAAACAGCCCCCGCCCCGAGGGCGAAGGAATTGTCGTTGGCATCGAGCAAGCGACTAAAGCCGGTCCTGACAGCCAGGCTGAGATCGGCATCTATGGTGCGAACCGCCTCGGCGCCGAGATGTACCCGATCGGTGCTGTCGTCAACGAGTACGTATTCGCCGCTGAAGGTTCCGTTCCACATCTTCGCAAGATCGACCGACCTGGCGGAGATCCCAAAGGCCAGCGAGATCGGAGTAATATCGTCCATGCCCCTCAGCTCGATATCGCGAACCGACGCCCCGACGGTAAACATTGTGTCAATCGGGTAGATCGCCGAGAGGTCGGCGCCAACGCCCCAGGTGGTATCGCGGCCAAACTCATTTCGGACTATCTTAAAACTGCCGCCGAACCAGACCTGGTCATACAAACCGCGGCGGTGTCCATAGGAGACAATCATCTGTTGTCGGGAATCGTCGGTCGTATAGCGGGGGCCGTCGTTGATCCGCACCCGGTCCCGAACACGCACAGAGGTTGCCCCGAAGCCAATCATTCCGCCGAAGACGCTGTCGGGAAGAACAGCAAAGACAGAATAGCCATCGGTGGATCCCGAGAGTTGCGAGAAACCGGCGGTGAGGCGGCTCGATTCGATCACGCCCAACCCGGCCGGATTATAGAGTACCGTTGTCGGCTCATCGAAGAGCGCTACGAAAGATCCTCCCATGGCCAGGGAGCGACCTCCGAAACCGGTATTAAACAGGGGCTCACAACCGGCACCGGTCCCGGCCGCGACCGGCACGGCCGCGAGAACCATGACGGCCAATACCGTCACCGACAGAATATGAAGTCGTGCGGAAGTTCGCCGCTTCGGATCTACAAAACGCATCTTTACTGACACCCTTCCCATTATCTCCCGAATCCCATGGAGAAGCTACCCTCGTACGGACATTGCCTTGCCGTTAAATTTACGTCGGCCATGTCATGCATCCCCCGCATTCGACAGCCCAGCTGTGGCGCCCGGACACACTCGGGACAAAATAAGTCCCAAATAACGACCGCCAGTCTGCATCAGAGGTTACTCTGAATTACGCGGAATATAGCATAAAAGCCCGGAAATTCAAACGATTTCCGGTATCCGAGACCAATAGATTAGACCGAAAGCCGGTGTTATCAGGTTTCAAGAGTCGGGTATGCCTACCTGCCGGCGCTGCAGATCAGTTCGGCGGCCGTCACGGTATTGAACATGAGCATCGCGATTGTCATCGGTCCAACGCCGCCGGGAACGGGGGTAATGCCGGAGGCCTTCTCGAGGCAGCTGTCGAAGTCGACATCGCCGACGAGGCGATAACCTTTTTCCGTCGAGCTATCCTCGACTCGGTTGACGCCGACATCGATGACCACGGCGCCCGGTTTGATCATATCACCGGTGACGGTGCCGGGGTGCCCCACCGCCGCAATCACAATATCGGCTCGGCGCGTTATCTCGGCCAGATTCCTGGAGCGCGAATGCGCCACGGTCACAGTGGCATTGGCCATGGGCCCCTTCTGCACCAGAAGAGCGGCCACCGGCTTGCCAACGATGTTCGAGCGGCCGACAATTACCACCTCCCGCCCGGCGGGATCAATTTCATAGAATTCCAGAAGCTTGATGATGCCGTAGGGCGTGCAAGGCAACAATCCCGGCCGGCCGAGAAGCATCAAACCGACATTGTGGGGGTGGAAACCGTCCACATCTTTGCGCGGATCTATGGCCAGGGTAACCTCGAGTTCCTCAATGTGCTTCGGCAATGGTGACTGAACCAGGATACCGTGGATCCGGGGATTATCGTTCAGGCCGGCGACGATTTTCATCAGATCCTGTTGAGAAATATCGGCGGGCTGCCGAATCACTTCGGAGTAGAGCTTCAGCTTCTCGCAGGCCCGGGCCTTACTGCGGACATAGGTCTCGGAGGCCGGGTCATCACCGACCAGCACCGCGGCCAAGCCGGGAACGGTCCCCTTTTCGGCCAGGGCCGCGATGCGCGATTTGAGTGACTTGCGTACTCTTTTCGCGACTTCTTTGCCGTCTATTATCTGCGCACTCATCACGGCTTACTCCTCCGATTTTTCGCCGGCGTCTTCCGCAGGGTCTTCGGCGGCATCTTCCGCGGGCTTTTCGGCGGCATCTTCCGAGGGTTTCTCGACTCCGACACCCTGGGGCATCCGACCGGTGATATCCTCCGGCTTGAAACTTTCGAGGTCGAAATCAAGACGGAGCCTCTCGATGCTCTCGGCCGCACCGTTTTCAGGATTTATCCGGAGGATTGCGCCGGAAAGCTTGACGTCGTCGGTGGCCGTTGTAAATCGCTTCGGCAATCCGGTCAGGAACCTTCCCAGAGACGGACCTTTCTGCATCCCGATGATGGAGTCATGGGGACCGGTCATTCCGGCATCGGTGATGTAGGCCGTCCCCCGGGGGGTGACGTGGTTGTCAACGGTCTGGACATGGGTATGGGTCCCGACCACCGCAGAGACCTTCCCGTCGAGATACATAGCCAGAGCCTGCTTCTCCGAGGTGGCCTCGGCATGGAAGTCAACGATGATCAACTCGGTGTGTTTGCGCAGGGCGGAGACCTCGCGTTCACCTACCTGGAAAGGACAGTCGATGTCCTTCATATAGGTTCGTCCCTGAAGGTTCAGGACACCGATCTTGACATCACCGACGGTGTCGAGGTAGGCCCCGGTACCGGGTACTCCCCAGGGAAAGTTCGCCGGCCGAAGGAGTTTCGGCTTGTTCTCGAGGTATTCGAGAATCTCCACGCGGTCCCAGATGTGGTTTCCGGAGGTTTGCATATCGATGCCGTAGGTGAACATCTTCAGCGACATTTCCGGGGTAACACCGAAACCGCCGGCGGCATTCTCGACATTGGTTATGCAGTAATCGACGTTGTATTTTTCGCGCAGGGGTTTAATCATGTGAGCGCAGGCCTGGCGACCCGGCCGGCCGCAGACATCGGCCACATACAAAACTGTAAAAAGTGCCATAACAAAACTTTCTAAGGTGGAAACAAAACAAACAACCGCCACTATCCACCGATCGACAAGCGGCCGCATTCCTCCAATACAAAGGTGGAGTTTACTAAAACTCCACCTTGCAAGCAACCGTCCAGACGCAAAAACGTCCGGCTATTTTGCATATTCCGTTGATCGCATCTCCCGGATCACGGTTACTTTAATCTGTCCGGGGTACTGCATTTCGCTCTCGATCTTGGAAGCCAGATCGGCCGCCAGTATGGAACTGGCCAGGTCATCGAGGGTTTCGTTTTCAACGATAACCCGAATCTCGCGACCGGCCTGGATAGCGTAGGCTTTGGACACACCCTTGAAACTGTCAGCCAGCTCTTCGAGCTGCTGCAGGCGCTTGATATAGGCCTCGAGAGGTTCGCGGCGGGCGCCGGGACGGGCACCGGATATTGAATCGGCAGCCTGAACCAACACCGGATACGGGCTCAGCATGGGCACGTCACCGTGGTGTGCCTCGACGGCATTGATCACGTATTCGTTCTCTTTGTACCGACGCAGATAATCGGCGCCGATTTGCGTGTGCGTACCCTCGGTCTCGCGATCAATGGCCTTACCGACATCATGGAGCAAACCGCAACGTTTGGCCATGACGGCATCGAGTTCAAGCTCGGCGGCCATCAGGCCGCACAGCAGGGCCACTTCCTTGGCGTGGGCCAGCACATTCTGGCCATAAGACGTACGGAAGTTGAGCTTGCCGAGCTGAAGGGTAACATCGGGATGCAAACCGTGTATACCCAGTTCGAAACAGGCTTGTTCGCCGGCCTCGCGCGTGATGACCTCCATCTCCTTGGCCGACTTATCCACGACCTCTTCGATGCGCGTGGGATGAATGCGACCATCGGTTATGAGCTTCTCAAGAGCCATGCGAGCGATCTCGCGACGGACGGGGTCATAACCGGACAGAATCACGGCCTCGGGCGTATCATCGACGATGACATCAATACCGGTGGCGGTTTCAAAGGACCGGATATTGCGGCCCTCGCGTCCGATAATCCGCCCCTTCATCTCGTCGTTGGGAAGATTGACCACGGACACCGTCGACTCCACCGTGTGGTCCGCCGCACAACGATAAATGGCGGACAGGATGATTTCTTTGGCCTCTTTTTCGGCCTCGCGCTCGGCCTTGTCCTTGATCTCCTTAACATGCACCGCCGCTTCGGCCCTGGCCGCGTTCATCATATTGTCCATGAGTTGCTTTTTGGCCTCTTCGGGAGTCATCTGGGCTATCTTCTGCAGTTTTTCGTTCTGGCTGCTGATGATCCCGTCAAGTTCGGTCTCACGTAGAGCAATGCCTTTCTCGCGACCCTGCATCCCCTTTTCCCGCTTGACCAGGTCGGCGTCCCTCGAACCGAGCAACTCAAGCTTTTTCTGAAGCGAGGCTTCGGTCTCGACGAGGCTCTTTTCCCTCGATTCAAGGTCCCGCCGCTTGCTTTCCGCCTCACGCTCGAAATCACCTTTCAGTTTCAACCATTCTTCACGAGCTTCAAGAACGGCTTCCTTTTTCTTTATTTTAGCTTCGTTCTGCGACTCGGCTACTATTCGCTCGCCTTCTTTCCTGGCATGTAACAACTTCTGCTCACTGGCCCGCAGCGCAAAATGGCGTGCCAGCAGAAAGGAGACTACTGCAACAATAACCGCGATCGCAACGAAGATTACTACATCAGTCATGAGAACCTCCCACTCGATCCGAGTTCAAATCGAGCGTGCAATCTATGTGAAAATGTCGTGGTTAGATATAACGACTTCGATGGCGGGGAAATTAGGATAAGAAAACGACGCCGGAATTTAATCGCGAACAGCTATGTCAATCATGGAACAGATGTTCTCAGCCCTGGTTTCAACTGAAGTTTCAAGGCTTTCGACCTCATCCTGCTTCTCGAGCAATTCCGAGGCGATTGACATGGCTGCCAGAATTGCGATGCGGTCCCGACTCGTCGTCCGACCGCTACTCGCGACTTCACGCATTCTGGCGTCTACGTACTCAGCGACCTTTGTAATGTATGCGGCGTCAGAGGCTCCCGTAATCGGATACTCTTCACCATATATATTTACTACGGTCATATTCTCAACCTGAGGATCAGACATTACTATCCTAAATTACCTGTCTTGCCGTGCTACCTATCCAACTAATTAGCAATATCTTAACGAAAGTCGGCCAGTCGTGTCAAGAAAAAACTCAGCCGCCGATGTGCTCAAGTTCGTCAAGGCGACCGAGCAGGCCCTCAAGACGCGTGCGAACGGTTTCGCTGCGGTCGGCATCATCAAGCTGCATCTTGTGAATCTGCTTCTCAAAGCCCTGGATTTGGCTGGTCAAGGACTGGTTGGTCATCTTCAATTCTCGGTTCTCGGCCTTGAGGGCCTCCAGAACCGTCACGAGCTTTTCGACTTTTTCTTCTATCTGTTCGAGCTTCTGCTCCATCTCAACTATCCCTTATGTCGGCCCCGAGCTTTTTTCTCAAGCTGGCAATGACTTTCTGTTGAACTTTCTCGACAACGTCACTGCTCAGATTCCCGGTGCGCGATCGATAATTTATCGACAAAGCAATTGATTTCTTGCCTTGTTCTATCTGCTTGCCGGTATAGAGATCGAAAATCTCTACCGACTCGGCCAAGTCACCGGCAGCCTTGTGGACAGTATCGAGGATGTCGCCGGCCGGGACCCCCGTATCGACCACTACCGCCAGATCACGAGGTGCCGCCGGATAGACAGGTAGTGGCTCAAAGGCCGCCAGGTCACGCGAGACGGCCATCAAAGGCGCCAGGAGGAGCTCGGCCGTCAATACCTGCTGTTTGATGTCAACTTTGCGGCAAATGGTCTCGGTCACACTCCCGGCCCAACCCGCCAGGGTATCGTCACAATACAACTCGAACGAGAGCTGATCATCAAGATAACTCACCGGAGCGGGCTTGAACTCTATCGACGGCCAGTGGAAATGCTCGGCCAATCTCGACAATGCGCCGATCAAATCATGCAGGTCAAACGGGCGCGGGCGATCACGCCAGGTACGCTCGGTATCACCACTCAGGGCCACCACAAGGCGGTCCTCTTCCCGCCAATCGTTCTTGTCATCGGGCGGGAAATAGGCCTTACCAACTTCAAACAACCTCAAATCCATATTGCGGTGGGCAATGTTATGGCTGACAACCGTAAGTACGTTGTGCGTTAAACAATTGCGCATCACGTTCAGTTCCTCCGAAGCCGGGTTGGCCAGGCGGACCTGGGGCAAATCCGGATTCAGGAGTGTTGCGAGGCGGCCGTCGGCCAGACCGTGACCAACCATCTCATCGAACCCAACGCCGGTCAGGATTGACCGTATCTGCCGACGGAAGGCATCGTCGGGCATGGTGCGCGTGTAAAGCGGGCCGATATTGGTTATGGCGTTCTCGACGGCATCGAATCCCTTGATCCGAACGACTTCCTCAATCAGGTCTATTTCGCGTTCGATGTCGGGTCGGAAGGTCGGCACGGTAACTTCAAGTTTCTCCCCATCCGCGACCTCGAAACCCAGGTCGAGGAATATCTGCTTCATATCGGCGGCGGCGAAATCGGTACCCAGAACGGCGTTGCAGCGTTCCGGGCGAAAAGTGATCGTCAAAGGCTTGATCGCTTCGGGGTAGCAATCGACAATACCCTGTTGAACTTCTCCCCCGGCCAGTTCCGCCAGAAGATAGGCGGCCCGATCGACGGCGTATTCGATGCTGTTGGGATCGGCGCCCTTCTCGAAACGGGTTGATGATTCGCTGACGATGTCGAGTTTCTTTCGAGAGCGCCGGATCACGGAGGCATTGAAATAGGCCGCTTCCAGCAAAATGTTGCGGGTGGTGTCTTCAACTTCCGATTCAAGACCACCCATAACGCCGGCGGCGGCGACACCAACCTTGCCGTTGGTGATCATCAGGACGTCTTCATCAAGCTCATGCTCACGCCCGTCGAGGGTAGTGAATTTTTCTTTGTCCTTCGCGCGGCGAACGACGACCTCGCTGGAGCCGAAGCGATCCAGATCGAAAGCGTGCAGGGGCTGGCCGCACTCGAGCATAACCAGGTTGGTAATGTCGACAATATTGGAAATGGGGCGCATGCCGGCGGTAATCAGTTTCTTTTTGACCCACCAGGGGGACGGTCCGACCTTGACATTCTTAATCACCCGGGCGGCATAGCGCGGGCATCCGACAGGATCATCGATTTTTATGCTGATACAATCGGAAGCCGGAGCGGAACCTTCTCTCACTTCGAATTCCGGACGCTTCACCTTGACGCCGGTAAGAGCCGCCAGGTCGCGCGCAATACCGATGGCCGACATGGAGTCGGGCCGGTTCGGCGTCAACTCGAAGGTTAGTATGTAATCGTCGAAGTCGAGATATTCCTTCAGGGGCGTTCCGGGGACGGCATCCTCCGGGAGCACCATAATGCCCTCATGATTATCGGAGAGGCCCAGTTCCCTTTCGGAACAAATCATACCGAAGGACTCGACACCACGGATTTTTGCTTTCTTGATAGTGAAATCACCGGCCAGTTTGGCGCCGATGGTTGCTACCGGGACTTTCTGCCCGACGGCCACGTTGGGCGCCCCGCAGATTATGACCAGTTTCTCGGCGCCCGTATTGACGAGGGTGCGCTGGATTTTGTCGGCGCCTTCAACGGCGCCCACTTCGAGCACCTCGCCCACGACAACGCAATCCATGTATCTGGCAATCGGCTCGATATATTCACAGGCGGTACCGCACAGGGTCAGGCGTTCGCCCATCTCATCGGGCGGCCATTCCAGGCCGGTAAGTTCCTGCAACCATTTATAGGAAATTTTCATAGCTAGATGAACTGCCTCAGAAAGCGGACATCGTTGTTGAAAAAATGACGAATATCGTTGATACGGTATTTCAGCATCGCCGGTCGTTCGACGCCAATGCCGAAGGCATAGCCGGTATACTTCTCAGGATCATGCCCGGCCATGGCCAGGACATTGGGATCGATCATACCGCAACCGAGAATCTCCAGCCAGCCCGATTGCTTGCATACCGGACATCCTTTGCCGCGGCACAGGAAGCACTCGACATCAACCTCCGCCGAAGGCTCGGTGAACGGGAAATAGGACGGCCGGAACTTGAGTTTCAGGTCCTCGCCGAAGAAGGCCTCGCAGAACGCCACCAGGGCGCCCTTGAGGTCGGCCATGGTAACGCCTTCGTCAATCAGGAAACCGTCAACCTGGTGAAAGGAGACGTGGGCCCTCGAGGATATAGCTTCGTTGCGAAAGCATTTACCGGGGGTAATGATCTTAATCGGTGGTTTTGAGCGCTCGAGTTCGCGGGCCTGCACCGGTGTCGTATGCGTGCGTAACACGCGCCCGCCCTCAACAAAGATAGTATCCTGCATATCCCGCGCGGGATGGTCGGGCGGGAAATTGAGAGCTTCGAAATTGTAATAATCGGTCTCGACATCCGGACCGCGGGCGATTTCGAATCCCATGCCGTAAAAGACATGGCAAATTTCGTCGATGGTCTGATTGACAATGTGAGCGGCGCCCAGCCGTCCGGCGGTTCCGGGAAGGGTGGGGTCGATGGCTACCTGCTGTCGGGGACCAGTCAGCTTTTCGGCAGCGACCTTAAACTCCTGCTCCAGGGCCGCCCGACCTTTGTTGGCAGCGGCCCCGACTTGCTTGCGCTCGTCGGGAGCAATGTCCTTGAGACCTTTCAGAATGGCCGTAAAGCGACCTTTACGCCCGAGATAGGCAACCTGTAGCTCCTTAAGAGAAGCGAGCGAATCGACACCGCCGATCCGCTCCAAAGCTTCCTGTCTTAACCGGTCAACTTCCTCCAGAAGCGACATTAATGTGCCTCCTGTTGATCTAGTTACCGGATGCTATCTTGGCCAGGTTACTGAAAGTCGTCATGTCGCGAGCGGCAATATCCGCCAGCGCCTTGCGATTGAGGTTCACACCGGCGTTTTTCAACCCTGCGATGAAGCTGGAGTAATTGGTGTCACACATTTTGGCCGCAGCCGAGATGCGTGCGATCCAGAGCGAACGGAAGACGCGTTTTTTGGCGCGACGATCCCGGTAGGCATACTTCATGCCCTTGTTGACCGTCTCCAGCGCCGTCCGATACAAGCTCCGACGGCCACCATAGTTACCGCGGGCCTTCTTCAGGACCTTCTTGTGACGCCGGTGAGCGGCGACGTTATTTTTTGCACGAGGCATCTGTCATTATCTCCTGTTAAACAATATCGCTGCCGGCTTAATACGGCACCATTTTTTCTACCCGGGGCTGATCGGCTTTGGAGACCAGGCCCGACTTGCGCAACTGGCGGCGACGCTTGGGACTCATCTTGTTCAGGATGTGCGTCTTGTACGCTTTAAAGCGTTTGAACTTGCCAGAAGCCGTGCGCTTAAATCGCTTCGCGGCCGCTCGCCGTGTCTTGATCTTGGGCATCTATTTCCTTCTTTCTAAGCGCCACCGCCGGGAGGTCACTCGGCCTCTTTTGACGGCGTCGCACTTTCTTCTATATCAGGGACGGCCTCGGGAGGCTTGCTCTTTTTCGCATCCGGCTGCTTCTTGGCCTCCTGGACCGACGCGGCGGTTTTGACCTGTTTCAAAACTTCCGAAGTCGGACTGAGAACCATACTCATGTTGCGCCCTTCGCGCTTGGGAGCCATATCGACCACAGCTATGTCAGCCATGTCTCCGGCGATGCGTTCCAGCAATATACGGCCGCGATCGGTGTAGGCTAGCTCCCGCCCGCGAAACATCACGTAAACTCTCACTTTACTGCCGGATATCAGGAAATCTCGGACATGGTTACACTTGAAATCGTAATCATGCTGGTCCGTCTTGGGACGATACCGCATTTCCTTCAATTGGAAGCTGTGCTGCCTTTTCTTGGCCGACTTATCCTTTTTCGACTGCTCGTACTTGAATTTGCCAAAATCAAGGATGCGACAGACGGGCGGACGACTGTTGGGGGAAACCTCAACCAGATCCAATTCATATTCGTGGGCCCGGTCGAGAGCCTCTTTTATCGGCACAATACCAAGCTGCTCGCCTTCGGGACCGATGAGCCTGACCGGAGTTACCCGAATCCGCTCATTGACCCTTAAATTCTTGCTACTTATGTAACCCTCCTCTTATCACCGATTCTCACTCTCATCCAATCCTTTGCTTTCTATCTCTTGCTTGAGGAACTCAAGAGCTTCCTCAACAGACTTCACGCCAATGTCGCCGGCCTGGTGTTTTCTGACCGACACCGAACCGGCATCGGCCTCCCGGCCGCCGATGACAAACATATACGGCACTTTGAGAAGCTCGGCATCACGAATCTTCGAATTGACCTTCTCACTGCGCAAATCAACTTCCGCCCGTATGCCAGCCTCCTTGAGACGCTGCACCACCGACGAGGCGTACTCATTCACCTGATCGGTGATGGGCAACACCTTAACCTGGACCGGCGCCAGCCACAGCGGAAACTTTCCGGCATGGTGTTCTATAAGCACGCCGAAAAACCGCTCGACGGAGCCGAGCAAGGCTCGATGAATCATAAACGGACGCTTCTGCTGACCGTCCGGGCCAATATAATGCAAATCGAAGCGTTCCGGCAAGGAAAAATCGAACTGAATGGTCGAACATTGCCAACTTCGATTGAGGGCATCTTTAATCTTAATATCGATTTTGGGGCCGTAAAAAGCGCCGCCGCCCTCATCGACGTCGAATGCCAGCCCGGCCTTATTGAGCGCCTCGCGCAAGCCGTCCTGGGCTCGATCCCAGTCTTCCGGATCACCGATGGCTTTTTCCGGGCGAGTCGACAGAAATATTTCGTAATTGGAGAAGCCGAACGACCGGAGCATATACACGCAGAAATTGAGCAGCCAGACCAGTTCCTCTTCCATGCCCTCCTGGGTCACAAAATGATGGGCATCATCCTGCGTGAAGCCGCGCACACGCATCAGGCCGTGGAGCACCCCGGCTTTCTCGAACCGGTAAACCGTACCCAGCTCGGCCCAGCGCAACGGCAGGTCGCGGTAAGACCACAGCCTGGCCTGATACATGGCAATGTGGAAGGGGCAATTCATGGGCTTCAGTTGGAATTCGCGGCCCTCGACCTTCATCGGCTCAAACATATCTTCTTTATAATGGTCCAGGTGGCCGCTTTTATCCCAGAGCGACAGATTGGCCACGTGGGGGCTAAACACCAACTCATAGCCGTGCTTGAGGTGCTCCTCGCGCCAGAAATTCTCGATTTCATTGCGCACTCGCGCCCCGCGCGGAAGCCACAGCACCAGGCCGGCGCCGACTTCGTCGGAAATGGTAAATAGCTCCAGCTGTTTCCCCAAAACCCGGTGGTCGCGCTTTTTGGCTTCCTCAATGCGCTCCAGGTACTCCTCGAGCATGGCCTTCTTCGGATAGGACACACCGTAAATTCGCTGCAACATAGTGCGGTTTTCATCGCCGCGCCAATAAGCGCCGGAGGAGGCGGTCAGTTTAAAGGCCTTGATAATGCCTGTTCTGGGTATATGCGGTCCACGGCAAAGATCTTCAAAACGGGAGTGATTGTAAAACGACACTTTGTCGTCCTCAAGCCCGTCGAGAATCTCGACCTTGTAATCGTTACCGCTGGAGCGATACTTTTCAATCGCTTCCTGCCGCGAACATTCGTGTCTCTCGAAGATGGCGTTTTCCGCGATAATCCTGGACATCCTTTTTTCGATCTGCTCAAGATCCTCGGGTGAGAAGGGCTTATCGACCTCAAAATCGTAATACCAGCCCTCGGCGATGGCGGGGCCGATTGCAAGTTTGGCGCCCGGAAACAACTCCTGCACCGCCTGGGCCATGATATGCGAACTGGAATGCCAGAAAACCTGGCGTCCTTCGGGATCGTCAAAGGTGAGAATCTCCAGGGGGACGTCGGTAAGTATACCTGCCCCGAGATCGGTCACATTGCCGTTGGCCCGGACCGCAATAGCGGCCTTGGCCAGGCGTGGCGAAATCGAATGGGCGACATCGTATCCCGAGACGCCTTCCTCATATTCGCGGGTACTACCGTCCGGGAAAGTTATGGCAACCTGAGCCATCGAAGACACGAACTCCTATTCATAGTCAAAATGCGGATTGCAGAGTGGACACCCACATCCGAAACCCGCTCAGAAAACAAAATGGTGGGCGATACTGGAATTGAACCAGTGACCCCTTGCATGTCAAGCAAGTACTCTAACCATCTGAGCTAATCGCCCATCAACCATAAATCGTTACCCGTGAATAATTACCACCGGGCAACCACCTATTTTATATAACCTTACTTGATACGGGAGTTGTTCCTGTTTGTCAAGCCCATTTTGGGCCGAACACGCCAAAAAATGGTGTGCAGATCGACGACTTCCACCCTCGGCCGAAGGTAAAACGTCCCGACTACCAATCTTATCGATCCGTTTGCGGGATTTATAACCATGGGGGAAAGATCTGAAGCCGGCGTGACGCCCCGATAAACCCTCAGCCCAGGCCGGCCATTTGCATGAAAGTTTCGGCCTTGACATATTCCTCGCGGAGCAAGTCGTTGAAAACGGACAGGCTTTCATGATTCACCTGCATATATTCGAGAACGTTTTCATCGACGGTGCCGATCCGGTAGGCTTCGCTCGTGTCGTAGAACGTGTCTTTGGCGATATAGTCGGAGAGGTAAACGATATAGGCCATGGGCGTATCCATGTCGCTCAGTTGCGGTCGGTGATGAAAAGCAATGGCCTTCATGGTATTCTCGGGCAATTTCCACTGGGCGGCCAGAACCCCGCCAAGTTGAGCGTGATTGTAGCCGAGTACGCGTTGCTCAATCTCCAAATCCGACGACTCCTGATCGTTCTCGCGGTCGCTCTTAAGCCGCGCGTTTTCGTCGGGAACGTAGCATGAAAGAATCATCTTGCCGACATCATGTAGAAGGCCGGCCGAAAAGGCGGCATCAGGATCGACGACTCCGCGTGATTTGAGGTTTTTGGCCACCACACGGCAGCAAAAAGCAGTGGCCAACGAATGCCGCCAGTAGGCATCCTGGAATTCGCTGTCGAGTTCAGTGTTTTTGAACATACCCATGACGGAAGCGGAAAGCACGAGATTCTTAACTGCCTCCAAACCGACCATCACAACGGCTTGCTTAACGGACTCCACCTCTCGAGTGAGTCCGTAGTAGGCCGAGTTGGTAAGCTTGAGGACTTTGACGGACATCGCCGGATCCTCGGAGAGTACTGCCGCCACCCGTGCCGCGGAGGCATTGGGGTCGTTAACAACTTTTTCGATCTGGTGAAATACAATTGGTGGCGTCGGCAGGTTTCTAACATTAGCAATGACCTGCTGCACCTTGTTGTCGATAGTCGCGATGTCCATCTTACGCTCGCTGCCCCTAACCTGTGTTGTCGTTTCCAAACTCTGACTCAGTAAGCTTATCGACTATTTGCTCGCGAATCTGAAGTTGCTCGTAGAAGCCGGACACTACTCTCTTCCTGACCAGCGCCAGCCGCCACACGCGGTACTGTCGCTCCAGGTCGTCCTCGGCAACATCTTCCCCGCCGAATTCCCGACCTTCGAGTCCGATACCCTCTTCGTAGCAATCGTCGAGGCTGATACCGGCGGCCAGCAGTTCACTGCGACCGGCATCGGCCAGAGTCATCAACTCTGCCCTCGTTCCAAGGGCCTTTGCGCCCGGCTCCGAATTTCGGCCGTCCCGCCTTCCGGTCAGGGCCGGCGTTCGCTTCGGCTCCCGGGCATTCTCCAACGGTTCACCGTTCGGCCTGGATCCCATTTGCATTGACGCACCTCATTTCAGTTCCTATTGATGGTGACAGCCAAACCAATTACGTCATCGATCGCTCTATGCGATAGTGCCCCTTCTACTTCTTGTCATCCACGAACTGGGGTGAAGGATCGGCTTCACTGACGTACTGCATAATCTTATGACTATTCTGAAGCTCCCCCAGTTCCTCCTTAATACGCTCGTAGCGGTCATCGAGGTATTCACGGCTCTCGTTCACCAGGATCGTGTTTTTCCTGACCATGGTGGCGATGCTGTTGACCAGTTTTTTCACCTCGGGTTTAACGGCCGCCACCTTGAACATCTGAGGATTACGCGCCTTGAGAGCGGCGATTCTCTCCTCCGACTTCTTGATTCGCTGATGACAGCGTTCGACCTCCGCGAACAAATCCAGCAGGTGCTCGTCATTCTTAAATTTGATCGAGTCACGCTGCTTGTCAAGCGTTATGTAAAGCGACTGATAGAACGAATACTCTTCTTTGAGAACGAAAATCAACTCTCGTTCCAGCTGACTTATAGCGTTGTAGTCCATATTCTCCGAACTCATGCCGACACTGTGAACCCATCGCCGATCGTCGGGGTCGTTTCCGACGCGGTCTGTTTTCCCTGCGGCCCTTGCTGTTCTTTCAGACCTGACCAGCCCCCGCGCAGGTTTTCGAATATGTGTATGATCTCGTCAATCTGCTCAAGGTCTTTCGTGGCCTGGACCATGTTCGTCTGGTTGAGGGCAAAAGCGTACAGCTTGCCCAGTTGCTCGGCGATCTGACCACCCTTTTCGAAGTCAAGAGTGGTGTAGAGATGCGTCACGAAACGCTTCGCCTTCTCGAGTTGATCGAAGGCGGCCGCGGTATCCTTGCGGCGGCAGGCCTCGGAAGCGGCGCGATAGGCGCCAAGTAAACCATCGTAAACCTTAAGAATCAATTCCAATTGCGACATCCCGATCGTGTCCATCGTCCGATAAGTATCCAGGTTGTTTGCCACTCATTCCCTCTCTGTTGTTAATTTCCTCGACCGAAATTCCAGTTGTTGTTCAATAGTTCGATTTGAGACGAAAGGAAATCGGACTGGGAGTTCAACTCACTGAGAGCCAGTTCCATCTGGTAGAACTGCTCGTTGAGCGTCTCCCGCTTGAGTTCGAGCAACTCGTCCATATCCTCAATTCTCTCCACCAGCTCCTCGATCTGGGTTTCATAGGCATTGATGCGGCGGGCGAAAGTGCCGTCAACAGTGTCGGTGAGGCCGTCAATATAGTTGCCCACCCGCGACGCTATGCCCTGTGAGAGGGTAATGGAACCGTCCGCGCCGATATTGTTCACCTGGGAGCTGTCGAGGGTGACCTTCAGAACCAGGCCGGCGGTATTCGGATTGTCGTCGGCGCCGGTCAGCAGTTGGCCGCTGCCTTCGGCCTTCTCGCCGTTAATCGTCCCCGCGACATCCTTACCAACGACGCTCATACCCTGCACCAGGCCCAGGGTCGAATATGCCGAGTCGGATATCGAGGTCATCATTTCGACTTTTGAACCCGAGCCGTAGGTGGAACTCTCGAACTGCAAATACCCCGATCCCGCCCCCGTGTCGACCCACTCGACCGCCACACCGCGACTGCCGATTTTGCTGTCGGCGTCGATCTGGGACTGTATCTCGGAAACCAGTTGGGCAGACGAGTTATAGGTACCGGGCGTGAGCGTGAACTCCTCGGAAACAACCCCGTCGACCTTGATTTTGATGGTGTTGTTGGACTCGGTCAGGATCAGGGGAGTGAGCGCCGGGTCACTGGTATTGGTTCCGGCAAAGCGACCCTGACTGGCCGCCTGAGTAATATTTACTTCGTACGTCTCCCCCATTTTGGTATCGGTGCCGGCGGCCACGAATTCGATGTAGCCGTTGGTCGAGGCTCCCGAATTCGTGAACAGTTTCGTCACACTCTCGAGGTTGTCCTCGATGGCTTCGGTCAGGCGGCTGGAGTTGACGATGCTGAGAGTTCCGTCGGAGCCGGTCCTGATCCCTATCGAATAAAGCTGGTTATACCGTCCGGAGAGACCCTCCACCGTCGAAGTCACCGAGTTCCTGAGGGCACTCTGCATGCTCCACAGAGTGACATCTCCGAAAAGGATGCCAGACGCACCGGTATCAGAATTGAAAGTGTTCTGCGTATCGATGAAACCCACCACGGAATTGTAGGCGCTGATAAAACTATCGATATTATTCTTTATGGAAGACGAATCGATAGCCGTGTTGACGGTAATAGATTCGCCGGCGTCGGTCACTTTGACGGCCGTGACATCGAGGCCGCCGATAACATCGGCAAAGACATTGGTGTCCGAGGTTACCGTGATCGGCGACCCGACACCACCGCTGGAGCCCAGTGAGATCTGCGCATCGGCCGCCTCCTGCAAGGTGGTGCCGAAGGCTGTTACCTGAAACTCGTCGCCGCCGGATAGGATGCCGCTCCCGAGATTGAGCGACAGGCCATCGGCACCGTCGCCTTCAAGGAACACCTCTTCATCGGCCTGGCTCACTTCTATCGTCCCCGAATTGGTGCCGTCGGACCAGTTGAGCGTAATGGTATCAGCACCCACCGTCTGCTGACCCGAGCCGGCCACGGTGAAGGTATATATCTTGTTTTCGTTGGCGCTGAAAGCCGCCCCGGCGCCCAGTGAGATCGCGGCGCTGGAAGCGGGATCCATCGTGATCGCTTCCACGTCGTCGAAGGAACCCGCCGTATAATTCAGATCCGGGCCGCCGGTCAGGTCGCTCTGGATATGGATCTCGTTGCTGCGGCCGGTTTCGTTGGCGCTGAGAATGAGGCGATAGGCGTTCGAGGACGAACCATCATTAACGATCGTGGCACGCACCCCTGCACCGGAATCATTGATGGCATTCTTGATGCCGATCAGCGAGTTGTTGTTGGCATCGACGGTTATGGTCTTCGTGGCGCCTTCCCCGACGCTCAGCGAAATCGTGCCGCTGCCGAAAAGGGCCTCGGACTGCGATTCGAATCCCTGGCTGGCAATCTGGTGGTTGCGGGCCAGCGAAAGCACCCTCAGATCGTAAGAGCCGGATCCCACCGTTCCCGTCCGCGTGGCCGTCAGGTAGGAATCGTCAGAGACGTTGACGGTTGCGGCATCGAAGCTGGAGGTTTGTTCGAGTCTGGCCAGAGCCGCATTGAGAGACAGAAACTGGGCCTCAAGGGCCTGGTAGGTGGAGATTATGTTGGTGGTCTCGACCTGGCGCTCTTCGAGCAGGACAACTTCCTGACGCTCGATCTCGATCAGGGAATCGACGATCGAGGCGGTATCCATGCCCGACGTAATACCGACGGTTGACTGTGTGCCCGGCATGTGAACTCCTGTCGCTTATGACATCAATGTCCATGACCGGCCGTTTTGGACCGGAAATAACTCGGGGGGAGAATATTCTCCCCCCCAGTTAAGATATCGGCTAAATCAGAGAATGGCTTAACCGAACAGCGACAGAATAATCTGCGGAACCTGGTTGGCCTGAGCCAGCATGGAAGTACCGGCCTGCATCAGGATCTGGTTCTGCGTGAACACTGACATTTCCTCGGCCATGTCGGTGTCGCGGATCTGCGACTCCGAGGAGGTCAGGTTCTGCGCCGAAATGCGGAGGTTGCGCAGGTTGGATTCCAGAGTGTTCTTCTGGAAACTTCCCAGCGTACCACGAGTGGTGGAAACCTCGTTAATCGCGGCATCGATTATCGACTGAGCGTCCTGGGCGCCCTGTACGGAGGTCACGTCAATCTCGGCAAGAGACTGGAACATGTTGCTGGCCAGGTTGTTACCCAGCGAGGAAGCAGCCATGTTACGGAGCGAGACCGAAGCGGTCTGGCCGACATTACCGCCGATCTGGAAGACCAGTGAACGATCGCTGTTGTTGATCGTTTCCGAACCGCCCTGCGAGGTCAAGTCATAGTTGACATTGATAGACTCGCTGCGATCGGCATTGTAGATGGTGGAATCGATACCGGCGGTCACGGAAGTGGCCGGGCCGCCATCGAGACGGACGCTGTAGCGAGCGGCGCTCACGTCGAGCAACAGGTTACCCAGATTGACACCGTTCTGAGCCGTGGCAACGGTCAGATCGATGGTGCCGCGACCTTCAACGCCATCGGCCTTGTTACCGAGGGTGGCAGTGGTGGTCGTAGCGTACTTGACGGAACTGATGGCGGTGGTGAAGTTGTCGAAGCTCACCAGAGCATCGGTACCGGTGTTGTACAGTGAATCCGGAGTCAGATTAAGAGCATACTGGAGTTCACCGGTGGCCGTACCGGTCGCGTCGGTGTTGTCCAGGCGAATCTTGTAATCCGAACCTTCATCCCAGGTCTTAAACTGCAGCTTATCAGAGTCGAAGATGGCCGCATCGATATCGGTCGGGTTACCGGCACCGGCAGCAACCGAACCAAAGGCCGTGGCCAGTGCTGTATCCAGAGCCGTCGTCAGGCCATCGAGCGACGTGTAAGTCGCTGCGGCCAGAGTAACGGTCTGGGTATTGTCAGCCGCCTTGGCGGTGGTAGACGTTACCGAAAGCGTGTTCTTGGAAACACCACGAGCGGTGTCGCCGGCGCTGTGCGAAATCCAGGCCGAGCCAGTACCTGTATAGGAACTGCTGACGGCCTTAAGGGAGTACTGGGCACCTTCGTTGGCGGTGCGGAACACCAGGGCCTCGTCGCCACCACCGTCGGTGGAGGAGAAGGCTTCGACCTTACCGGCCAGAGCGGAGTTGAGCGCGATCTGCTGATTGAGATCGGAAACAACATCGGCAATGGTGTCGGTCGCTTCGGTGTTGATAGTCAGGACCTGTTCACCGGTCGGAGACTCGCCGTTTTCCTGGTAGTTCAGGGTCCAGGAATAGCTTCCGGCGTTGGCGCCGGCCGTAGCGGTGGCGGCAACGGTGCCGGCCGAGAAAATTTCCGCACGCGTGGCGGCGGCGGCGACGGTCAGATTGTTACCGAACGCATCCGCGATGGCAACCGTACCGGAGTTCTTGGAAGCAACTTCGGACGCCTGGACGACGTCGAGATTGTGAATACCTTCGGTCAGGCTGTACGGATCGCCATCAACGTTCGCAAGGCTGACGCCCAGCGAGGTCGTATTCAGGCTGGCCGTAGAGTCGGCCGTCTTGGTAGCCGCAATGGAGTGGACGCCATCAGACAGGCGCGAATCGGAGATCGCGACCTGGGCGCTGTTGGCGCTGGTGATGGTGGCCATGTTGGACTTGGAACCGTCCAGAAGCAGTTTCGTGCCAAACTGGGTGTTGGCGGCGATACGGTCTATCGTCTGGATGGCATTGTCAATTTCAGCCTGATCGGCAGCCAACTGGTCGGCATCGTTGAAGCCTTCGTTGGCAGCATGAATGGCCAGTTCTCTCATCGACACCAGAAGGTTGTTGATCTCGGTCAAGGCACCCTCAGCGGTCTGAATCATATTGACAGAGCCCTCTGAGTTTTCGATAGCCTGATCAAGACCGGCGATCTGGGCGCGGAACTGTTCGGAAATCACCAAACCGGCCGGATCGTCCGAACCCTGGTTGATGCGATAGCCGCTGGACAGCTTCTGCATCGAGTTGTTCAGAGCCTCGGTCGTGTTGATCAAATTCCGGTGAGCGTTCATCGCCGAAAGATTGTGATTGATGGTCAGTGACATGTGTCAAATCCTCCTTGAGTGATTTGGGGTATCCTTACCCTTTTTCTTGTCATATACATGCGGTGTTTACCACCTTGTCACTTCCCATGTAAGGATAGCAAAGAGTCTACATTCCTATGTAGCCCTGTTTTCTGATCGTGTGCTTTGCCTCCTCCTTTCCTACAACGTTGACATTTTGTCAAAAAGTACTCAGTCGCTTTGATTGCTTTCTTAAGTGAGATAATCGGCTAAAACTCTCACAACTTTACACTTGAGACAAAAAACATGCTCTGTTTTGTCCGCCTCCGATCAGGCGTTTGGCGGCTCCACAACCTCTTCGGCGTTCGGAGTCAATTGTTCCACCCGGGCCTGGGCCGGGGCAAAATCGGGATCTTTCTGCAATACCCGGCGATAGCCCATTACTGCTGACTCGAAATGCCCCAGATGGCGATAACACTCAGACAGGTTATAAAGGGCCAACGGATCATCGGGGCTGGCCAGCAGAAATCTCTCATAGTATTTCATGGCCTGTTTAAAATCACCGGTGCGGGAATACAGGTCGCCCATAAGGTGCTCCACAGCAATATCTTCCGAGTTTAACTCGCGATACTTCAGGAGCGCCTCAATGGCCTCGGCCGGTTCTTCGAGACGAGCCCTGGCCAGGGCCAGATTCCGGTATGCCAGCGCCGGACAACCGCTCATGGCGAGCGCCCGTTCATACGCCTCAGCGGCCTCGCGGTCATGGCCAAGCCTGAAGCGGCAGTTGCCTAAGTCATTGAGAATTTGAGGGGTAGCCTCATAATCTTCGAGAATTCGTTGATACCAGACCTGAGCCTCATCAATACGTTCCATTTGAAAACACAGGGACGCCAAACGAGTCAGAGCGGTTTTTGAGGCCTGCCCCAAATCGACAAGCTGCTCAAAACACGTCAGGGCCTCGGCGTTGCGGCCAATCTCCAGATTGACCTGACCGTACTTTTCGAGGACCTCGCAATTATCCGGCTCAATCCCGAGCGCCTTTTCGAAGCAGTTGATGGCGCCGTCGAACTCATTTCGCCGAAAATGCACATCGGCCATTCCCATCAACGCCGGTAAGGATTCCGGATCTCTTTCGAGTTGCTTCTCGAAACAGGTTTCGGCCAGACCAATCCGGCCATCCTGCAGGTACAGCAATCCGAGTCGGTAATTGGTATCCAGAAATCCGTTCACGGTTTTCAGGGACTTCTCGAACATTTCCATCGCGGTGGCCGAATCGTGCTCCTGCTCGGCAATTACGCCCAGCCCGTAGTAGGCGCTTTCGGCGGAATCGGGGTTGAGCAGCATGATATTGTCGGTCTCCAGCGATTCATCGTACGCCGCCTGCATCTCCAGATACTCTGAATACGAATCTTTGGCCTGTTCGAGTTTCCCCTGCTTCATGCAGGCGTGCCCGAGCAGGAGGATCGCGTCCAGGTAATTGGCTTTGATCGATATCGCCCGCCGGCAGAAATCCTCGCCAACATTATATTCCCCGGTCACGAAATTCACCCAGGCGAGCTGATGCAGGGCCATGAGGTGGATGTGCCGAGTATCTCTACCCTCTGGGTTGGCCAGTTCCATGGCCCGAGACGCCGAATGAGCGATTAACCCGGCGAACTCCGGGTGTCCTTTCAAACCCACCCCACGCAGGAGCTGAGCATAGTTGAAATGAGCGTGAAAGTTGTCGGGGTTCTCGGCCAGCTGTTTTTCGAGCAGCGCGCGCGAACGTTCAATCTTGGCTGCCATTTTCTCCGGCGACAGACCGTAGCCATAGTGCTTGAGACGAATCCCGGCCCTCAGGGGGGTTTCCCCGGATGGGACTTTCAAGAGATTGTGAACGATACCTTCGTAGCGGAGATTCAACTCTCGCTTAAAAAACCTGATGGAGGGCAGAAAAGTAACCGTCTCTTCTTTATCACCGCTGACGTTGTAAACGTTAATCGAGACAACTCGGAATTTGTCCTGGTTGAGCACGCGCCGGATCAGGGGGATATCTTCCTGATATATGCGCTCGTCGGCGTCGATTATGAATATCCAGTCGCCGCTCGCCTGTTCCAGGCTGTAATTGCGATGTTTGGAGAAATCTCCTTCCCATTCCTGGAAGAACATTTTGGCACCGTAGGACTCGGCGATTTCGACGGTCCGATCGGAAGAGCCCGTATCGACAACTATGATCTCGTCTACCCAGTCGCGGATGGACTCGAGGCAACCGGGAAGCATCTCCTCTTCGTTTTTAACTATCATACAGACCGAGACACTGGCTCCGGATTCGAGCGATTTCCGGTACATCCTGAGTTCGTGGATCTGGGCGCAGGCCTTGATCCCACGATCGACAACACGGCGCTCCATTTCCATTTCCCGGCGACGCCGGTGCAGACGGGCCAAATTGAGATATGGCTGGTGGTCGGTCGGGTCGAGTGCAATTGATTTTTCGAAGGCCTCGGCGGCAACATCAAAGTCGCCCGACTCCAGGGCGGCGGTGCCGCCGAAATTGTGAAGACGGGCCGGGCTGGCCACGAACATCGACGGTGGAGAGGCATGGTCGAGAATACCCAGGAAGCGATTGGCGGTTTCGCGGGCTGCCCTGTACTCTCGCAGGGATAATTGGACGTATGTGAGAATGTACAGGAAATCGAGACTGTCCGGGTTGTCTTCGAGACCCCGGTGGGTGATACTATCGGCCTCGGCCAGGTTACCCCGGATGGCATTGCCGTAGGCCGTCAGGACCTCAAACCGGTATCTCAGAGAATTATTGGCAAAAGGGTAGTCATCGCCAATGCCGTCAAAGGCGTCGACGATTTTCGCGTCGAGCCCCTGGCGCAGATAGTATTCGGCCAGGGCAAGGCGGGCCTCGATATCCTCCGGGGCGTTCCGGACGGCAGTAAGCAACACGTCAAGACGTTTGGTGGTTGTTTTCTGTGAGTTATTGGTGGTGATTTGGCGACGCCTTTTAGGCGCTGATTTGCGCGGGCTCCGTCTTTTCTTTGTTCTGGCCATAATTGTCCTCATCCCATGAAACTGTGTAATTCCGGCCTCCCCAGGCAGGCGATAATCACCGCCTCCTGTACCTGCGCTTCAGACCCCGACTGGTTCGGCCATGCCGGGAGAAGCACATACCGCTTCCGCAGCATCCATAACCGAGTGCTTGACCCGATAATCCGAGTTGACCAGCACAAGTTGCTTGGCCAGGCAGTTGTCGGTGTTAATCAGCACCGGCCCCTGCAGGTTGGCCGTCATCTGGGACGGATCATCGGGAACGGTTACGATTACGTAGGTCTCGACGGCCTCCAGGCGTTTGATCTTGAGTTCGGCAATCTCTTTCGGATTGACGACAATGCGATAGTCCGGGAAGAACACCGCCGGGTTCATCACGATAAACGCCACCGCCGGATCTTCGGTCGAGTGCAGCCACAAAAAGGGTTGGACGTCGTCACGCTCGATCAGGCAAAATGTTTCGAGATGTTCAAACCCCAGAATCGGCCGTTTCATGGTAATGATCTTGTTCTCGGGGATCTCCATCGGTCCGAATTTCAAACTGTTCAACAGCATATATCCTATCCCTGTTAGGCGCCTAGCTCAAAAAGTCCAATAGAGTTGGCTGTATTATTTTCGCCGTCGCCATAAGCGACGCCTGGTAGTTATTCTCGTAAGTGGCCAGATCCGTGACGAGCTGCGTCAGGTCGGCATCCTCGGTGTCCGAGAGCAGTTCCGTGAACTTCAGTTCCAGGTCACTCATACGGGCACTGGTCGTTTCTAAACCGATCGTCTTGGCTCCGACCGAGGCCCGGGACGTCAATAATTCCTGGATCGATTCATCGAGATTTTGAAGCAAAAGCTCGATGGCGGGCCGGTCGTCACTGTGCATGGCATCGGACAGAAGCATCATCGAACCCATCATGTCGGTGGAGCCGTATATGCCCAGGAGCCGGCTGACCTCCGTCCCCTCGGGGTCCTTAATGGTCAGCGAGCTGTACGGATCATCATTCACGATCTGGATGCCCGTCCCCGCTTCATTGAGAGAGGCCGTAATGTCCAGTCCGGAATTGTTGAAAGTATCGATGAGATCCTGCACCGTGACGATTCCGGGATCGCTGAGGTTGAGGGTGCGGCTGGCGTTTCCCTGCCAGATCTGTATATCGCCCAGTTCGAGCCCGAGACCGTTATTGAGATCCGCGATATTGGCCGTGAGCGACAGGGCCGGATTAAGATCGTTGCCGGTGAAGTCACCGAAAAAGTCGCCGTCGATGCCCAGGTCGGCCGCCGTGGTGCCCGAAACTTCGGCAACGGAGAAACTGACGGTCGGTTGAAGGCCGGTTCCGGCGAGTGTCGGATCGACGCGGCCAACGATACCGAGATTGGCGGCCGTCGATTCGGTGCCGGCGACATCGGAGATACTCAGCCCCAGCGGGACGCCGTTGGTATCGTTTATTTCGAAACCCGTCCCGGCGGCGTTTATTTGCATCGTTACATTAGCGACTCCGGCCGCAGCCATTTGGCTGTTGAACAAAGTGACGACATCGCCAATCGTACTCGCCCCGGACAGGTCAACCTCGACGCTCGTCGCGCCGCCGTCGCTGACCAGGATAGATCCCGGCTGGAGATCAATGCCGTTGCCGGAGTTGAGAACACCCAGGTCGGTCACGTTGGAAATGCGGCCGCTGGCCGTGGTGTCCAACATGATGTTGTTACCGTCCGGCCCCAGGGCCGCCACGACATCGGTTATACCGTCCATGGCCAGCTGAACATTGATCGTATTAATAGCGTTTTGCACCGTACCGGCGCCGCTGATGTTTATCGTCGAGGTAAGGCCGAGGTTTCGGTCGGTGATGGTAAAGGTACCGGGCAACTGGTCGATACCGTCACCGCCATGAAGATCGGCCAGAAGCGTATTCGCCGCAACACCGAGATTGAAGTCGGCCTCGCTGCCGAGGGGACTCAACTGGGCCAGGAATACGTCGGCACCGTTGAGGTTGACCGTCTGGCGGGAACCGGACTCGATAGCGAAATCGATCTGACCGTTATCGCCCATGTAGGTCGCCCCGTAGGCCGTGGCCACCAGGGCCTTGGCATCGGTGCGGAAGCCGGAGAAGACGCTTTTCCCTTCCAGTTCGCTGTTGGCAAGCTGAATCATCCGATCGAAAATGGAGTCGATCTCGCTGGCCGCCGCCGCCCGCTCAGTATCGCCGTAGGTATCATTGGCCATGGCGATGGCAAGTTCCTTGGCGTCGGTGGTCATGTTTTTCAAATCGGCCAGTATGGTCTCATAGTTAGTCTGCCAGGTGAGACCGGAACTGATGTTCTTCTGATATTGCTCGATCTTGGCCAGTTCCGTCCGATAGTCGAGATCACGGATGGTTCCCATGGGATCATCCGAAGGCGCGTTGATCTTTCGCCCGGTCGACATCTTTGACTCGAGATCGAGATAACGCGACAGCGATCTCTGGGTGTTGAAGATGACCGTATTGGCCACCATCGCATTGGTCACTCGCATAACCGTGTTCCTGTTCTACGGCATTCAGCCATTTAGAGCGTTGCCGGAGCCGGGCCCCTTGCGCGGGCGGCGGCGCGTCCGGTCGTCATCTTTGTAATCAATCTCAGGCGGTTTCGCCTTATCGACGTCCTTACCCTTGATCTTGCCCCTGATCATGCTCACCATGCCGATAAAGTCTTCCTTGATCGACTTTGAGGCCCGGCGATTCTCGGCCTGGATTTTGACATACACCTCTTCCCTGTGTACGACGACGTCCAATGGCGCATCGATACCGATTCGCACCTGCCGACCGTGGATACCCAGTACGGAGACCTTGATATCGTCTCCAATGGTGATGGACTCACCCAACTTCCTTGTTAATATCAGCAACGTAACCCTCCGTGGTTTTCTATGTTAAGCTGCCGGTGATGGTTGCCTTAACGGCCGACCACACCCATTCCTTTGATCACCGTATCAAGGGCCTCATCCATGGCCGTGATGATCCTGGCAGCAGCATCGTATGCATGTTGCGAGACGACCATATTGGTCATCTCTTCATCCAGGGAAACTCCCTGGACCGATTCCCGGGCGGTATCGATCTGTTGCACGAGCAACTCATAGTTGCTCGTAAACGACTGAGCTTCGCTCGATTGAATGCCCAGCGTACCCACCAGGGAGTTGTAGTAGCTGTTTATCGTTTCCGTACCATCGTTCATCATCTTCTTGTCGCGCAGGTCCTGCATAGCGAGGGCGATGGTGTTATCACCGATTTCTCCGGAGGCGGAGGCAACGATTCTCGACGGGTTGGCAGTAATTTCGGTATTGATCCTGACCGTTGACGCATCGGTATAGCGAGGATCGAAGAAATTGACGCCGGTGGAACCGTCGAGGCCGTAGCCGCTGCGGTGCAGGGCATTGACTTCGTCCACGAGCGTTTTCGTAATCGTGTTCAGCTCATCAATGTATGACGGGATAAGGTTGTCACGCGAATCCATCAGCCCCTTGAGCTGACCGTTCATGTTCTTGAAACTGAAATCCGTGCCCATCCAGACCAGATCGGTCCTGAGGGAGCCTTTATTATTCGTCGTTTCGGCATCGATTTTCAGGGCCGTGTCGCCGTCGACCAGCACCATTCCGCCGACGTAAACGGCGATGCCGCCGTCTTTCCTGTCAACGGTGTTGACATCGACGAGAGTCGACAACTGGTCAATCAATAGATCCCTGGAGTCGCGCAGGTCGTTGGCGTTGGCCGTCCCCAGCTCACTGCGTTTGATCTGCCCGTTGAGTTTGGCAATCTCGGTCGACATCTGGTTGATTTCGCTTGTGAGCTGATTCGTGTCGGCGTCGATCGAAGTCTGCAAATCCTGCAACTGGGTGGCCATGCTGTGGAGGCCGTTAACCAGGAGATTGGCCTGCTGTAAAATCGCGGTCCGGCTGCTCGCCGAATCGGACATGGTCGAAAGGTCGGCCCAGCTATCCCAGTACTGGTTCAGCAAATCCGAGAGGGTGTTGTCATTGGGCTCACCAAAAAACGACTCGATCTGGGTCAGGGTCTTTTCTTTATAGGCCCACTGGCCGAGGGATTTGCTTTCCTGGCGAAACTGGTTGCCCAGGAAGAGGTCACGGACGGCGGTGATATCGTTGGCCTGGACACCGGTGCCGATCATCCCCTTGGTATTGTACTCGGGCAATGTCGCCGAGATGGACACGCGCTGCCGGGTATAGCCCGGAGTGTTAACATTGGCGATGTTGTGGCCGGTGGTTTGCAGAGAAACCTGGTGCGTCAACAGCGCCCGTTTGCCCAGTTCGAGGGTTTGAAATAGTCCGGCCATTATGCCCTCCTGTCCACGGCCACGACACCATCGCAGCGACCACTGCCGCCGGCGGCGTTATACTGGCCCGAAGGGGTGTCTATTCTCGACAGCATTTCCATCATCTTGCCGATATATTCGCGGGATCGGTTTAAGAGCATGGCGTTCTGGTTGCGCACCTGCTCAATCTTGTCGTTGAGACTGTAAATCAGGTTACGCAGCCTGAGCAGCCGGTCGGCCTGGTTGGCATCAATAATCTCCAGCAGCCGGGTGACATTGAGATCGCCCTCGACGGCGTTGGTGATCTTAATCTGCTCGATAAGTTCCTCGCGTTGTTGATTTAACAAACGGCTTTCGGTCAGCTTCTCGCGCAGACCTTCCGTCACCTCGTTGAGGCCGCGGACGTCATTAGCGACCAGCAGCGACTGCTGTTTCTCTAACAATTCGAGGAAGGACTCGAAGAGTGCGGCTTCCTTGCCAATGATCTCGATTAACCGGTTTACCATTTCCTATCCCAGTCTTATTCGTATCAGTTCTATCGACTTAAAGCTATCGTACTTTAGCTTCATTGCCGGTCTTCGCATCGTGCAGGGCCCGCATGGTGTCCATCACCTTGCCGACATACTGCTCTGTCTCTTCGAATGGCGGGATGCCGTTATATCGTTTCACATTCCCCGGCCCGGCATTGTAAGCCGCCAGGGCAAGTTTCAGGTCGCCAAAGCGATCTTTTAAATCTTTCAGGTATTGACTTCCGGCGCGGATATTCTGGGCCGGGTCGAAAACGTCGGTCACCTTGTAGTCGGTGGCAGTGGAGTCGGCCAGTTGCATCAGTCCCTTGGCTCCTTTGTGCGAGACAGCTTTGGGATCGCCCGCCGATTCGGTCTTTATTATGGCGACCAAAAGCGCCGGATCGAGTTTAGCCGCGCGAGCCGAGGCATAGATCTGCTCGCCATATTCTTCAAGGATACTATTGTCACCGACGGAGAGGGCGTGCCGATTGATCTGCATCGGCCGTCTTTCAACGGGCGCGATCCTGAACACCCGCCCCGTTTGACTTATCGAGGTAAACCCGTCGGGGTCGAGAATCAGGGGCCCGGCCGGTGCCGAGTGCAAAGGTTTCAAATCTACCTCTCCCGAGCGTTCGCCGTACTGCGCTTCAACCAGCCCCTCCATCGAGCGATAGAGCATATCGGAGATGGAGTTGTCCTTGCCGCTGGTAATATTTCGAGCCAGTTCCATGTCGAACATATCCGTGTAGATGTCCTTGCCGGAGCTGGCATTGAGCGGGGCGCCTTCGGCGAGACCGGTCTCCGGTACCGTTTTGCGCATGGCTTTCAGCATGGAATGGGTAAAGAACGACTCAAACTCGCGGGTTACGCGGCGCAGGCGATCCTTGGCGGATGCCAGCGTCTCTTCCCCATGGCTTCGCAGACGCTCGATATCGGCATTGGGCAAAGCCGCCCCCGCCGGTTTGAAGGTCACGTTCGACATTACAATATCACCAGCTCCGATCTCAGCGCGCCCGCCTGCTTGAGGGCTTGGAAAATCGCTATGATATCGCGCGGGGTGGCGCCGATTCGGTTCAAAGCTTTGGTTATGTCACCAAGATGCACGGCCCCCTTGATATGCGTTACGCGGGCCGGCTCGGTGTTTACATTCACGCGGGATTGCTGAGTCACTACCGTCTCTCCCCCGCTGTAAGGCATGGGTTGCGAGATAATCGGCGTCGACTGAATACTCACCGTGATGGTGCCGTGCGCAATTGCGACCGGCTCGATAGTAACGTGCTGACCGGCCACAATAGTGCCGGTTTTCTCGTTAATGACAACCCGGGCGGTGGCATCCGGGACCACCTGCAGCTGACCGATATCGGCCACGAAGCGGATTCGCGTCGAGGGATAGGCCAGGGAATCGGGGATTACGACATTGACCGTGCCGGCATCGACGGCGAAGGCCGTCAGGCCGTACTTGATATTTATTCGTTCGGCAATGCGGTGGGCGGTGGTGTAATCCGGGTCGAGCAAAGCCAGTCTTATATTGTGGTCGTCGGCCGGCTGATCGGCCAACGGCGCGGTGACTCGCGCTCCGCCGGGCACCCGCCCGACGAGAGTGTAGTTTTCGACAATTTTATTGCCGTCATCGACCTGGACGTTGAAACCGCCAATAGACACCGGACCCTGGGCCGTTGCCCGGACGGTCCCGTCGGGATCGGAAAGCGGCGTCAGGAGCAGGGTGCCGCCCTGCAGCGATGAAGCATCGCCGACACTCGAAACCGTAACATCAAGAGTGGCGCCGCTGGTGTAGTGGCTTGATACTTTCGCGGTCACCATGACCGCCGCAACGTTCTTTGTCTTGACCTTGCTTTTGTCAACGGTCAGTCCCATCCGCTCCATCATATTCGTCAGCGACTGGACGGTGAACTGGGTGCCGGTGCCGTCACCAGTACCGTCGAGACCGACAACGAGGCCGTAGCCGATCAAGTCGACCTGCTGCATGTTCTGGAACGAGCAGATATCCTTAACGCGCACCTTGGCGGCGTCGGCGGGAACCCACAAAGCCACCATTATGGTCATGAGAATGACCAGCAGCGTCGGGGTCGATATCCGCGTATTAAACAAAAACGGCATAGCTACCCCCTTAGAAGAGCCAGTTGATCAGTCGCGTAATGAAACCCGGGCGAGCGCCGGTTGAGGCCGCTCCCTTACCGGTGTAATGAATCTCGGCATCGGCTATTAAATAGGAATCGATAGTGTTCTGCGGGCTGATGTCTCGTTGCCGGGCCACTCCGGTGAGCTTGAGAACTTCCCGGTCGCCGGAGATCCCAACCGTGCGGGCGCCCTCGATAACCAGGTCGCCGTTGGGCTTAACGCCCACCACCGTCACCGACATCTTGGCCCGGAGACTTCCGTTGCGCAGGTTCTCTCCCTTACCGTCATGGCTGTGTTGGGCCGATCCTTCGGCTCCGAACAACGGGATAAAATCAAGCGGACCGATTCCGGGGCCGCCGGAGGCGGAGAAATCGGTGCTCTTTTCGGTCGATGTTTCCACCTGCTGGGTGGCCTGACTCTGCTCATAAATGAGTACCGTCAGAATATCACCAACCTGGTTGGCCTTGATATCCGAGAACAATGACTGGGCCTGTCCGAAGTTCTGGCCTTTGACCTTGATGGCAAAGGGCACGAGCAGCAGGACCAGGAGTATTAAGATTACCTTCCGATAGTTCATCTTTTTACCTCTCGGTTAGAGCAATTACGGATCGATCGCCACCGCCGTCTGGTCCACCACACGGGCAATGACAATTTTTCGCGATCCCTTGTTTTTCACTTTGACATATTCGCCGGCCATGCCGGCCTGCAGAGCCGTTCCTTCGGCCGTTACCCGGCAGAGGCCGTCGTCGTAGACAATGGTCACATCCCGGCCGACTTCGACATCGGGGACGGGTTCCACGTCGCCGGAGGTCAGGATCGATCCGCGGCGCAGATTGCGACGTGCCCGCAGGCCCTCGAGTTCGGCCACGGACAGAAGCGGCAGTTCGTGCAAATCGGTAACATCCATGCGGCGTAGCGCCACCTTGTCGAACGAAAGCTCATCGCCGCGACCGATTCGGTCGAGCGACACCAGGACCTCCCGGAACTTTCTGATTCTCAGACGCACCTGGTCGCTCTCGACCATCCGGCCGTCCTTCATGACACTGACCTTGACGGAATAGAGTCCGAGAGGCTGTTTCTGCGTCATGGGTGTCAGCGACAGGTCTTCCAGATCGACCTCGGTAGACTTGAGGCGGTTGGAGACCAGTTCGAAGCGGTAGTTGGCCGTATCCAGGTCGAACAGCTCGGCCATGCGGATACAAATGGCATCGTCAAGCGCAACGGCGCCGGCGGGGGCCGGAGTCATCAGCCAAACGAAGGCAATGGCGCAAACAACTGTTATGATTCTGGCAAACATGATTTATCTCTTAAGGTTGTTGGCGACGCCGGCCATATCGTCGGCCGTCTGGATCGCCTTGGAGTTCATTTCATAAGCCCGCTGGGCGACGATCATATTGACCATCTCATCAACGACCTCGACATTGGACATTTCCAGGTATCCCTGGTCAAGCTGTCCCATGCCGCCCTGGGTCGGGATGTCCGTGATGGGATCACCCGAGGCTCCGGTGGCTACGTAGAGGTTGCGGCCGATGGCCGAGAGACCGGCCGGGTTGACAAAGCGGGCCAATTCTATCTGCCCCACATCCACGGGGGTATCATCGCCATAAAGCAGGACCTGGATGGTGCCGTCGGTCCCGACCGAGACGCTGGTCGCATCTGTGGGGATGGAAATTTCCGGCTGCAGGAAGAAGCCGTCGGCGTTGACCACCTGGCCTTCGGCCGAGAGCTTGAAACCCCCGTCGCGTGAATAAACCGTCGAACCGTCGGGGTACTGAATCTGGAAGAAGCCGTCACCGGAGATGGCCAGGTCCAGGGGGTTGCCCGTCGAGGACAGACTGCCCTCGGTGAACTGCCTCACCGTCGAAACGGCCTTGGTGCCGTAACCGATGGCCAACTCGTTGGGCACTTCGGCGCCAACCGCGGTGGCGGTGCCGGCCCGACGATAGTTCTGGTAGAGGACGTCCTGGAACTCAACCCGGCTCTTTTTGAACCCGGCCGTGTTGATATTCGACAGGTTGTTGGCAATGTTATCGACGTTCATCTGCTGGCCGATCATGCCCGAGGCGGCGGTCCGCATCGCTTTGAGCATATTAGCCTCCTATGCAAAAATACATTTTTAGCTCTTCTCTCCCACCCGGTTGAAGAGGTTATCAAGGGACTGGTCCTGGGTCTGGACCGCCTTGGAATTGGCCTCGTAAGCGCGGTAGGATGCGATCATGTCGATCATCTCACGCACAATGTCGACGTTGGAGGTCTCCAGGTAACCCTGGCGGATGGTGGCGTTTTCGACCGTGATCAGTTCGACTCCTTCGGGAACGACGAAAGTGGAACTACCGGCTTTTTCAAGCTGATCGAGATTGGCTACTGTACGCGGGACGATCCGGGCCGCGACAACACCGTCGACCTGGATTTCTCCGATCTGCGAAACCGTAACCTGACCGTCACCGACCTCAATCGGTCCGCCTTCACCCATAACAGGGACGCCGCCGGGATAAACCAGCAGGCCGTCGGCGTTGACCGTAAAGGAACCGGAACGGGTCAGAAGCGTCATACCGTCTCCCCCGTCGAGCGTGAAGAAGCCATCGCCTTCAATGGCCATATCGAGCGAGTTGCCGGTGTGATCGAAAATCCCCGGAGTGTAGTCGGTGTAAATCTGATCGACCAGGGGTGTTTCCCAGTCCGATTTACGTGCCGACAGACTCTTCTCCGCCCGCGACAGCTCGCGGGTGAAGATCTCGTCCTTTTTGAAACCGGGGCTGGAGGCATTCGCCAGGTTGTTGGCGGCCGTCTCCTGCTTCTTAATGTGGGGCAACATGCCCGACGCGGATGTATAAAGTCCCTTTATCATACTTTCCTCCGGTCTCATATAAGCAGGGACCGTGCCGGAAACCCTTCCGCATAGCTAAGCGTCTGTTGTAAATACACTTACAGGAGTCGAGAGGACCCTATCAAAGGGCCTGTAAGGGCCGAAATGGGAAGCTTTTGTCGGGCGTCGGAAGAAAAATTTTCTCCCGGTCGCTGACTTGACTGACTATTGAAGAATTGTGAAAAACACGCGGTACTTACGGCACCTCGTATTTGGCAAGGGTCTGGTTTATCAGCTTATCCATAGCTTCGTTGAAGCGTTCTTCCGTGCAGTATTCGCCATTCGACTTCTGGTACAGGGGACAATCCGTCTTGTAACCGAAACATTTCAGTTCGCTGGCGAGGTAGCAAGCCTTGACGTAGGCGCAACGTTCTACTTTCAATCGGGTGTCATTGGTGCTCATGGTGAAGTAATCGGCAAAACCACGAGAAAATGAAGATTCTTCTGGTTTGATTCCGTTATCCTGCTCCGGGTCCCGACTTTTCCCTTCCTTTGCAGTATTTTGCACAGTTTGTCGGAACCCAGAAACATGTTGCCTTTATGGCGATCGCTACGTATATTATGACGAGTCGAAGAGAAGCTATTTCACATACTTACGAAGGTGTACTTACTAGCGCATTTACTGCTAATTTCGCACAGATTTTGCTTTATCGTTCGACAAAGTAAAAGAGGAAAGAACATGCGCAATCGTATTACGACTTTGCCAGCCCTGTTGGCCATGGCAGTTACGTTGTTGTTGGTGCCAATGTCACTAACAGCCCAGATGACCGATCCGAACAGCCCCGATACCGTATTCATCGAGGATGTCGAAGCTTTCTCGGGTGGAAGCGGTGTCGTGCCGGTGTATTTCAGCAACGATGAATCGCTGGCCGGCATTGAGATTACGCTCCGGTACAACAGCCCGGACATCAATATCGATTCATTCTCCTTCGAGGATTCGCGTCTGGAAGGGTTTGCGGCCGCCGGATGGGCAACGCGCTCCGACGGCATCTCTATCTATTGCATCGCTTACGAGAACCTGATCCCGGCGGGAAGCGGTCTGCTGGGTACGCTCCATATGGGTTACCTCTCCACGATATCCCCGCAGGTCGTCACCATTGATTCGCTGACGATCGAAGATAATCAGGTGATGTACTCGACGCTGTTTTCTGACGCTTTCGCCCGGCAGTTTGCGCCACAATTCGATGGCGGCACCCTGACTATCCTGGCCGGCGGATGTTGCCTGGGTGACCGGGGCAATATCGACGACTCCGCGGATGATGCCCTTGATATTTCGGATCTGATCTATCTCGTAGATTACATGTTTACCCAGGGACCGGCGCCGGTGTGTACTGACGAAGCTGACCTTAACAGCAGTAATGACGGCATCATCGACATCAGCGACCTGATCTACCTCGTCGACTATATGTTCACCGAGGGTCCTCCCCCGCCCCCGTGCTACTAGGTGTCTGAATCCGACCAGCCTTAACAGGCCGGTTAATATCGAATATGCAGAAGGCCTCCCGAATCGGGAGGCCTTTTCTGCGATTGGCGCGGGCGTGAAAACTATTTCTTTTTGCGGGTCCCGGAGCGTCGATAGCTCGTAATGGCGGTCTCGTCATTGTCTTTGGTCTCGAGAGCTTTGGCGGCCTGCTGGTATCTTTCGATCTGACGCTCTTTGAGATTTTCGTAGGGCTTGCGCTCCTTGGAGGCTTCGACCAGGTTCAGTCTTTTACCTTCGGCTTCTTTTTCCAGAGCGCGCAGCATTTCCCTGCCGACGGCGCGATCGCGTTTGATTTTGTGCAGATACCTCGAGTAAACGAGCATCTCAGCCACGGTGATGCCGCCGGTCATCCGACCGCGCTGTTTGCCGACCGTTGTCAGGCGGTCTTGATCGATTTGCTCCAGCTCTGTCAGTTGCCGATCGACATTGGCCCTGGCCAGGGCGTGTTCCTTCTGCCGTTCCTTTTCGATATGATCCTTGAGTTTGAGCAGGGCTTCGAGCCGGTATTTGAACTTCTTCATATTATCTGCGCTCCGAACTAATCGGCAAGAATCTCGGCCAGTCGCGACCGGGACTCCTCATGATCTGCTTTTTCGAAGATTCCCTGGCGGAAGAACCCGTTGAGGTCGTCCATTTTCGATATGGCCCGATCGATGCGCGGATTGGAGCCTCTGACATAGGCCCCGATATTGATCAGGTCCTCAGCTTCCCGGTAGGCGGACATCAACTCTCGCACCTCGCCGGCGAGTCGCTTCTCTTCCTCGGTGGCAACATCTTTCATCAGGCGGCTGATCGAATCGAGGACATCGACGGCAGGATATTGGTTGAGTGAGGCCAGCTTGCGTGAAAGGGCGACATGGCCGTCAATAATCGAGCGGACGGCGTCGGAGATGGGTTCATTGAAATCGTCGCCTTCCACCAGCACCGTATACAGGCCTGTTACCGACCCGCGTGACGAGATACCCGCCCGTTCGAGCAAACCCGGCAGCAGGGCGAAAACCGACGGCGTGTAGCCCTTGGTCGTCGGCGGTTCGCCAATGGCGATACCGATTTCGCGCTGGGCCATGGCTATTCTCGTCAGTGAATCCATCATGAGCATGACGTCCATACCCTGGTCGCGGAAGTATTCCGCGATAGTCGTGGCCACCATAGCGCCTTTGACGCGAATAAGAGCCGGCTGATCCGAGGTCACCGCCACCATAACGGTGTTTTTCATACCTTCCGGTCCCAGGTCGCGCTCTATGAACTCCCGGACCTCGCGCCCGCGTTCGCCGATCAGGGCGACCACGTTGACATCGGCCTTGGACCCGCGCGCCATCATACCCGGAGTAACCGATTTGCCGACACCGCTGCCGGAGAAGATACCCATGCGCTGACCTTTGCCGATGGTCGCGGTGAGATCCACGACGCGGATGCCGGTTCGGAGCGGTTCTTCGATGCGGCGCCTTTGAAGGGGCGGTATCGGTTGATGATTGACCGATCGGGTTACACTCGTAGTGATTGAACCCTTGCCGTCAATAGGTTGCCCCAGGCCGCCGACAACGCGACCGATGAGCTCTTTGCCTACCGGCACGCGCAACTGCTCGAAGGTGGAAGTAACAATGGCGCCCGGCGTGATCCCGGAAATAGGCCCCAGCGGCATGAGCAAAATGCGGTCGTCGCGAAAGCCCACGACCTCCGCCTTGACTTTGGTGCCGTTATCGAAATTTTCTATCTGGCAAATGCGGCCGATGGAAATGGCCGGACCGGCGGACTCGATAACCAGGCCCACGACCTGGGTGACTTTTCCGAAGTGTTTGACCGTGCGCGCATTTTCGATGCGGTCGGCATACATATCGTAGGCTACGTAGCTCACGGCTCGACCTCGCCGCCGCAGAGAGTGTCGGCGATAACGTCGAACTGTGATTCCAGGCGGGCATCAATATCGCCGGTCGGCGTTTCAATGAAACAGCCGCCGTGCTTTACCCTCGGATCGGATTCAACAGTAAGCTCCTTAATGGTCGTGGATCCCTCCAGAAAGCGGTCGATATTTTGTTCGACTATGGGCAAATGGTCGGGATGGACTTTGATCTTGAGCCGCGAGCGATCGATAAGACTGTCGATAACACCGCGTATCATGTCCAGAGTTGTTTCGGGATCCACGCGGATGGCGTCATAGGTAACTTTTCGACTGATCTGTACGACGAGTTCCAGGACCTTTTCCCGGGCCTCGCGCAGGAGGTTTTCCCTCTGGCTGACGGCATCTTTGATGGCGCGGTCGAATTGCTGCAGGACTTCCCGGGCCTTTTGCAGTCCTTCCTGCAAACCGCGCTCATGACCCTCGTCATAACCCTCGCGGCGGGACTTTTCCCGCTCATCGAGCAGAACGCGCTCGAATTTCTCGACTTCCCCGATCGGGATCAGCTTGGCGCCGTCGGGATCCGTGATAACCGAAACCAACGGCAGCAGGATCTCGAGTCGTTTCTCGGCGACCGACTCTCTTTCGCGGTCGAGATGTTTCTCGCCGATATAAATCGCCGGCCCCGAGGCGATATGGCGTATTACTCTAGACAATTATATCCTCTTTACCGCCGCGACCGGAGACGATTATCTGGCCTTCCTCCTCGAGCCTGCGAACAGCCTCGACAATACGAGTCTGGGCGGCCTCGACATCGGACAGGCGGGTCGGTCCCATGAATTCCATTTCTTCCTTGATCATTACCGCCACACGTTCCGAGACATTGGTGTAAATCTTGTTCTTAACGTCATCGCTGGCGGCCTTGAGCGCCAGGGACAGGTCCTTGGTCTCGACTTCCTTGAGAAGTCGCTGAACGGAACGATCATCGAGGAGAACGACGTCGTCGAAGACAAACATCATGTTCTTGATTTCCGCCGCCAGGTCGGGATCTTCCGCTTCCAGCGACTGAAGGATATTCTTCTCGGCAGTGGTATCGATCAGGTTGAGCACTTCGGCAATGGCTTTGGCGCCGCCGGAGGCGGACATTTCACCGCCGACCGACTGCTCGAAGTGTCCTTCCAGCGTCTGTTCTATCTCGCGCAGCACTTCCGGGGCGATCTTCTCCATGGTGGCGATTCGCAGGGCAACCTCCGACTGCAACTCCGGCTGCAACTCGGAAAGCACCGCCGACGCCTGATGCGATGAGAGCTGCGTCAATATCAGGGAAATCGTCTGCGGGTGCTCGCTCTGAATAAAACTTGCCAGCTGCTTGGGATCGATGTCCTTGAGCAGCGAAAAACCGGTGGATCTGAAGGAGGATTCGAGGCGATGCAGGATTTCCCGTGCTTTGACGGCCCCGACAGCCTTTTCCAAAATCTGTTCGGCAAAGTCAATACCACCCTGTGACACGTACTGGCGAGCCATAAAAATCTGGTGGCATTCATCGATCACCGCTTCCTCGACGTCGGCGGGAACGTCACCGAGGTTGGCGATTTCGATAGTGACGCGCTCGAGATCCTGTTCGGGCATCCCCTTCAGGACCAGGGCCGAAACCTCGGGTCCGAAGGCCACGAGGGCTACGGCCGCTTTCTGCATCGGTGACATCTCATCGTACTTCATAAATCACCTATTCCACCATCATAGTCTTAATAACGCGGGCGATTTCTTCCGGCTGGTCCTTCGCCGTTTCCTGCATTTTATCGACCAGGCGCAGTTTACGTTTTTCGGCCATTACCGGTTCCACTTCCTCATTGTTGTTCTCCGCGACCGCCGTCTCCTGCCGAACCGCCGATTTGCGGGGAGCTGGCGTCAGACGGCCCAGTGACGAAAAGAGCTTTTTGGCCTTTTTGCGGAAGTACAGGAACAGCACCGCCACCAGAAGGAAATATCCCAGTTTGCGGGCAATGTCGAGGTAGAAATCACGCATGTATATGGAGTCCAAAAGCTGTTGATCCTGTTCGATATTTTTGCGGTCGAAAGCGATATTGACTATTTCGACCTGGTCGTTGCGCTCACCGTCAAAACCGATGGCATTCTTGACGATGGCCTCCAGGCGATTGAGTTCCTCCGGGGAGCGCGGCTGGTAAACCGATTCCATCTCCCCGCCTTCGCCTTCCACCGGGGCATAGACACCGTCCACGAGGACGGCCACAGTCAGGCGATCAATCGTTCCCACCGCATCGACAATGTGCTCAACCGTCTTGTTAAGTTCATAATTCGTGATTACAGTTTCGCTGTTGTCGTCGGCCGAGCTCTCGCTCGCTTCGGTTTCTTTATCGGTCGTCGAGCTTGAAGTCTGGGTTCTTTCTTCGCTTCGCACCGAAGGGGCATTGGGGTCAAACATTTCGGCCGTCCGTTCGAGTTGCTGAAAGTCGAGTTTGGCGGTTACCCTGACGACCGATTTCCCGGAACCAAGAACCTCGTCAAGCATCGACTGGGCCTTGCCTTCCAGGTGCTTCTCCACCTGCCGTCCCACTTCGATCTGGGAACCGCTCAGGCCCGCGAGGAGATCACCATCCTGCCCGGAAGAGAGGAGATTGCCGTTGTAATCAACGATGGTGATGTTGTCCGGGGTCAGCCCCTCGACGGAGGAGGCAACCAGGTGCGAGATGCCGGCAATCTGCGGCCGCGAGAGGCGGTCATTGCCGGTCAGCTTGAGTACTACCGAGGCGGTGGCGTTCTTTTGGTCTTCCTTGAAGAGACGTTCCTTGGGCATGACGATATGCACCCGGGCCGCCTTCACTTCGCTCAACTGCATAATCGTCCGGGTCAGTTCGCCCTCGAGCGCCCGGCGGAAGTTGAGGTTTTGCAGGAAGTCGGTCATGCCGAGGTTGTTCTGGTCAAAGATCGAGTACCCCATGGTGCCGCCTCGCGGCAAACCCTGGGTGGCCAGGGATATCCGGGATTCATATACCCGGTCCGAGGGGATCTCGATCGCCCGGCCGCCGTCGCTCAATTGGTAGGGAATTTTGTTGTCCGTCAGCCAGGAGGCTATCTCCCCCGCTTCGCTCTCCTCAAGATCGGAGTATAGACGGGAGTAGGTGATGTCATTGGCCCAGCCGACCAACAGGACAACGCCGACAATCGTACCGGCGACCACACCCAGAAACATCATAACCTGACTGGGTGTCATCCGCCCCACAACTGCGGCCAAATTCTTAAGGTAATCCTTAATGGCTTCCATATACGATCCTATCGAATGTCATTGCCCTGCCTTCCCTGGCAGCGCTTGATCAAAAAACTATTTATAGCGGCATCTGCATGATTTCGTTGTAAGCATTTACCAGCTTGTTCCTTATCTCCAGAAGCAGGTCCATCGACAATCCGGCCTCCTGGGCCTTGATCATAACCTGGTGCAGTTCCACCGGCTCGCCGTTCATAAGGGCCTGCTGGATATCGGCCGACTCCATCTGTATGTCATTGACGCCGTCAAGCAGGTTTGCCAGGAGGTCCTTGAAGTTGCCGTCGGAGGCAACCGGTTTGGCACTCTGGCTCGCGGGCGACTTCCCCGCCTGCTCGATAAGGCCGGGTACCAGCCTGCCAATGCCGTTAACAGGATTGCTCACGTTTTATGCCTTCACATCCAGGATATTGCCGAGTTCGCGTTCTTCGGTGCCGGCCGTAGCATCTTCATTGTAGCCCGGGCCGAAGCGAGCGCTGTCCTGAAACCGACTGAACAGAATGTCGAGAGCCTGTTTTTCCTCGACCGAGAGAAACTCGGCGTAGGTGCCCGACGGCGCCTTGACGGCCAGGCGGGAACTCGCGGCGTCCTGCTGCGGGTTGATCGCCACCGGCTCGGCGGTTTCTTTGGTGCGGTTCTGGTCGGCGCCTGCGGCCGGCGGCTGATTCTCGCGCCGGTTCAACTGCTGATAAGACTGGATGCCTATCGGATTGACTTTCATCGTTTATCCCCATTCACTCTATTATATATCCAGGGCATCTTTGGCCATTTGCTTGGCCATTGAAATCGCCACCGTGTTGGCCTCGTAGGCCCGCGCGGCAGCCATCATATCTACCATTTCATTGACGATTTCGATATCCGGCATCCTGACGTACCCGTCCGGGTCGGCATCGGGATGCGACGGATCGTAAATTAGCTTGTAAGAAGATTCCGCATCTTCGACGGCCTCGGAGGTAACCGAAGGCAATTCGGCCCGATCCGTCGCAACACTTGTCCGGCCGGGCAGATGCCGGCTGTTCGTACGGTGCAGATTCGTTCCGGCCTGCTTCATCATCGAACGGAAGGTCCCTTTGACCTGATCCTCGCTAACCACCACCCGTTTGCGACGGTAGGGCCCGCCATCATCGGTGCGCGTGGTCTCGGCGTTGGCCAGGTTCTCGGAGACGATATTCATCTTCGATCGCTGAATCGACAGCCCCTGCGACGAAATCTGTATCGAGTTTAGAATCCCGCTCATCGATCAATTCCTTACTTGCTCGTTATCGCTTTGCGTAAGCCTTCAAACTTCTGCTTCAGCAGGGTCGCCCCGATGGTGAACCGCAGCTGGTTCTGGGTCAGGTCCGAGATTTCCTCGTCGATATCGACCGAGGTCAACTCGCCCTCTTCCAGATCGGCCAGCTCAACTTCGGGCGCCCGGGCAGAATGGTTTCCCAGCGGAAGATGACTGTGGTGCGTGACGGCACCGGCCAGGCGGTTGCCCACCTGCGTGACGCGGTCGAATTCGCTCTGGAAATCGATATCACCGGCTTTATATCCGGGTGTCGATACATTGGCGACATTGCCACTTATCAGTTTCTGCCGAAATGCGGTCACGTCGAGATACTTTCCCAGCCTGGGAACTCCCATACCTTCGAACATGAATCCGGCTATTTTATCTGACATATCACGTCTCCACTTACACTTCTTCAGTGTGACGCTTTGCAACAACAGTGCCAGAAAATCTGCACCGCACGCAAATGACTGCCGGAGCGCATCTTAGCCACCCGGAGGATTGGTCGGTTTAATCTGTCGGGAGATCAACCGGGAAACGATTTCCGGTTTGTGCGAATCGTAATTTCCGCTTTAGGGCAATTCGTAGAGATCCGAAGAGGGTTCTTTGAGCGATAACTCCATGGTGAGTATGACGATATCGACGCGCCGGTTCTTGGCCCGGTTTTCGATGGAATTGTTCGGCTTTACGGGGCGGAATTCCCCGTAGCCCAGGGCCGAAATCTTGTCCGGCGTCATGTCGTGGTTGTTGATAAAATACCTGACGACTTCCGTGGCCCGGGCGGACGACAGCTCCCAGTTGGACGGGTAAGCGGCGGTTTGAATCGGGCGGTCGTCGGTGTGGCCCTCAATGCGAATGTGATT
>CAZVUZ010000003.1:0-34855 GCA_964630485.1 uncultured Ignavibacteriales bacterium
GACGAGGTCGTGGCCCTGGGCGCCGCCATCCAGGGCGGGGTTCTTACCGGCGACATGAAGGACATCGTACTCCTCGACGTTACGCCGCTTTCGCTGGGTATTGAGACCCTCGGCGGCGTTCTGACCAAGCTCATAGATCGGAATACCACCATCCCGACGCGCAAATCGCAGATATTCTCGACGGCCGACGACAACCAGCCGGCGGTTTCGATTCACGTCCTCCAGGGCGAGCGCCCCATGGCCATCGACAACCGGACGCTGGGCCGTTTCGATCTCGTGGGGATTCCCTCGGCGCCGCGCGGCGTGCCGCAAATCGAAGTGACGTTCGACATCGATGTCAACGGCATCGTGCATGTTGCCGCCAAGGACAAAGCCACCGGCAAGGAACAGTCGATCAAAATTGAAGTATCTTCGGGCGTCTCCGACGAGGAAATCGAAAAGATGGTTCGTGACGCCGAGAAGCACGCCGACGAGGATAAGACGAAAGAGGAGCTGATCAAGGCGCGTAACGAGGCCGACCATTTTGTGTACACGACCGAGAAGACAATCAAGGAGCACGGCGACAAGGTCTCCGAGGAGGAGAAGAAGAACATCGAGGAGAAGCTGGAGGCTCTCAAGAAAGCGGTCGAAGGTGATTCGGCGGAGGCCATCAACACGGCCAAAGAGGAGCTGATGACGGTTTCTCACAAACTGGCCGAGGAGATGTACAAACAGGCGCAGGCCGAACAGGCGGCCGGCGAAGCCGGTGCTGGTGAAGCCGCCCCGGAGCCCGGACCCGCCGAGGACGATGCCGGTCAGGCGGACAAAGAAGGAGCCGTCGATGCCGACTTTGAGGTCGTTGACGATGACAAGAAGTAATAGATGACGAAACGAGATTATTACGAGGTTCTCGGAGTCGATCGCGGCGCCGGTGAGGACGAAATCAAGTCGGCGTACCGCAAGCTGGCGATGAAGTATCACCCGGACCGCAACCCCAACAACCCCGAGGCCGAAGAGCAGTTCAAAGAGGCCACCGAGGCGTACGAAGTGTTGAAGGATCCCCAGAAGCGCCAGGCTTTCGATCAATTCGGCCACGCCGGTCTGGGCGGGGCCG
This sequence comes from uncultured Ignavibacteriales bacterium, assembly GCA_964630485.1. Taxonomy (GTDB): domain Bacteria; phylum Zixibacteria; class MSB-5A5; order GN15; family FEB-12; genus JAJRTA01. Next base: position 1,094 of record CAZVUZ010000003.1, read on the forward strand.
GGGCCGGCTTCAGCGGTTTCGAGGGCTTTGATCTGGGTGACGCCCTCCGCGCCTTCATGCGCGATTTCGGTGGCGGTGGCGGCGGCGGCGGATCCATTTTCGAAGATCTCTTTGGAATGGGCGGCAGTCGCGGCGGTGGCAGGCGCAATCGGGGGGAGGACCTCCGTGTGCGCATCAAACTCAGTCTCGAGGAAATCGCCACCGGCACGGAAAAGTCGATCCGAGTCAAGCGATTGGTCCATTGTGAGGAATGCGGCGGCTCGGGTGTTGCCGCCGGCGCCTCGCGAAAGACCTGTACTCAATGTAAAGGCGCCGGCCAGGTGCGTACCATTACCCGGACATTCCTCGGGACGGTGCAGCAGGTTACCACCTGCAACATGTGCCGTGGTTCGGGTGAGATCATCTCCGAGCCCTGCCCGACCTGCCGTGGTGAGGGTCGCATCCGGGGAAGCAGTGTCGTGAATATCAAGATACCAGCGGGAGTTTCCGGCGGCAATTACATGACCGTCGAGAATATGGGCAATATGGCGCCGCAGCAGGGTGAGCCGGGCGATCTGGTGGCGATTTTCGAGGAGGCCTCCCACGAGCAGTTCGTCCGGCACGGCGACAACATCGTGTATGATTTGCCGGTCTCATTTACCACGGCGGCGCTGGGCGGAACCGTGGAGGTGCCGTCTCTCGGCGGGTCGAGCGATCTCAAAATCCCGACCGGAACGCAATCGGGCAAGATCCTGAAAATCCGCGGCAAGGGCATTCCGCATTTGCACCGCGGCGGGCGCGGCGATCAACTCGTCCGCATAACTGTCTGGGTTCCCACCCGTCTCAGCGGCGACGACCGCAAACAGCTCGAAAAGCTCGCCCACTCCGAGTCATTCAAGCCGCCCCAAGCGGGTAAGTCGTTCTTTGACAAACTCAGGGAGACCCTCGGTGTATGAATAATCAAAACGCAGACAGCGATAACAGGCCGCGGCAGGCCTACGTGGAACTGGTCCTTGATGTGCCCCGGCAGTTGACCGATGCCGTGTGCAATTTTATCATCGACAATATCTGCTCCGGGCTGGTGCTCGAGGACGAAGACGATTCTCCGCTAACGCGCATCATGTTCTACGTACCGGAAGGTGACGAGGGGACCGGCCGGGACAAGCTGGATGGTTACCTTCATGCCCTGGGTGAAGAGGTCCTGCCGGAAATCCCACCCATAACCTTTCGTTCGGTTCAGCAGACCGAATGGGAAGAGCAATACCGCCAATCCGTCAGGCCGGTTCGTATCTCCTCCGAGGTGATAATACGACCGCCCTGGGATATCAGTCCGGAGAAAGTCCGCTACGATATAATCATCGAGCCCAAAATGGCCTTTGGTACCGGTCGCCACGAGACGACCAGCTCCTGCCTGAAGATTATCCTTGAGCATCTGACGCCCGGTATGCGGTTTCTTGATATCGGTTGCGGCAGTGGTATTCTCTCCATCCTGGCGGACAAGATCGGCGTCGCTTATATAAAGGCCGTCGATACCGATATGCTGGCCGTGGACAACTGCCTCGAGAATTTTGCCGTCAACGAGGTTGCTGCTGAGCACAGCGTCATTCATGGATCCATCGAGAAGACCGAAGGCGACGAACCGTATGAGTTCGTTTGCGCGAATATCATCAAAAGCACCATCCTCGAGATGCTTCCGCGATTGAAGGCGATAACCGCCGAGGGGGGAATCCTGGTTCTTTCCGGACTACTGGCCGATGATGCCGAGGAAGTGGCGGCAGGTCTCAAAGCCCTCGGGCTGGAGAACTATACCACGGTGCAGGAAAATGAGTGGCTGACCCACATCGTGCATAAGGGGTAGACTGTGGAACCGCCGGTCTTTTACGCACCGCCCGAAAACATCACTGCCGATTCTATCGAGCTTCCGGCTGCCGAAAGCCGTCATGCGCTGCGCGTTATGAGGCTGGAACCACCCGATTTAGTTATGGTCATCGACGGTTTAGGGACCGCTTACCGGGGTGAAATAACCGCCATCGGCCTCAAAGGCAGCCTCACTGTTCGCCCCCATGCCACCCTGAGAGCCTTCGGGGAACCCTCCGTTAAACTCACCCTCGCGGCCGGGCTTTCGACGGCTTCGCGTTTTGATACCCTGATCCAGAAGGGCACCGAACTGGGGGTCTCGCGCTTCGTTCCGGTGATAAGCGACCGTTCAAAAGTAAGGATCGACAGCGCGGCCAAAGCAGAGGCGAAAGTCAGGCGTCTGGAGAAGGTTGCTTTGGCGGCGACCAAGCAGTGCCGACGATCGTATCGACCCGAGATCCTGTCGCCGATGTCGCTGGCGTCGTTTCTAGAGGATACCGACGGCGAGGCCGCTAACCTGGTGTTTCATCCCGGTAGCCCGGCTACAGGTCTGGAGAAGGCTCTGACGGTGGATGACAGTACCCGCCGGGTGAGTCTTCTGGTCGGCCCGGAATCGGGTTTCAGCAACGACGAGGTCGCAACCGCCGTCGCGGCCGGTTTTACTATGGTCTCACTGGGGCCAAGAATCCTGCGGGCCGAGACGGCCGGACCGGTGGCGGCGGCACTGGTAATGGCCTTATTAGGTGAGTTGAGATAACCCCTCCTGCGACCGATACCATTTGTATGGAAACGGTCTTCACAATCTTCATAGGTTTAACGGGACTGGCCCTGGGGTCATTCCTGAACGTAATCATTTATCGGGTGCCGCGAAAGATCGGGTTTGTGGCCGACCGCTCGGTGTGTCCGTCCTGCGGGCGCCAACTGCGTTGGTTTCATAATATCCCGCTGCTGAGTTATCTCTTTCTCCGCGGCCGGTGTGCTTTTTGCCGTGAACGAATCTCCCTTCGCTATCCTCTGGTGGAAGGGCTCAATGCCCTGATGTACACCTGGTTTTGGATTCAGCTCGGACCCACCGCCGGGTTCGTGGGGCTGGCGTTTCTGTCATCGGCTTTGCTGGTGATCTTTTTTGTCGACCTCGATTTTCAGATCATCCCGGACTCGATTACCCTGCCGGGAATGGTTCTCGGCCTGGCGGTTTCGTTCTTTGACGGGCAGATCGGTATCGTGAGTTCGATAATCGGATTACTGGTCGGGGGCGGGGCGCTGTATCTTGTCGCGGTTCTGGGCGACTGGCTATTCAAGAAGGAATCGATGGGTGTGGGAGATATCAAGATGGCCGCCATGCTTGGGGCTTTCCTGGGTTGGCAGCAGGTGCTCTTTGTCTTCATGGCCTCGGCCGTCATCGGGCTGGTGGTCTCGCTGGTTATAATGGCTTTTTCCGCCCGCCTGAGAGAAACTCGAATGATTCCCTTCGGTCCCTTCCTGGCCATGGCCGCGATGGTATCGATTCTGTACGGTGAGCGGATCGTCGGCCTTTATGTTACGCATTTCCTTGGCCGTCAATGATCCCGGGGTTTAAACGATAAGGACCTGCCTCCGCTATGTCACTCAGGCGAATGGATTTCACGGCCGCCAAGAGCCGGTTCGAATCGGATATTCACCTTGGTTTTCTGGCCATTGTCTTTGTGCTGGTTCTTGTGAATGTAGCGGCCAACCTCACCATCTACAAGTCCCGGATGACACAGCGCCAGTTGGTCCAGACCGATATGCACGAGGCCTCGCTTACTGCCAGCCGTATGGTGCACGAGAGTATGGGATCCCTCCTCCACGAGGAGCAGGCGGCCGGTCTGAAGCGCGCCTACGGTCTTACGCGTCTGGTCCATGCGCCGTTCCGGGGTGACGACACCTTTCGTTCGGCCGCGAACTGGCGTGAACTCCTCATGTCCAACCGCTTCGATCGCCAGGTAAGAGCCCTTGCCGACGATTTGACCTCGGATGGCTTCCGGCGCCTGGTGCGCGGACCCGGGGATGAGTACTATTATGTCTACCCGCTGCCGGTCAACTCCGGCCAGGGCCTGTTGGTCCTGTCCCGGCGGGAGACGCCCCTGGCGCGTCTTGACGACTGGGGCCGGTGGCTGCTCATCGTGAGTATCCTGGGGGTGGCGGCGGTTTTTGCCGTTTACGGGGTCCTCCATCGATTTATCCTGTCGCCGTTCAAGAGGATGAGACATGATGCCGCCAAGGCGGGCCGCGCCATGGACGGTCAGGTTGATGAGGTCGAGGCCGTGGTCGGCGAGTACCGTCTCATAATCTCCGAGCTGGAGGCCAAGGAAACGGAATTACGCCGTCTCAATCAACAGATCCAGAGCAAAGCCGACTCACTGGAGGATTTCAACCAGTATCTCATGGAGTCCACGGACTCCGGGATAATCACGGTTGATTCCTTGGGCAGGGTGGTATCCCTGAACGGCGGTGCGGAGAAGATTCTATCGGCCGAGGCAAAAGCCTGCCTGGGGACGCACTTCTGGGAGCTCATGAGCGAAAACGTCACCCTGGTCAACGCTGTCAGCAGGGCGCTTGAGTGCGGTAAGAACCAGCCGTACGCGGAAGTAGATCTCGAATCCGCCAACGGGCGTCGGTTGCGGCTGGGTATCCAGGTGTCGACGATTACCGACCACACCGGCTCGAGGGTCGGCGCTTCGGTGCTTATCAATGACCTGACGGAGCTGACGGCGTTGCGCGATGAACTGGAAACGAAACGCCGACTGGCGGCGCTGGGCGAGATGGCCGGCGGGCTGGCACACCAGTTAAGAAACTCCATCGGCGCCATCGCCGGCTATGGCAATCTCGTCAAAAGAGCTCTGGGTCGGGAGGGTCTGGATACCGTGCGGGCCCAGGCCTTGCTTGATGAGTCGCGCGAGGCCGAGGCATTGGTCAAGCGTTTCCTGTGTTTCACCCGCCCCTTCGACTACAATCCCGTGCCGGACTCGCTGACGGATATCCTGCGCGAGGTGGTCAACGCCTTTGAGGTCCGAAACGACCTTGTGAATGTCAGTATCGTCTTCGATACGCGGGAGGACGTGGGCGTGAACTGCGACCGCCTTCTCATAAAACAGGCGGCGGCCAACCTCGTCGAAAACGCCGCCCAGGCCTACGACGGCGGTCCGGGAAGCGTTCTGGTTCGCATCACATCGCGAGAAGACAACGTCACCGTTGAGGTCGAGGACTTCGGCCGCGGCATCGAGCCACAGCACCTCGACCGTATTTTCACACCGTTCTTTTCCTCCCGGCCGTCCGGGACCGGTCTCGGCCTACCCCTGGCCATGAGAATTGTCGATCTTCACGGTGGAAGTCTCACAGTTGATTCGACGTTAGGCCGCGGTACGAAATTCAGTCTGCGCCTGCCGCGCACCGGGGCCTGTGAACCGGCCGCTCCGGGGTGTGCATAGGCGGGATCGCGACGGTCCATCGCCCATAATCTGAAACGGCGGGTAAATCAGGGACAATAAATAGTTTGGGTTGCAACGGCTTTCTGTTATATTGCCGGCTGATTATAAATGGAGGTATGATGTTTACACCGTCCGATTTCAGAAAAGGCCTGAGAATAATAGTCGATGATCAGCCATATTATGTCGTGGATTATCAGCATTTCAAGATGGGCCGCGGCAAAGCCAATATTCGTACAAAGCTGAAGCATATCAAGACCGGCGCTGTCGTCGAGAAGGTTTTTTCTTCCAACGACAGTTTCAAGCCGCCGGATATGGAAGACCGCAAAATGCAGTACCTTTACGAGAACGGCGGCGAGATGACCTTTATGGACTCTCAGACGTTCGAGCAGGTCAATATCCCGGTCGATAATCTCGGCGACGCCAAGTGGTACTTACTCGAGAACGAAGAGTACAAAGTTCTGTTCCTGGACAACGAGGCTATTTCGGTCGACCTGCCTGCTTCGGTCGTCCTTGAAGTGGTCGAGACCGAACCGTCCGCTCGCGGCGATACCGTTTCCAATGTCACCAAACCGGCGACGCTCCAGACCGGGCTGGTGGTGAAGGTGCCGCCGTTTGTCAAGATCGGCGACAGCCTCAAGGTGGATACGCGCACCGGCGATTACCTCGAGAGATCGAACTGATTGTGGCGGGTGAACGCCGGGTAGTCGGGGTTGACGAATCCGGCAAGGGTGATTTCTTCGGGCCGCTGGTCATTGCGGCCTTCTTATCTTCCGACGCCGACCTTGAAAAGCTAGCCGCTCTTGGCGTACGCGACGGCAAGCTGATTGCCAACAAACGTCTCCTTGCCATTGACGAGGCGCTCCGCCGCGAATATCCGCACCAGGTGTTGGTAATTGAGCCGGAAACGTACAATCGACGTTACGCCGACATACGCAATCTCAACAAGCTTCTGGCCGATGGTCATGCCTCGGTGATAGACGGTGTTTTACAAACTAACGAAGCCGACCTGGCGATTTCGGACAAATTCGGAAAAGCCGAGTTGATCGAGAGGGAACTGGGTCGTCGCCGGCAACATGTCGAGCTGTCTCAGCTGGTCAGGGGAGAGCAGATACCGCAGGTAGCCGCGGCGTCAATCCTTGCCCGGGCTGAATTTTTGCGCCAGATGAACAAACTCTCGGATCTTTGCGGCATGGAACTTCCCCGGGGCGCGGCGGCGCAGGTGGATGCGGCCGGCAGGCTGGTAGTGGATAAACACGGTCCGGAATTTCTTCTGAAACTGGCCAAAACACATTTCAAGAATTACCATCGGGTGGTCAACCCGACCCTTTTTAAGTCATAGCCTGACAGCCTCTTAGCTTTTTGCGAGCGGCGGGTTTCCGGGCCCCCTGCACGGGCTAATCTATGCTCCAAAAGTGCCGATAATCTAAAAGATAGTAACAAGTTACGTATGGAGGACGCAACATGGAGGTCTCCTTGCCTGAGATGGTTGTCGCGACGTTTCTGGTGCTTGCGCTGGTTCTCGTGGCGCGATTCCGGAAACAGTTGAAGGGGCAGGACATCAGGAGCTACCGCAGTATCTGTGGCGGGTTAGCAGTGCTTCTGCTGGTAGCCCTAACTCGTATTTATAGCCAACAGGGGGTTTTTGGCGATATCCCCTTCGTTTCTGATCCGGTCTTTTTTCAAATCCTGGTCTGGATAGGTATCATAACCGGTGCCACGCTTCTCGTCAGCGGGGTATCCACCTGGCTGCCTCTGTCGCGAGCCTATCGCGAGGTTAGCTATGAGCGCCTGAGGCGGCTGTTACTGATAAAACGTGTCGAGCAACTCGTGGCGGTGGAAAGCCGTATGTCGGTTATTCTGGCGACAACTCTCGAATACATGGTCGAGTTGCATGATCTCTCCGGAGGCGCCGTCTACCGGCACCGGACCGATGGCCACGGCTTGATTCTCGAGGCCACGGCGGGCCCGGGTTTCGAACCGGACGAATTCCCCCGGGAGATAGCCGTTAATGAATTGCCGCTCACGGCCGGCGAAAACCAGTCTAAGGAGACGCTCTCCCGTCTGGCGCTGAGACTGCCCCAATTCCCGGAGGCGGCGGTGGAAATACTGCCTCTGCACGCAGAGGGCAAACTCTGTGGGTTGTTTGTCCTGCAAGCGCCCCTTTCCCGGAGCGATAGTGACCAGTCGCGCGTGAATCTCAAACTGGCGACCGACATCGTGGCTCGCAAGATCGTCCTCGATCGGCGGCTCGAATCTGCAGAGCATCACAGACGAGCTTTTCAAATCCACAGTGATCTGTCCCATGCCGTGGACCGCGGCCGAAGTCTCCGCGAAAACATGACCGCCGTTACCGAAAAGATAGCCGCGGTGATGCCGTTGGATTACCTGTCGCTGGTGATTGCGATCGACGGCGATACCGTTACCCGGTTCAGCGCCGGCCCTCACGGTAACATATTGAAAGAGGTCAACGTGGAGCGGCGGTCTCTGCCGGAACTGCTTCGGAAGGCGCTCGACGAAGCCGCGGTAACAACCAGTGGTGATGTCAGCAAGGCCGGCCCTGAGTTTGCCGACACCGTTCTTGGCTGCGAAAATCTGCGATCGGTTATGATCCTTCCGGTGAAAGGGGTTGACCGCATCGTCGGCGCCGTGTGCGTTGCCGCCGAGAAGAGTGACGCTCACTCGACCAACCACAGGTCGCTGCTGGGCGCCGTCCTGCCGGTCCTGGCGACTCTGATGGATGACGAAATACACGCCGCCCGGTTGAGCCGGAGAGAGAAGCGATCAGCTGCGCTCAACCGGTTGTTATCGGAGATCGGCCGAGGGGGAGGGCTTCAGGGTATCCTGCAGACAGCCGTTGACCTTGTGCGCGACGAGTTGGGGCTCTCCGTGGCGAGAGTGGCCACTTTCGATTACGGCGGCGCTTTCCTGCGTTCCCGCGCCCTGGCGCTGGCTCCCGAGGTGACGACGGTCACGCCCGCCGACGGCCACATGGTGCTTTCGCTCATGCCGTATCATCGGCTAATTCGGGATACCGGCCGGGTCATGCTCGTCAATCAGGCGGGAACCGACAAGAAAATCAGCCCGGCCGAGGCCGGGCAGGCTTTGACCGAAGATTTACAGTCGGCGCTGCTCATGCCGGTTAAGATCGGTGATCAGGTCCTTGCGGTCATAGCCGGTGCCGATACCCGGCCCTGGAGCGATCAGCAATACGGTGACGATGACCTGACTTTCGCCGGCTCGGTGGCATCGGCAGTTTCGCTGGCCATACAGCTGAACCTGTCGCGACGCGGAGGGGCGACTCAATTGCCGGCGGTCGTAAATGCCGGTTCGGACTCGCCCGATCGGTCAGTCCGGCGCTCCCGCCTCAAATCGTCGCTTTCGGGAATTCTCGGGTCGGTTGAAATGATGCGGGCTCACGCCGGACCGTCCGCCGACGGCCTCGAGAAGTATTTGGACATCATCGATAAGTCCGCTCGCAGGATTAATTCCTGGATTGCGGACGAGACAACGGTATCCTGACGTATCGGAGAGACAATTGGCGACAACAGGCAATTTAAAATCTCGCAGACATGATGACAATCGATTGCTGCCGATGGACGGATGCGTATTCGGGCTCACCGCCTCGACACATGTCTACCTGGCCGGCGGTATCCCGAGTGTTTTTCGGCGCGTCACGGCCGACGCGACTCAGGAGTTCGAGAACCCGTGGCTCTACGTCCCCCGTAGTTTGCTCCGGGATCTGGAACAGGTGGAGGATGGCGTTCCTCCGATTGGTCTGGGCGATGGGCTGTCCGGGGAATCCGGAGATGCGGACGAGCCGCGCCGGCTCTTGCCGGTGTTCGACCGCGGGCGCATAAAGGGGGTCATCGCCTGCCGCGAGGCTGATCGATCGGGGGTTGGTGACGGCAGTGTGACCCGGGTGCAGGAGGCAATTGCGGCCAGGGATACATCCTTTTTACCCGATGTGGCCACGCAGTTTACGACGCGCCTCTTTGATCGTGATCAGAGTCACGATCGTTTCCTGAAGAGCCTCCTGGAACTTATGGCGGAGCAATGGCCGCGGACGCTCGGCGGCGTATATTTTAACAACGACGGTATTTATCGCCTGCGGTTTGCGGTCGGCGATATAGGCGCCTGTGATCGTCTTGCCGGATCCCTGCCGCTTGGGATGGCCGACAGATGGGAGGACGCCGTCAGGCGCAAGGAGTTCCTGGTGCCGGCCGACATCATGCCAGAGTACCCGGTACTGATGAATCGGCCGCCGAAGTTCGCCTTTGTCCACCCCGGTATTGTTTCGCGGCGAACGGAATACCTGGTTGCCCTGATACTCTCCGGAGATGTCGATGAACCGACAATGGCGGCCATTGGTGAAATCGCCCGCCTCGCCTCGCACCTTGATGAAACCCAGTTCAGCTCTGCCTCCGAACTATCGGACCTTTACGGGCATCTGGACCAAGCCAGGCAAAAAAAGGATTCAGTCCACCGGGTTCTTGGGGAGGCTCTGCAGACCCTCTATCGGCAGCTTGAGGTATCCCGGATAGTGCTGACGGGCGGTGACGGTTCCAGCCACAGTGCTGTTCGCCAGAACGGGGAAAAACCGTCGCTGCGAAGCGACCTCAAGTCACCCATACCGGCCGCGGTGCTGTCGGCGAAATCGAAAGATGACTGCATTTTCAACGAAGATATCCAATCCCTGTTCAAGCATGGTGATGAAGCCCGGCAGTACTTCCTCGATAATGTCTGCTCGGAGATCATCATGCCGGTGCAATTGGGCCTTTCGGAGATGGGATCCCTGGCGGTCGGATCACCGGTCAAAGGCGATTACCTTTTGAGAAAAAAGGACTTCCTTGCCGGTGTGGCGCAGTTCGTGGGGCTTTATGCGTCCATCAATGAATACCTGTCGCCTCGCGAGCGATCCCGGAAAAAATCCGGCGGTGAAGGACGGATCGAACCGGTTCTGGAGCGCTTCGATACCATCCACAAACTGGCCGGAGGATACTTCCACGATCTCCTGGGACTTCTGTCGGTAGTTGTCGGCCAGTCCGATATAATCCGCAGCGCTGTCGCCGTGGACAATGTCGAGGGCGTTAAGCATTCCGTTCTGGAAGGTTCCCGGCGGGTGAACGAGGCCGCCGATCGGATGGCATCTTTCCTGGGCTTCCTGCGTGATCTGTGCACTATCGAAAAGGCGGGTCTCAAGCGAAAAATGCCCGGCAGTAAATTGATCGAGGACCTGCCGGCAATTCTGCACGGCTACACCCGGCAGCTTCGTGACACGAAGAACATCTCCATAGCCGTCAAGAGCTGTTCCGCGGAAGGGACCGACTTCTATGTTACGTATGCTGATCTCTACGACAGCATTCTGCCCCTCGTGCTGTCCATAATGGATAACGCCGAGAGGTCGGGGGTGTTGACGGTTGATGCCGTCGACGACGGGAGCCGTTCCGGCCTGCGCCTGACGTTCAACCGCGCGCTGCTGGGGGCGATCAAGCCGTCGGCGATGCTCCGGAGTGTGTTTGCATATTACCTTGACGTAGATACCGTGAGTTCCCCGTCTGAGATTCACGTCGGTGACGTGAGTATCTCCTGGGAGGAAAAGTCAAATGAACTCTGCCGGATTGTGGTAACCTCGGAAACTGCCGCCAATGTCGGTGGGGATGTGTGAGATGACGGGTACGGCTAACCTGATTCAGGAATATTACCACTTGCATCGCAGCAATCAGCTGGGTAGCATCATTACCCAGGTTGACCGTGTCTCGGACCTGATAGCCGGTCACCTCCGGGCGGAATTCACGGTTATTTTTTACCGCAAGGCAGACGGCGACCGCCTCATCCCCGTTGCCTGCCACCGCGAGGACGACCTGCAGGTCGAACAAATGAACCTTCTTGAGGACGACTGGTCCTTGCCCGACCGGATGTTGATCGGACCCTGTCGAGTCGATGCTCTTGGCTCTGAGGGGCCGGACGGACAGCGGGGGGCGCGGGATGGTTTTGCCGGACGTAACGGTTTCAGCCATCGTTTCGTTTGTCCTCAGATGGGCGACGGCGGTCGGGTTGAGGCGCTCATAGTCGCCTACTGGAAACAGCAGCCACGGATCGATCCCCTGGAATGTCAGGATGCCCTGCAATTGATGATGCAGGTGGTCATGGGAGCCATGTCTACCGCGGATCAGATGCATGTCGTGAGCAATTTCTCGATTCGCCTCGGAGAACTCCTGGCCATGTTCGATCTTCAGCTGGGCAACTACGGGTTCCGTGATCTGGTAACGCGTATCATGCAGCATTCGCGTCTGGCGGTACCCGTGGCCGGGGTGTGTCTGATGGCGAAAAACACCCTGACGGGTGACTTTGAGCCGGTGGAATTCGTGGATGCATCGTCGGACCGGCCGGGATTTGCCGATGCCCTGGCGGGCTCGGTTGGCCGTCATTTTACGAACGAAGATTTGACCGGTGGCGGCAGCAGCCTGCGCTATGCCTTCGGGGATGAATTCGCGTCATTCTGCGAGGCGTTGGTAATGCAAATAGTGCGTGCCGACAAGAACCACACCTACGTCCTGGCAACCTGGACGCGTCAGGCTGCCGGTTTCTCCGCCAACGACCTCGAATTGCTTTCGGTGTTCGGCGTCTTTGCCCGCAGTCTGCTTCGCAACGCCCTGTTGGTCAAACAGCTTAAGAAATCGAAGAAGGTCCTGGAAAGGTCTTCCACTCGCATGGCCGACATCGAAACCCTGGCCGCCCTGACTGACATGACCTCCGGGGTTGCCCACGACTTCAACAATGTTATCGGTGGTATCGTTGGCCGCGTGCAGTTGATGAAAATGAAGGTGACCGACGAGTTCGTTTTGAATGATCTCAACAAGGTCGAGTCTCTGGCCATGGAGGGCGCCGGCACGGTCCGCCGCATCCAGGAGTACACCACGCATGCCCGTGACAAGAAGCTAGAACCGCTGGACCTGTGTGAGGTAATTGATGAATGTACGCAGAGAAGAGATGCCGCCTGGAAACGAATAGCCGCGGATAAGGGGGTGACCGTCGACGTCGCGGTTGAGGTTGACGAGGCCATGATCGAGGGTAACCGGGAAGACCTCATTATCAGCTTCAACGAACTGCTCAAAAACGCCGTGGAACACTCTCAAGAGAACACGGCCGTGAGACTTTCACTTGGTGCGACCGAGATGCACTGGGTTATACGCGTTGAGGACAGCGGTAACGGTATCCCCGAGGACATTCAGACGAAGATATTCTACCCGTTCTTCACGACTAAGACCGACCGCGGAGCGGGCCTTGGGCTGGCCATGGTGCACGGCATTGTCATCCGACACGGCGGCAGTATCGCTTTCGCCGACGCGTCCGGGGGCGGCACCGTTTTCACGATTACGCTCGAGCGGCGCGATGATATCGTCGACGACACCGACACCACGCGCAGGAGCCGCCGGGCCGAGCAGCTGAATGTCCTGGTGGTGGACGATGACGACCAGATACGCGAGGTCCTGAGCGACATGCTGACTATTGACGGTCATGCCGCCACCGCCTGCCCCGACGGGCAGAGCGCCCTTGAAGCCGTCAAGCGGCAGGATTTCGACCTCGTTATCACCGATCTGGGTATGCCGGGTATGTCCGGTCTGGAACTCGCCGCTCAGATACACGATCGGCATCCCGATCTGCCGATTGCCATGATAACGGGCTGGGGCACGCAGCTGGATCCCGATGAAGTGCTCCGGCACGGAATATTGACCGTGCTTTCCAAGCCGTTCCACCTCAAGGACGTCAAATCAATGGTCAAGGATCTCGTCACCAGCTAAACAAATACTGGCGGTCTTTGTCGAAATTCCTTGCGGATTTTTCCCACCGGATTATATTGATCCCACGTAAATCTTCGGGGCGAGGTGAAAATCCTCGACCGGCGGTACAGCCCGCGAGCTGGAGTGTACTCTGGCTGAGTCTGTGAAATTCAGGCGCCGACGGTGAGAGTCCGGATGAGAGAAGGTTGCCGGCTGCCGCATGCAATATGTGGCCGTATGGTCATCGTCTGTTCATGCCCCGAACTTTAGTTGGGGATTTTTTTATGGCCTCTGCGGCTGACCGAGAATATATGCGACGCGCCCTGGCGCTGGCGGAAAAGGGTCGGGGGTATACCTCGCCGAACCCGATGGTCGGGGCGGTGCTCGTCAAAAAAGGGGCCATCGTAGGCGAAGGTTATCACCGCGCCGCGGGGAAGGATCACGCCGAAATCGCGGCTCTTAAAGAAGCGGGGAATAACGCCCGGGGCGCCGATTTGTACGTGACGCTCGAACCGTGCTGTCACACCGGCCGCACCGGTCCCTGCACGGCCGCCGTAATCAAAGCCGGAATCCGGCGCGTGGTGGTCGCAATAAAGGATTCCAACCCGCTCGTCAACGGCAATGGAGTTCGGCAGTTAAGAAAAGCCGGAGTTGTGGTCGAGACGGGTGTGCTCCGCGCGGAGGCCAAACGTCTCAACGACCAGTACTTTGGCTACATCGAAAACGGCCGCCCGTTCATAGTCCTCAAATGGGCCCAGACACTCGACGGCCGCATTGCCACCGTCACGGGCGACTCGCAATGGGTTTCCGGGGAGCAAAGCCTCAAATTTGCCCATGGTCTGCGCCGCGATGTCGATGGCGTTCTGGTTGGCATGGGAACCGTCCGTAAGGACAACCCCTCCCTGACGGTTAGGCGGGTGAAGGGGCGCAACCCCTATCGAGTCGTCGTTTCGGATTCACTTCGATTTCCGAAGACATGTGAACTCCTTGACAATAACTCCGATTTTCGTACGGTGATTGCCGGTAGTGCGAAGAGCATCGACCGTTTTTCGCGGACGCAACGCGGCAGGAACGTCATATACTGGGCGGTAAAGACCAATCGCGGCGGGCTTGTCGACGTAAAGGATTTGGTGGCGCGGGCGGACGAGTTCGGCCTATGTTCGCTGCTTGTCGAAGGAGGTTCCGCTCTTCTGACTTCGTTTATCGCGGCCGGGCTTTTCGATAAGGTGGTTGTTATTTGCGCTCCAAAGATTCTTGGCCGGGGACTGGATGCCGTGGGCGATTTGAAGTCGCGGCGCCTGGCCGACAGCGTTGTCCTGGATGATGTCACGGCCTCGTTGTGCGGTCGGGATACCATTATCACCGGTTACCGCAGGGGAGAGGCATAGCAATGTTTACGGGACTTATCGAGACCGTCGGTGTTATCCAGGATATCAGGGAACGTGGAAATTACCGCGTGATGACGGTTACCGGCGACCTGCCCGTGGATGAAATCAGCCTGGGTGAGTCAATAGCCTGTGACGGCGCCTGCCTGACGGTGGTGGCGCTCGAGGCAAAGAGCTTCGTGGTGGAGGCCTCGCAGGAAACTGCGGCCAGGACAATCCTGAACGGTTACTCCCGGGGGACACGCATAAACCTTGAACGGGCGCTTCGCATGGGGGATCGCCTCGGAGGACATTTCGTGACCGGGCATATTGATGTCGTTGGGCACGTGGATTTTCTCAAGCAGGTCGGCGAATCCTGGGAGTTGGCCGTCAAATTCGACGGCAAATATGATTCGCTGGTGGTGGAGAAGGGGTCCATTGCCATAAGCGGACTTTCGCTGACCGTTAACACCGTCCGGACGGGCTGGTGCAGTGTTAACCTGATACCGCACACTTACCGGGTGACGACGGTCGCGCAATTGAAAAGCGGCGATCCCGTCAACCTTGAATTCGATATGATTGGCAAGTACGTTCTCAGAGCCGAGAGCGCACGAGGGAAAACGGTACTGACGAAAGATAAATTGATAGAAAGTGGATGGTAAGATGAGCAATTCCAACGGGATCAAATTCAACACAATACCCGAGGCGATCGAGGACATCCGGGCCGGTAAATTCATCGTCGTTGTCGACGATGAGGACCGCGAGAATGAAGGCGACCTCATAATGGCGGCCGAGAAGGTCACCCCCGAGGCCATCAACTTCTTCAGTAAGCACGGCCGCGGCCTTATATGTGTGCCGATGACCATCGACGATATCGAGAAACTCAAACTGCATCAAATGGTCGAAGAAAATACGGCCCTGCTGGGGACGCGTTTCACGGTTTCGGTTGACGCTGTCCACGGCACCACGACCGGTATATCGGCCTTCGACCGTTCGGCCACGATCCGGGTGCTGGCCGACGATCGCTCGCGCCCCGAGGATCTCGCCCGCCCCGGGCATGTGTTCCCGCTCAAGGCCGTCAACGGCGGCGTTCTCAACCGCGCCGGACACACCGAGGCGACCACCGACCTGGCCCGGCTGGCCGGACTGAGATCGGTCGGTGTCCTGTGCGAAATAATCGATGACGACGGTACCATGGCGCGTGTGCCGCGCCTGGGCGAGTTCTGCAAGGAACACGGCCTGAAACTTATCACCATCCGTGACCTGATCGCCTATCGGAGGCACACCGAGAGACTCGTTGAGCGCGTCACCACGGTTGACCTGCCCACGGAATACGGCCACTTTGCATTGCATCTCTATCGGTCCGAGATCGACGATCACCACCACCTGGCCCTGGCCAAGGGGGACATTGTCGGCAAGGAGAATGTCCTGGTGCGGGTCCACTCCAGTTGCCTGACCGGTGACGTTTTCGCCTCCCGGCGCTGCGACTGCGGCGATCAGCTTCATGCCGCCATGAGGGCGGTGGAGAAAGAGGGGGCGGGCGTGGTATTGTACATGCGTCAGGAAGGTCGCGGAATCGGCCTGGCCAATAAGATCCTGGCATACAAACTGCAGGAAGCCGGAAGGGATACAGTCGAGGCCAACGAGGATCTCGGCTTTGATGCCGATTTACGCGACTACGGTATCGGCGCCCAGATATTGGCCGATCTCGGACTGACATCAATCAGACTTCTAACCAACAATCCCAAGAAAATCGTTGGTTTGAAGGGTTATGGACTGGAAGTTACGGAACGGGTCCCGCTTGAAGTCCCGCCGTCAAAAGACAATCAGGTGTATCTTCAGACCAAGCGCGACAAACTGGGGCACCTTCTTAACCTTAAATAGAGCAGGGAGTTGTGGCGATGTCTTATAAGACTTTTGAAGGGAAACTCGAGGCTGCCGGGTTCAGGTACGGCCTGATTGTCAGCCGCTTCAACAATTTTTTTACCGACAAACTGCTCGAGGGAGCGATCGATTGCCTGGTGCGCCACGGCGCCACTGTGGAAGACTGTGCCGTGACCTATGTCCCGGGTGCATTCGAAGTTCCTTATGCGGCTCAGAAGATGGCCGCCAGTGGTAATTATGATGCCGTTATTTGCCTCGGCGCCGTCGTTCGCGGCGACACCCCGCACTTCGATTATATCGCCAACGAGTCGGCCAAGGGAATCGCCAAGATTGCCCTGGACGCAGGTATTCCGGTGATTTACGGCCTGGTTACGGCCGATACGCTGGAGCAGGCGATAGAGCGCTCGGGAACCAAGGCCGGCAACAAGGGTTGGGATGCGGCGGCGGCAGCTATTGAGATGGTCAACCTCTACCGGGCGATGGACTAGGTGATGACAGACTCGCCGCGCCGTCGGGCGCGTGAACTCGTTCTGCAATCGCTCTATGCCGAGCAGTGTGGCGGCGCCAAACCGACCGAGGATTTCAGGAATATCGTCGGTGAGGAGAAGCTTCCCGAACGGGCCAGGACCTATGCCCGGCAGTTGCTGAACCTGGTCTACGAGCACCAGGACTGGGCCGACAGCCGCATCGAGGAATTGGTGCAAAACTGGGTCTTGAGCCGGATTGCAGCTGTTGACCTGAATATCCTGCGCATGGCCATGGTTGAGCTGGAGTACGTGGTTGATGTTCCGGTCAAGGTAGTGCTCAATGAAGCCATTGAGCTGGCCAAGAAATTTTCCACCAATGAATCATCGTCATTTGTTAACGGTGTCCTCGATAAATTCGTTCAGCAAATGGAGGAAAGTCACTGATTCCGACCGTCATTGACAAACCCTGATCGGCCCCTAACGGTATAAAAGAAACTGGACACAAGATAGAAAACTACTATATTGTGGCTCTTTGAGTTAATGGATAAAGTGGGTTCCCCGGGAATGGTCAGGGATACAATAAAGCCAGTCGTATCTGGTTCGGTTGGATGAGTAATAAACTTCGTGACAACGTCGATCCGGTCAATGCCGTGGTTGCTTTCGGAATCTGGCTATTGACCCTGACAGTCTATGCCCTCACACGGGCGGCCACCCTCTCATTCTGGGATTGCGGCGAATTCATTGCCGCCAGCCATATCCTGGGGGTTCCTCATCCGCCAGGCACACCCCTCTATGTCATGATCGGTCGGATTTTTACCCTGTTGCCGATTGCCTCGGATATTGCCGCCAGGCTGAATTTGCTTTCCTCACTCTGTTCCTCGATCACGGCAGTATTTGGATATTTGGCCGCGGTCCGCATTTTACGCCTGTGGTTCGGATCTATGGAATCGGTGTATGTGCGCCTGCTGGTTTACGGCGGGGCGGCCTCGGGAGCGCTTTTCCTGGCCTTCGGTTTGACCAACTGGACCAATTCAGTTGAGGCTGAGGTTTACGGGATGGCCATGATGTTCCTGACGGCCATCCTCTGGCTGGCATTGATCTACCTGGAGCATAAGGGCACCGCGTGGGGGGAGAAGATTCTGCTTCTCATGGTGTTTCTGGTCTTTCTCGGTATCGGCATCCACATGACCATTTTCATGGTTTTCCCGGTGGTGGGATTGCTCTTCCTCGTGAAAAAACAGGCCGGACGGAGCGTCTGGTATTCGGTCGCGAGCTTCTTCGCCGTCGAGCTGTATTTGATTTTCGCGCTGTCTTCGAAACCGGGGGAGATACCCTTCTATTTGCCGGTTGGCCTGGTGTTTCTCCTGTACATGTTCTATATCTTCTCTTTCGAGAAGATACCCCGGCTGTTTGTGTGGGTGGCCGGTCTTTACATTGCGGCCCTGACACCTTTCTATGTCTATGCCATTTCGGTGGCGCGAACTGGCGGCACCGGAGCGATTTCTCCGCCAGAGATCTTCAATGGCATCGGCATCGCCGGCCTGGCGGCGCTGATTGCATTGGCTCTCTATTGCCTCTACAAGTACTACCGGCCTGAGTCGAAGTCAAAAGGGATTGATCGAGACGCCTATCGAGCCGTGATAACTTTCGTCGGCGCCACCGCGGCCATGATACTGGCCCTGTATATACCCAAGGGATTTATAAGTTTCCTCTTCGTCACCGCCCTGGTGCTCCTTGCTCTTGCCGTCTGGCACTGGCGCTGGATTAACTGGCCCATGTTCGTGGCCGTCGCCTGCATCTCGATGATTATCGTCGGGCTGCATTGGTTTATGTTTGGCATGATTATTGGATTGGCGTTAATCCTCGTCCTGGGTCTGGCTCTCAAACAGCCGGGTTGGAAAACTGCCCTGATGGTACTGGTGGTGGCAGTGGTCGGTTTTTCGGTGCATATCTATGTGCCCATAAGGTCCGCCCAACAGCCGACCATAAACGAGAACAATCCGTCGAAGAATTTCACGGCCACTATAAACTATCTGGAGCGCAAGCAATACGGTTCGCAGAATATGGTCGAGCGCATGTTCGTCCGGCGGGCGGAGTGGGGTAATCAACTTGGCAACTACCGGCGCATGGGGTTCTGGCATTTCCTGCAGGATCAATACGGTCTGTCGGGTCCGAAGTTCATTCCCCTGTTTCTCCTGGGTATCTTTGGCATCTGGGAGACCGTCCGGCGTCGCCACAAAATAGGCCTGGTGTTCCTGGTTCTGCTTTTGGTATCGACGGTGGGGCTGGTGCTCTACATGAACTTTGCCGACGGCACCCGGCAGAACCTCCGCATCGGAACCGGCCACATCGAGGTGCGCGACCGGGACTATTTCTTCACGCCCGGATTCATCCTGTTCGGCCTTGCCATAGGTCTCGGCTCCGCCATTGTCCTCAACTACATACGCGAGGCCGTTAAGCATTTTTCGACGGTGCCCCGCCGAGTTGTCACGATCTCGTCGCTGGTGCTTCTGCTCCTGCCGTCCTTTGCGCTGGGTGCAAACTACTATGAATGCGACCGCTCGAATAATTACATCCCCTATGACTATGCCTGGAACCTCCTGACCACCGCCGATAAGGATGCGGTGCTGTTCACGAACGGTGACAATGACACCTTCCCGCTGTGGTGCCTGCAGGAAGTCTATGGAATCAGGACCGATGTCAAAGTCGTCAACCTGGCTTTGTCCGGCACCAAGTGGTATATCAAGCAGATCCAGTCGAGCATGGGCCTCGACCTGGGCTGGAGTGAAGCCCATATCGACGGCATGGAACCTTTCCGGATTCCCGACTCGGTTGAGCTGGCGCGTCGCGGGCAGTATGTCAACGAAGTCGTATACGGATACCTGGGAGTCAGCCAGGAGGAAAAGAAACAGCTTTATGACACTTACGGAGTGCCCTATGGGTCGGCGTTCCGCCTCAGTAACCAGGTAATGGACAAGATTATTTATCGTTATGCCGGGAAGATGCCGATCAATTACTCTGTAACGGTGGGGGGATCCTCGCGGCGTTACCTGGGCCGTTCCATCGATTCGCTGTTGTCGCTGAATGGTATGATGTGGCGGCTCAATGATTCCGGCAGCGCTATTCGCGCCGATGTCGCGGCGACCTACGATTTCTTTATGAATCCCGAGCGTTTCCGCGCCCGCGGGGTCAACGATCCGGCCATCTATAAAGATGAAACAACCCTGCGGCTCACAAACAATTATGCCAATGGTTTCCTGCTGGTGGCAGATACCCTCAGGGTCATGGGTGAATTGGAGAAATCCGAGCGCCTCGTTTCGCGCGCCGTCGAATTGCTCCCGCATTCGGAGGACGCCGTCAGTTTCCTGGTAACGCTTTACAGCCAGTTGGGGGAGACCGGGAAATTGCGGGCTGTTCTCGAGAGCACCGAGATTGGTGACCGGCGCTGGTATGCAGTGTTACTGGCGCTCGGGTATCGCACCGGCAATCACGAAGACTCGGCCCGGAGTATACTCGACAGCCTCAGCCGGGAGAATCCCGAGTACCGGCCGGCTTTCGAGGAACTGGCCCGTTTGTACTACGAAACCAACGAGGTTCAGAGCATGACGGATCTCCTGCAGAGGTGGCTCCAGTACAATCCCAGCGACAAAAGAACGCGCGAAATGCTGACGGACCTGAGGAAAAATATCGGCCGGTACCAGGATACGACAGGTACGGATTCGCAATGAAGATATTGGCTCTTAACTGGAACGACCTGAAGAATCCGTACGCCGGCGGGGCCGAGGTGCATCTCGAAGAGCTGCTGCGGCGACTGGTGAAAGCCGGACACGAGGTCACGCTGGCCTGTTCCGGATGGAAGGGTTGTCTTCCGCGTGAAACCGTCGAAGGCATCGACATCGTACGCCGAGGGAACCGGTATACGTTTAATCTTGTTGCGCATCGTCTGCTGAGAAAACTCGTTAAAGAGAATCAGTACGATATCCTCGTTGAAGACATCAACAAGATCCCGTTCTATACGCCGCTGTACCTGAATCTCAAGACCCTTGTGGTGATACCGCACCTTTTTGCGACGACGGTTTTCCAGGAGATAAATTTCGTTCTGGGATCGTATATTTATCTTTTCGAACGGCCCATGGTTTATGCCTATCGCGGCTGTCCCTACAATGTCATTTCGGAGTCAACGGCCGATGACCTCGTTGCCCGGGGAGTGCCGAGAGAGAAGATCTCGATCATTCACTGCGGTATCGACCGGGGTCTTTATGCCCATGACCCGCAGGTGACCAAGTACGAGCGGCCGACCATTCTTTATTTGGGGCGAATCAAGAAGTACAAATCGGTGCAACATCTGATAGAAGCCCTGGTAACGGTCAAAAAGACTCTCCCGGAAGCCCGTCTGATGGTGGTCGGGGCCGGTGATTATCTTGAGGCCCTCAAAGACCAGGCGCGGCGTTTGGGTGTCGAGACCGATGTCGAGTTCCCCGGATTCGTCAGCAAGGAAGAGAAAGTCGAGCGTATGCGACGGGCCCATGTGGCGGTATTACCCTCCCTTAAGGAAGGCTGGGGTTTGACCAACATTGAAGCCAACTCGGTCGGTACGGCGGTGATTGCCGCCAATTCACCGGGCCTGCGGGACTCCGTTCGGGACGGACAGACGGGTTTTCTATACGAATATGGCAATATCGGCGAGCTTGCCGAGAAAATACTTATGGTTCTTGGTAATGATGAAAGACGGCGGGAGCTGGAGCGGGGTGGCTTGGAGTGGGCCGAGACTTTTGATTGGGACAGAGCCGCCGGCAAATTCGAAGACTTGCTGGTCAAGTTGTTGGAGGATCAATAATGACCATGCGCACGAAGAAACTGATCTATGTTCTGCTGGGGATATTGATATCGCTGTTACTGATCTGGGCGCTTTTCCGCAATGTCAATTTCGCTGAACTGGCGACGGCTCTGAAGGGCGCCAATTACTGGTGGCTGATACCGAACATAGCCTTCATTTTCCTGACCATGTACCAGCGCGCTTACCGGTGGAAGTTTATGGTGGCCCCGATTCAACGCGTACCGTTTTCCAACCTCCTCGCCGCGACCTGCATCGGTTTCATGGCCAACAATGTTCTTCCGCTCAGGCTGGGCGAGTTCGCCCGAGCCTATTCGCTGTCGGCCCAGACGGACAAAATCACCAAATCGGCCTCGCTGGCGACGATCTTCGTCGAGCGTATGGTTTTCGACCTCGTGGCCCTGTTGTTGATATTCGGCGGTGTTCTCTACGTGTCGCATCTCTCGCTCGATGATTCGATGAAGGTGGGCTTGAACATTGCTATCGGAATAGCTCTACTCGGTATTGTAATGATCATAGGCTTGGCGACCAGACCCGAGCGGGCCGGGCACTGGCTGGCGAGATATTTGTTCTTCGTGCCACAGAAAGGCAAGGAGGCTGTCGAGAGTGTCGTGGTCAAGTTCTCACGTGGTCTCGAGTTCCTTTCGGACAAGAAAGCCGTCGCGAGTGTTGGCCTCCAGACCCTGCTCATCTGGCTCCTCATGGGCTTCGCGAATATTTTCGTCTTCAAAGCATTTGGTCTCGATCTTCCGCTCGATGCCGCCTACGTTGTGCTGGTGGTGGTGTCGATATCGATACTGGTGCCGTCATCACCGGGCTTCATAGGTGTCTATCACGCCGGGGCGGTGTGGTCCATGGTGGCCTATGGCGTGGCCAAGGAGGATGCCCTTTCCTGCGCTATCGTGATGCATGCCGCCCAGTACATCACCGTGACCCTTATGGGATTCTATTTCCTCAAGAAAGAACACCTGACGCTGAAAGGACTCCAGGAGGGCGCCACGGGCGATAACGAAAAGGCGTCGCCGCCCGCATGATCGGGCATGGCTGGCACCGATAGCTGGATCTTCACATGAAGGACCGAACGTTCCGCCGCTGGATATACATCACCCTCCTCATCGCCGCGCTTATGCGTATCGGATTTCTGGCGGTGGGGAATGGCCTGCCGGTTATGTGGGACGCCCGCCGTTATGCCGGCGCGGGGATAGCACTCCTGTCATACATCGATGATTCGTCCCCGATTGTTCGAGTGGATACTCAAAGCGACAGCGAGGCCTTTCAGCATTACTATAACAAATACATCGAGGGTGAGCAGATCGACTGGCTCTTCTATGCTCCATCGACCCTGACCCAGGCCCGTGACGACCTGTATTTTTCAGGACCGCTTTACCCCCTGTTCCTGTCAATCGTGTTCTTCCTGGCTCCCGTGGCGGACTTCACTTTCGCTCGCTTGCTTGGCATAGGTTTCGATGTGCTGGCCGCATTGCTGTTGATGTTGATTGCCATGCGCCTGGTGGGGCGAAAGGCGGCCGTTATTTCGGGACTCATTTACGCCGTCTATTTTCCGTTTGTGCTGACGTCCAATATGCTTTTGTTGGAAACTCCGACGAGTTGTCTGATTCTGGCCGGCATCTATGCCCTTATGCGCGGGGTCGAAACCAATCGAGGGCGCTTTTTCGTGAAATCGGGCATTATTTGCGGCTTATTAATTCTGCTCAAACCTACAGCCATGCTTCTGGCCGTCCCGTTTATTGTCGGCCTCTTCTTTTATGCCCGCAAAGAATGGGCGCTCGGGCAATTCGTGCGGCCGGTGGCGGCTTTTGCCATACCGGCTTTCGTGATTTTCCTGGTCTGGCTGGGGATCACCTCTGCCCGTTATGATCAGCTGACGTTGCGGGATCCTGCTTATGCCGGGGCCAATCTCAGGCAATCGTCCTCGGTGACTTATGAGGGATACGATCTCGATGCCGTCGAGGCCGATTTCTGGAACCGATCCGTGTATGGCGACCTGCTGTCGAACCCGCTGGCCTACGCCGGTCTCTTTGCCAAAAAATTCGAGCGTCTCTGGAGTCGTCCCTACAACGACTTCAAAAGACGGTTTCTCCTGCCGTATCGGGCGGGGGAGTGGTTGCACACCACTCTGGTGACTCTGGGCATGATTGGCCTGCTGCTGCTGTTGGCGAGGCATCCCGGACGCGCCGCCTGGCCGTTGCTGATCGTGATTTACTATATTGCTATTCACCTCGTGTTTCACAGTATCAACCGTTACAGTTTCAACGCCCTGCCGATGCTTTTCCTGGGTGCGGGTTACGTGCTGGTTGCTATGGTTGAGGCAATCGGCGCCGGCCGAAGATCCCTTCTGTTGGCGCTGGCGGCTCTGTTGGCCGGGTGGTGGTTATGCCCCGATGTCATTAACGCCGTTTCCGGGACGGGGCTGACGAAGGGGTTGGTGGTGGCGGTCCTGGCACTAAAGACGGCCCTCTGGATCCTGGGATTAACCCTGCTGGTGCGTGAGTTGTTGCCCGCGAGGGAGGCCCGGTTTCGGTGGCTGCTGCCGGTGTTAGGTGGATTGATCCTCACAGTCGTCGCATGGACGCCGGTTATGTCGCGCAATGCCTGGGCGGAGTTCTCGACGAGGCTTGATGACCCCACGATTAGGGCCGGAACGCGAATATATATGGCGCCGGGACAGCTCCCACCTGAGATTGACGATGGAGATGCCATGCTGGCCGCCCTGATCGATCTCAATTCTCCCTCGGGCCGCAAGAACACCTTCACAGTTCATGTCGGAAACACGCGCCAGGAATTTGTCGGTGGGAAGCAACCCCTTCTTAAGTACTTCTATCCCAAACCGGCTTATGATGCGTATGCCCGGCTGGAATCGCTGGGGTTGGAGCATTACCGTCAATACGCAGTCATACCCGTTGCGGACTCTCTTGTCCGCGGCGCTCTGGAGCGGGACGGTTATATCGATATTGCCGTGGCCATCAACGATTCATTCCGAGAAGCGAACAACTACGTTACGGTATACGGCAATTTCGAAGCCGATCCGGTGTTCATACCGTCGGTGGACGCCGTGACGATCGAGCGCTATGTTCACAGGGGTGATCCGCGTATACGGCTGGCGGCAGAAATTTTGTCGGATTCTGCATTTTCGTATTATATTGGACGTGACGATACAGGGCCTTCGGTATCGGTGGATCTGTCGCCGGCGGCGGGACGCCAGAGCGGAAGGTACAATATGTTCCTGGTGTATTTTCGGGGAGGAGAGAAACACCTGGTATATTAGTAAAGGTGATATGGGAGTGTTATGAAGATAGGTGTTATAGGTTGTGGTTACTGGGGGCCGAATCTGGTCCGGAATTTCAATGCTCTCGACGGCGTCGAGATTGCGGCCGTCAGCGATATGCGACAGGAGCGCCTCGATTTTATCGGCCGGCAGTTTCCGGCAGTTAAGGCGCTTACAACGAACGCGGAAGACATCCTTAAGTCCCCGGAGATCGATGCCGTAGTGCTCGCCACCCCGGTTTCGACGCATTTCCCGCTGGGTATGGAGGCGCTGGCCAACGGTAAACATCTCTTCGTGGAGAAGCCGTTCACAGCCACTATTGAACAGGCCGAAAAGCTGATCGAAACCGCCGAAAAAAACAATCTTCGGATCATGGTCGATCACACCTTCATCTACACCGGGGCGGTCCGAAAGATAAAGGAGTACATTGAGACCGGCCAGCTTGGCGAGATCTATTATTTCGACTCGGTGCGAGTCAACCTCGGCCTCTTCCAGCATGACGTCAATGTCATTTGGGACCTGGCCCCGCACGATGTCTCCATTATGGATTACCTGATCGACCGCAAGCCAAAGGCCATTTCGGCGACCGGTGTCGCCCACTTCGAAAGCGACATCGAGAACATCGCTTACATCTCGACCTATTACGAAAACAATTTACTGGGACACATCCACGTCAACTGGCTGGCGCCGGTGAAGGTTCGTCGAACCCTGATCTCGGGGACCAAGAAGATGATTATCTACGATGACACCGAACCGTCGGAAAAGGTGAAGATCTACGATCGCGGCGTGGACGTTGTCCACGACCGCGACCAGATTTATGATTTGCTCATACAGTACCGCACGGGCGATATGCTGGCACCGCAGATCGATCTGACCGAGGCCCTCAAGCGGGCCAGTCGCGAGTTTGTCGATGCTATCAATGAAAATCGGGCGCCGCTCACCGACGGTCTTGCCGGCCTCAATGTCGTCCGTATCCTGGAAGCGGCCAACAAGTCGATCAGGGCCAATGGCCAGGTCATAGAACTGGATTGAGACTATGAGTAAAGGTGAATTCTTCGTCCACCCGAAGGCTATATGCGACAGCGTCAATATTGGCCGGGGAACCCGTATCTGGGCCTTTTGCAATGTGCAGAAGGATGCTGCCATCGGCGCCGAATGCAATATCTGTGACCACTGCTTCGTGGAGAACAATGTTGTCATCGGCGACCGCGTGACGATTAAGAACGGCGTTTCGGTTTGGGACGGGGTGGTGCTTGAGGATGATGTCTTTGTCGGTCCCAATGCCGTTTTCACCAATGACATTTACCCCCGCAGTAAGGTATACCACGAGGAGTTCGACCGGACGCTGGTCAAACGGGGGGCCACCATTGGCGCCAATGCCGTGGTCGTGGCAGGAAACACGGTGGGCCGTTATGCCATGATCGGCGCCGGGGCGGTGGTGACGCACGATGTCCCGGACTATACGCTCTGGGTCGGCAATCCCGCTCGCCGGATCGGGTATGTGTGCGAGTGTACGCGTCGTCTTGAATTCGCCGAAACTGCCGAGTGCACCTGTGAATGCGGGAAGCACTACCGTCTCGTCGACGGCGCGGTGGTGACGGCGGACCGATAACGGGGGAAACCACTTGCCGAAGATACTGGTAACCGTTCTCACTTTCAACGAAGGGCAAAAGCTACAGGCCCTGGTTCGGCGTTTTCCGCAGAATCGCGGCTATGAAATCCTGTTCATCGACGACGGTTCCAACGACGGGAGCCACGAATTCCTCAGGGACACCGACAGTCCCGTCATTCGTCACGAGGAGAATATCGGCGTGGGAGCCGGTATCCGTGAGGCTGTCGAGTGGGGTAGAGAACGAGGTTTCGAGGTAATTGTTATCATGGCCGGCAACGGCAAGATGCTCCCCGAGGAAATCCCGCAGCTCCTGGAGCCCATCCTGGAAGATCGCGCCGACTACGTCCAGGGGTCGCGGTACCTGGGAGGAAGCCGGTCACCGAACCTGCCGCTGTTTCGCCGGGTGATGATCAAGCTTTTCACGCTCATGGTAAACATCGCCACCGGTTACCCCGGGACCGATATCACTTGTGGTTTTCGGGCCTATCGGCTGAATCTTTTCGATAATCCCGAGATCGATATTTGCCAGGACTGGCTGGGGCGCTACGAGATGGAGTATTACATTCACTACAAGGCTCTTAAGCTCGACTATCGGGTGGCCGAAGCTCCGGTATCGATGGTTTACCCCAAAGAGAAGAAGGACTATTCAAAAATCAAACCCTTCACGGGCTGGTGGTCGATGGTTCGGCCCTGGGTTTTCCTGATTCTGCGCCTCAAGAAATAACCCCCTCATCGATCCGTCCGGCTGTGCCCGGAGCACTCGCGGCCGCGCCGCCGCCCTCGACGCATCCTCGCGAAGTTCAAACTTGACACTCCTCGGTCGCGGAAATATCCTGCCAGAAACGCGGAAGGGAAGCGATGAAAAAAGCCATACTGGGCCTCTCGTTATTGCTGATTATACTCGGGGTCACTTATATCAAGGCGGTGCGGGGCACAAATCAGAATCGACAGGCCTATTTGCGGGGGAAAGCAGAGAGCGAACAGAACCTGGCCGGTTTTCAGATGCGAGTTGATTCACTGCGTCAACTTGTTGATGCACAGGACGCTTCATTTGGCGATTCGCTGGCCGTGATCGACTCCTCGTATCGCACGCGCATTGATTCATTGATAGCATTACTTGACGATGAGGCCGGCGTCACCGGCGGGGTTGAGGTTGACTCTGCCGATGCCGCGGAAGTGCCGGATACGATCACGACGGCGCAGAGACTGCTGCAGTCTCTCGACAGTGTGACAATAGTTGAAGCCAGAGCATATTTTGAGCGGCTCGAAGGTGAACTCCCCGGTGATCTGACCGCCTACGAGGCCCGCGTGGCGCGCTATGAGATTCGTCTGGAAACAGCACGGGAATTCTCCCTGTCCCTCCCGGAGCTGAAGGCGATACTTGAGAAAACCAGTGCAATATAAAGCTATACAGTAATTTGCGATGCCGCAGAAAAAAGAATCAGACTTCGCGGAAGTCCTTGTAGATAAGCTTTTTTTGGAGTCATTTGCTAACGAGCAGTCCGCTTACTATACCAATAGCACAGGCCAGCCTTCCGGAGTGGCTCTGGGGAAATTCCGTAACCGTCTCAGGTGGCATATCAATAATACGCTTTCTCGACGTCAGCGCCAGGTGATTCGATACTATCTGAGCGGTAAAAAAGAACGTGAGATTGCCAAGCTGCTTGGAATCACACAGCAGGTGGTGAATATTTATAAGCATCGGGCTATCAAAAAGTTACAGGGGGTGATGGCGAATTAGGTGTATGTCAAAAAACTATTATGTGAGTGATTGCATCTTTGAGAACCCACTTGTACGTTTCTGTTACTTCGGACGTTTGTAAACACAGGAGGAGGTGATAACAGTTAGAGGTCGAATGCATCTCTATATTCCTCACCGCTAATGCTATTTGCGTGCTGACTTCAATGACGGTTATGAGGGGGAACAAAAGAGGAGATGCGCCATGCCGAAGAGAAAAGAGGAAGAAAAGTTCGCCGATTTGGGTGAGAAGGACTGCTGGCATTCCTACGGATTGCAAATGCTGCCCCCGTCCAGATTCACCAACGTGGTTGGAAAAATTTTGAGAGGTAATTACCTCTTGATCACGTCAAGGTTGGATAAACAGGCTCAGCAACTCAACCCGCACTGACCCACAGCCCGGTTAATTGTGCTACGTACCCTGTCGGAGAACGAAAAATTCCCGGGATCCATGCCGCCGCATGGATCCCGTTTTCATTTACCCCTAATATCTATTTAAATAATCACCGTCCGCTCCCAGAACTTCAAGGCGATACGGCTGTTTAAGCTCTTAATGGAAGTGCCGACAAATGGTTATATGGCGATATCGCGATCGGGAGAGCGTAACGCCGATCGTGTTTGAGGCGTCCTGTTTCCAGAAGCGGTTGGATGAACATGTCGGGTGCCGGCAACATAGTGCTTGACAGCCGATCGCGCAGGTTCTTCATTCTCGCTGTTGGAAATGGCGAATCTGCGGATATGCGACGACCGGAATCGGGTGCCGGTCGATTCGACCTGAACGATGGCGTCATACACCCGAAAGCAAAAGGAGAGCCTGTTCGCGAGGACGACAGCTATGATAAAGCAATCAATATGGATAGTAGTTATCTCCACCGTCATTGCCCTGGCCGGCAATCTATTCTCACCCAATAAAATACCGGTTTTCGGCAACTATCGATCATTGCACACCGGCGATGGTCCGATTGTGCCGCCCGAAGCCGCTGCCGGTGATCCGATGTTCATCGCTATCGATGTCGCGGAACTCGACTACAGCGGCGGAAAGGCGATATTTGTCGATGCTCGGGAGCCGTTTGACTTCGAGTGCGGAACGATTCCGGGATCCGTGAATATACCGTTCGACAATCTGCCGGAGGGCGATCTTTGCGTGTATTTCCGATCCGAGCTGGGCGAAGCGCCTCTCGACACGCGAATCATAACCTATTGTTCGGGTGAGGAGTGCGACCTGTCACTGCATCTGGCCCGGAACATGCAGGCCTGCGGGTATACCAACGTGGCTATTTTCTTCGGTGGCTCCCGGGAGTGGGAGCGCACGGGCCTGGAGATTGAACGGAGGCGTCAATGCGGCGAATAATTGACAATGACCACCTGGTCCTGGTCATACGCCTCGTCGTGGGGATAACGATGATCTACGCCTCGTTGTACAAGGTGATTGATCCGGGTTCGTTCGCTCGCTCGATCTGGTATTACCACATGGTGCCGGGAAGCCTGATAAACCTGATGGCGATCGTTCTGCCATGGGTGGAACTGATCTGCGGTGTCTTTATGATCATCGGTGTCTATTATCGGGGAGCGGTATTCCTGATCAATTTGATGATGGTTATGTTCATCCTCGCCCTGTCGTCTGCAATTGCGCGCGGTATAAATATCGATTGTGGTTGTTTTAAGGCGGCCGAAGCCTCAAGCGAATCGGCCTGGCAGGCGTTATATTTCGATCTGGTGATGTTTCCCTTTACCCTGTGGCTGTTTTTCAGTCGTTCGTGCCGGTGGATGGTGGCCAAACGCTGATCAGGGCATGATCCGGGGGGTGATCAGGATAATCAGGTCGGTAGTCCCCGTTTCTTTCTTTTCGTTGGTGAAGAGCAGGCGCCCCAGGAACGGTATGGAACCCAGCAGCGGGACTTTGTGAATTGTCTGAATTTCACTCTCCTCAAGCAGTCCGCCCAGGGCCACGGTTTCGCCATCGTTGACGGTTACTCTTGTTCTCACAGATCGCGAGGCCGTTATCGGTTTTTGATTGTCGGCGGGGCCGGCCATGCCGATTATGTCCTGTACCTGCGGAAAGACATCAAGGGTGATGCGGTTTCCCTCGCTTATCCTCGGCGTCACTTTTAGCGTGATACCGACTTCCTCATCCTGGAAAGTCAGAATGTCCATAGTCGAGGCCGCCTCGGTGAAGCGGTTGACGGTTGGTATGGGAATGACCGTTTCCACCTTGATCTCCGCCTGGTGGTTTTCCAGGGTTGTCAGGTGGGGATCGCTGATCAATCTCGAGTTGCCCTCCCGGTTCAGGATGTCCAGGACAACCTGCATCTCGTCCACAGTCAGCCGCCCCCAGGTCCAGCGCCCGGATTCGAGGTCAAGCTCGCCCGCGACGTTCTGCTTGCCCGTGCCCGAGGTGGTGGATCCGTCGTCGCTGTCGTCGGATGCACCCAGGCTGGTGGTGATGGAGGTCGGCCAGGCGAAACCGAGTTCCGAGGTTACGTCACGCTTCGTCTCGATTATTTTCACTTCTATAGAGACCAGTCGCTCGGGGATATCGATGGCTTTTATCATCGCCACGAGTTCCGAGACCACCGTTGGCAGGTCGGTAATCATGATGCGGTTGGGGGTGTAGGTGTCCCGGTCGGTTTTGTCACGCGCGTCGTTGTCCAGAATGAGCACCGTGCCTTTCTCCGACTTGCGCGATTCGAGGGCCTTCCGGGCGGCGCCCGGGTCGAGGTAATTCAGGGTGACGGTCTCAGACACCAATTCGCCGGGAGCCGTCATGTCCATGGGTTTGACTATGATGACGTCGTTCCGGAGATAGTAGTTGTAGCCGTTGGGGGAGAGGATGGCCTCCAGGGCACTTTCGAGGGCAACATTGTCGAGGCGCAGGGAAACCGTACCGCTGACTTCGCCCGAGATGACGACGTTGAGATCGTACTGCTCGGCAATCATGTTCAGGACCACCGGGATATCAACGTCTTCGAGTTGCATCGACAGCCGGTCGGACGCCTCCATGGGCGCGGCCGCGGCCGTGGTGCAAAGCGCTGTGACGATGGCGAAAATCGCAAAATAGCGGGTGGCCTTCATATTCTTATCCTTTTTGTACACCGAGAGTGAATTTCCTGCCGTTTTTCTCGAGAGTAACCGACTTGCGTTCAATGGCAATCACGACCGCATCGTCTACGCTGTCTCCGACCCTTACGGTTCGTCGATTTATCACTGCCATTGGATTCGTGGCGTTGAAAATTATCCCGGAGACGATCCAGGTGATTTCGTTTTTAACGGGCGCGGCTTTTCGGACCACCCTGGTGCGAAACGGATCGCTGCTCCAGGCGAGTAATTCAAGCTCCTGCAGTTGGATCGAGTCGGGCCGGCAGAAGGACGTGTCCGGCAGGGAACGTGGTGCCGCTGTTGATAACGACTCCACCGGCACATTCTGCTCTCGGGCGGGCATGAAATTGTACCCTCCCCAGATGACGGCGGCCGTCAGCACGACGTAAAGAGATTTCTGGCGGGTTTTTGCGTTCACGAGGCCGTCTCCGGATCGTTGAGAAGGGCCCTGAAGGCCAACTGGAGAAAGAGTTTCGATTCGGGCTCGGACTGACTCATGACGCGGCAGGAGTTCACTCCTCGGAAGAAGCCAGCCTGTTCCACGATCCCGACGTACTTTCCGAAGTCCACGAAGCCGCCCTGGAGTTTGAGCGTGATGTTGAGATAACGCGCCTGGTCGGAATGGGCCGGAATCCGGTTAAGTCTCAGGAGTTCTTCCACCGGCGGAGAAATCTCGACCAGTTCCAGGTTCCGGGCGTTGGCCTCAGTCTCCAGGTATTCAAAGAGCCCCAGGATATCTTCCCGGGCATAAAGCCGGGACTGCATTTTCGTTTTCAGCGTGCCCAGGGTCTGGTGCAGCTTCATGGAGATCGGCAATTCCGTGAGGTTCGCCTTCAGGGCGGCCACCTGGGTTTGTGCCTGTTGGATACGATTTTCGCAATCGCGTCTCTGGTTGGCCAGCGGCGAAATCAGCAGCAGATACCACAGACCGGCCAAAATGGCAATTACGCCCGCGTAGCTGATAGCGATCTTCTTCATGCCAGCCCCCTCATGCGAATTTCGAAATCAATCCGGAATGTTTCCTTGACGCTGCTCTTGACGTGTTTAACGATGGCCACGCCGTCGAATAAAACGGAGGCACGCAGGTTTTCTACGAACTCGGCGAGGATCATTTCCGGGGGGACATCGCTCGAGGTTACCTGGCCGTAGATCTGAAACTCACCCTCTTTGGCGGCGGGGTCAAAGTCCACCCGAAGCAGCTTGACGTCTTCTGGCGTCATCGCCGCCAGGTCTTTGAGATCCAGGTGGAGATAGCTGGAATTCTGTCGCGTATTGCTTATGTAGCTTCTGTCGGCAGCGATACGCCGCTGCAGTACCATGTACTGGGCATATGCCGGCGACCGCTGGATGCTGGCGACCTGGTTGTCCAGGGAGGTCGACTCGCCTCTCAGGGTGCTGTTGCCGTAGGACATCATGCCGTACCCGGCGATGAGGATGGCCATCAGCAAAGCGGTGAGGCCCCGACCGCGACGATGCGCTACCTTTCGGTTTATCCTTTGGAGGTCGTCTGCGGGAAGGAGATTGATCTGCCGGCCCGGGGAGACGGCCGCCGCGACCGCAGGCAGGCAGGGAATCAGGTCGGGGCCTGGCACCTTTTCCTGAGTCGTCAGAAAGTTGAGCTGTTCGACCGGAAATGGTTTGAATTCGGAACCGGTGCGTCCGTTGAGCATCTCGATGATCTCTCCGGAGGAGGCGATGTCGCCGTAAAGGTATATGCACCGGCTGGAATCGCGTGTCGACTGGCCGGCATAGTAATCGTGGGAGATCTGTATTTCGTTGGCCAGCGATTCGGCAAAATGTTCCATTCGCGTCATGTCGGGATGCTCTCCGAGCAGAGAATCTCCCGCCGACCCGAGGTGGAAAAACTGGAGGGAATCGCCGCGGTAAAAGGCTATTTCCGAATTACCGCGGGAAATGCCAACCACGGTGTAACTGGCGTCCTGATTGAACCCCGGCAGAAACCGAAGAAGGCGACCAATGACATCCTGGGCGTGGTGTACATGGGCAACCTCTATGCCCGCCCGGCGAAAAGGCTCCAGCTGTGCATCCAGGAAGGTCCGGGTGGCGGCGTGCAGAGCTATGCGGACCTGGGCCTTGCCCCGGTTGACGATACCTGAAGTTTGGCGGTAAGCATAATGACAGTCATCGATCGGAAAAGGCACCTGCTTGCGACTTTCGAAGGCGATGGCGGATTCGAGGTCCCGATGCTTCATGGTCGGCATGAGAAAACTGCGAAAGGCCATGTGTTTTCCCGAGATCGACATCGTCACGCGCGGGGACAGGCCACCGTGGCGGCGGACAAGATCGGTGAGCAGGTCGGTCACTTCCCTGAGGCGCGCCTCGGGATCTTCCTCCCCGGGGTGAGAAAGCGGAATCGTCTTAACATCAAGGATTTTTATTCTGGGTCACAGGTGC
>CAZVUZ010000003.1:34865-55749 GCA_964630485.1 uncultured Ignavibacteriales bacterium
CTAGGCATCCCCAACTGCGCCAGTGCGCTCGCCCAGGTGCCGCGCGACCGCCATGTTCAGACGGTTTTCCTCGACCGTAAAGGACAACTGGCGGCCGAGCAGGGCCGCGGTGCGGTTCTTTATCGCCACTCTCCGGTCGTTCCCGGGTTCCCTGGCGGGAGTCCGTTCGCCGGATGCCTTTGGTTTTCGGACCAACTTCTCTAATAGCTTCATAACCCTCCCCCGGAGTTAGAATGACACGGAGAGGCTGTCGGCGCCGCCAACCGATGTGAGGCGACGACCGCCTGCGTCGTAAGTGTAAGGCGCATCCCACGCGTCGTTAAGATACATGCCGCCGGTGCTGTCGATGTAGGGCCCGTTCCAGCCAAGTCTGGTGAGGCGGTCATAGGCAGGTATGGTGTCGGGCTGAATAACCAGGTCGGCGAGACGTGAGGGTGCGAAACCAACGTCACCCTCAAAGCCCCGATCGATCAGTTCCCCGCCGGCAACAACCTGTGGGTTGCCTACAATGGCCCGCCTTATGGACTGCATTTCCTCGCGGGTCGCGGCGATTCTGGAACTCTCGGACATGTTGCTGAACTTGGGAATGGCCACCGCCGCCAGGATGCCCAGGACGACGATTATCATGACCAGTTCAATGAGCGTAAAGCCGCGCTTGTTGTTTGCCCCGAACCCGGTTATGGCAGTGTTCATCACGAGTGACCGGAGATGTCCGTTACCACTGGTTTTCGCCGGAGGTGCTCGTGTTCAGCCATATCTCACCGGTGGTGGGATTATAGGCCCAGCCGCCCCGGGCACCTACCGTAACGCCTCGGGTAACGCCGGTAACCACCGAGTCCGGGGCGTTGGTGTCGTTCTGATACGGATTCTCCGGCAGTGATTGTTCCATGACAACGCCGGGCGTGACCAGGCTGTCCATCGGTGGCCAGTCGGCGGTGCCGGTGGTTACAGCCTCATTGGCATAATAAATCGTTATGGCTGATCTCAGGCTGCCCAGCGAACTACGGGCCGCCGACTCCCTGGCTTCCCCGGCAAGGTCACGGTACCTCGGGATCGCGACTGCGGCGAGGATGCCCAGGATCACGATGATGATGACCAATTCGATAAGAGTAAATCCCTTTTGGTTCTGAAAAACTCGCATTACAATTCCTCCTCTTACACATGATTCGCAATTGGTTACTATGTATATTTATCGACTTTGCGGCTATATCTCTTTAGTCGGTGCCTTCCATGATCTTAAGCTTGAAATCAGGGCGTTGAAAAGACCTGGATCAAATTCCACATCGGCAGGAATATCGAAAGCGCGAGCACCAGTACGAAAATTCCCAGGACAAGGGTCAATATGGGCTCGAGGATGGATGTCAGATGTTTTGAGGTGTAGTTGACCTCCCTCGAGTAGTGCTTCCCGATTTCGCCGAGCATGCCCTCGAGTGAGCCCGACTCGAGGCCGATAGTAATCATTTGCAGGGCCATGTCCGGCATGAACTCGAAACCGCCGGTGGATAACTGGCTGTCCCGGCCGCCCTCAAAGAGCTCCCGCATCAGCGATACCTCGGCGGCAATCTGGCTGTTTTTGACGGACTCGACCAGGATATCGAGGGTCTTGACGATTGGCAGTCCGGCCGCGATAAGTATCCTGAACATCATAGCAAAACGGGCGACATTGCCCTTGATAATCAGTTGCCCGACTACGGGCAGACGCAGGAAAAAGCGGTCTATTATCCGGCGTGACTTCTCATGCGACATGGCTTTGCTGAAACTGAATACGGCTCCGACCAGGACACCCAGCATGATGGCCCAGTAACGGGCGAATATGTCCGAGACCGCGATGAGCAGGCGGGTGAATATGGGCAATTCGGTGTTGAACGAGCCATAGAAGTCAACGAACCTCGGGACGACGAAGGTCATCATTACGACAAAAGCGGCCGCAAGGGCGCAAATCACCATGGCCGGGTAGCGTATTCCACTCTTTATCTGCCGCGTCAGTTCCAGTTCACTTTCCAGCATATACGAGAGTTCGTCGAGGATGTCATCAAGCTTGCCGGATTCCTCGCCGGCGCTGACGCTGGCGATGTAGTACTTCGGGAATAGACTATCGAATTCCGCCATGGAGAGAGACAGGGTTTTCCCCCCCTGCAGGCTGGTTCTTATCTGGCGAACGGCATCGTTGAAGGCACTATCCTTTGGACCTGTTCTTACCAGGCTGAGGGCTCGGAGGAGGGGGATACCGGCCCGGTAAAGGGTGGCCAGATTGGCCGTAAATGCGATCAGATTCTCGTAAACGGTTCCCCTGAAGAATCCCCAGATTGAGAATGATCGATGCGTATTGATCTCCGTCACCGAAACCGGGATCAGGCTTTGCTCGGCCAGGAATTCGATCACCTGGCGATCGTTTTCGGCGATGATCCGGTCCTCGACCTGTGTGCCGTCGGGGTCTATGGCCTTATATTTATAGCGCGCCGGCATTGACTACCTCAGATTCCGGCTTTGACCGGGGGACGTCGAGATTCTCGAGGTTTGAGGTTTGCTTGAGCAACTCCTCCAGACAGATGGTGCCGGCCCGGACTTTTTCCATACCCATTTCAAACAGGGTCCGATACCCGTTCTGACGCGCGATCTCGGTGAGGCGGGAGGTTGGTTCGCCGCTGACGATGGCCTCGGAAAGCCGAGGGGTAAGCTCCATGTATTCGAAAACTCCGGTCTGACCCTTGAGACCGGTCTGTTTGCACTGGGGGCAGCCGGCTCCCCGCATAAAGCGGATGTCCGCAGACTTGTGCAGAATTCCGGCGCGTCTGAGAATCAGATCCGCCGGCGAGTACTCTTCAAGGCATTCGGTGCAATTGGTTCGAACCAGCCTCTGGGCCAGCACGCCTTTCAGCGAAGACGTCACCAGGTAACTCTCGATGCCCATGTCGATCATGCGGGCGATGGCCGAAGGAGCGTCGTTGGTATGCACCGTCGAGAATACCAGGTGGCCGGTCAGGGCCGAGCGCGTCGCCATACGGGCCGTTTCGATATCCCGGACTTCTCCGATCATGATGATATCCGGGTTCTGCCTCAGGATCGCGCGCAGGGTGGAGGGGAAGGTAAGGCCGGCCTTCTCGTTTATCTGTATCTGTATTATCAACGGCAGAGAATACTCCACGGGATCCTCGACCGTTATAATGTTTTTCTCAACGGAGTTGATCTCCTGCAGGGTGGTATACAGGGTCGAGGTTTTGCCGCTGGAGGTTGGCCCGGAAATGAGGACGAGGCCCTCGGGCTTGCGGATTATGTTCATCCAGGCTTCCTCGACGGGATCGTTAAATCCAAGTTGTGGAAAGGTGAGCATGAGATTGCGGCGGTCGAGGACCCTGAGAACGATTTTCTCGCCGTGAATCGTCGGCAGGGTAGAAACGCGCAGATCGACGTTGATGCCGTCGATAACCATCATGATGCGGCCGTCCTGCGGGAGGCGCTTCTCCGAAACATCCAGGTTGGCGGCAATCTTTATTCGCGACAGAAGCTCACTCTGCATCGATTTTGGCGGAGCCGCCTCCTCGCGCATGATGCCGTCGATGCGGTAGCGGATGCGAATCCGGGCTTCCTCGGGTTCGACATGGATGTCAGTAGCCCGGTCCTTGACGGCCTTTGAGATAATCAGATTCACCAGCTTCGTCACTGGCGTCTCCGATTTCATGTCGGAGTCAGCGGCCTTTTCCACCGGGAAATTCCCGGTTGACTCGGGGCCCGAGCCGATGATCTGGTTGAGCGAGTCGGCCACCGAGTAGTACTCGTCGATGGCCGCCTTGATCTCCGCAGTGCCGGCAATAGCTCGCTTGATCTCGAGACCGGTAAGGTATTTGATCTCATCGATGGCGATGATATTGAGGGGATCGGCCATGGCCAGGGTCAGAGTCTTGCCGATCTCAAAAACCGGAATGAGAACGTATCTCCGGGCAATATCAACGGCAACGCGCTGGACCACCTTTAAATCCAGCACCATCGAGCCAAGCGATATTTTGGGAATGCCGAGGCGTTCGGAAATGGTCTCGATCAACTGATCTTCTGTAATCAGGCCGCCTTTGACCAGTATTTCCCCGAGCCGATTCCCGGTGAGAGCCTGCTCCTGGAGGGCCTCTTCAAGTTGCTCCTGAGATATATAGCTCTTCTCGACCAGCAGGTCGCCGATTTTCTTCTTTTTAGCCATCGATTTCTTGCATAAAGGTTACGTTCTTCAGTTTATCGGCAATCGCCGCCGATGCCTGAAGGTCGCCGGTTCCGGCCCGTGCGGCCGGGCTCAAACATTTTGTTGCCCGAATCGTGATTGTCGGCTTTATTTACTGTTAACTGACTATGATACGACTCATTGGATCTTCTGGACTGGCGCTCTGGCTGATATTGGCCGCGTCGACCGTGGCCGCGAATCGGGTTACCGGCCTGGGCGACGTGGCGGGCGACACCGTTCTGGATCGAGCAGAAGGTCTCCTCATTGACTCCATCGAGATCGACAACAGGAACATCTACGATACCGAGGATCCCCGTTACGATAACTTCATTTTCCGGACGGCGAACCACCTTCATGTCCGGACTCGTGAGAAAACCGTCCGCCGGGAACTTCTATTCGCCCGTGGGGACACCTTCTCAACCACTCTGGTCGAAGAGACGGCGAGAAATCTGAGGAGCAATCTGATCCTTTACGATGCCTGGATCGAGACCGAGATTCTGTCGGATGATCGCGTTTTGGTACGGGTGGTAACGATGGATCAGTGGAGTCTTTCAGGCGGTCTTCAGGTCGGACGCGAGGGCAACGAAAGCAATCTCCGGCTGGAGGTTACGGAGAAAAACCTGCTCGGCAACAGCCAGTTCCTTAATTTTACTTATTTCTTTGAGTCCGACGAACCGGATTACCTGACCGGTCGCTTCCTTGATCGACGGCTGTGGGGGAGAGATTACTCCATGATGGCCGCCTTTAGCAACAATCCGGAATCCAAATATCACCGGGCAACGTTTAGCCACCCCTTTTACGATTTATCGCAGAAGTTTCACTGGTTGGCCGGTTATATTGATAATAGCGGCATACGAGAGGTTTACAGTGACAGTGTGGAGATTGCAGAGTCCGGCTATGAGGGCGATTTCGTCAGCCTGGGGTTTGGAACTCGCCATGGATCATACTCGCGAAAGTTGACCCTCGATCTGAAATACGATTATCGCTTTGAGCGTATCACTTCCAGGGAGATTTTCTCCGACCGTCCGGCCGACAGCCTGGAGGCGCTGGCATCGTTCCCGAATGATTCGCTCTATCACGGCGTGGGGCTGGTGATGATCTACTCGATGATGGATTTCGCGAGGCTAAAGCGGATCGACGGCTTCGGCTACACCGAGGATTTTACTCTTGGGCCGGCGATTGGGTTCAATGTCTATCGGGCGTTCGGAAAGGACGATGTGCTGTTTGATGCCTTCGGAATGGGTGTCTCCTACAGTGGTCTCTGGTCCTCGACCATTTTCAGGTTCTCGGCTGAGGACAAACTGTGGTATGATGACGGCGATACATATCGGAATGTAACCAGCCTGTCCGCGAAGATCTACAATCGCAGTGTGGATTTCTTTACGCTGGCCTTCAGCGCCGGATTCCGGGCCGATGCCGAGTCGGATGACGGCAATCCCCTGACCCTGGGCGGCACTACCGGTTTGCGCGGCTATGACAAGTACTTCAAAACGGGCGACCGCAGGGCGGTGCTCAACCTGGAAGGGCGCTTTTTCCCCGACATCGAAATTTTGTCGGTTATGTTAGGGGGGGTGTTATTTGTCGATGCCGGTCGCACCTGGAAGGTCGGTGAACCTTTTCGGATACGCGATTTCTACGGGAGTGTCGGCGGCGGCCTGCGAATTTCATTCGAACGCTCGTCAAAAACCGCCCTGGTGCGGTGGGACGTGGCCTATTCCGAGAAGATGGGGTGGCAATTATCACTGGGGGCGGGCCAGTACTTCGGTGCCAGAGGCGACAGATTGCCCTTGACAAGTCGTTGACATTCAATATATTATACTAAACTGGTGGGTTTCGTGCGGGCTCTGTCCGTAGCCGGTAAGTTTCCCGGCAACGAGGGAGAGGGCCGGGTATCTTTGCCAGTTTGCGGTGGAACCGAGGTATGGTTCCGACGGTTAAATGAGTAGAACTGCTCCAGGTACTAACCTTGAAGCCTGCAAAACAGGCGGCGATAGCAGTTAAAGAAACTGAAAACCACTTGGAAAAACACCGGTCCCGGCCGATCATAATTTTAGACAGTACTCGGACAGTGAGGAATGGTAGCAGCGATTTATGGTCAGGAACTCCGTAATTACGACTTTCGGTTTTGTGGTTCTTCTCGCCCTCGTGGTGGCCTCTCCGGCTGGCGAGGTGGCGGGTTCTGGTAACGTTTTCGACAGCATTGAGCGCGACTTCGCCAATGGCGTCGTAACTCTCGATGACAAAGTGATACTCCAGATAACCGCCATCAAGAACCCTGCAGAACTGCCTGAAAGATATCAGACTCTCGCCCTGGGTGGCGCCGGGGTTCCTCCCCGGGGGGCGTCGATGGTTATTCGGGATATAAGGTTTGTGCTTGATGATCTGACGCCCTCGACTCAGCAGTTTTTCCTGGCGGCGACGGCGCGCGTCGAAACCGAATTCACCTACGACTCTCCGGGCGGCAATTTCAAACTGCATTATGATACCAATTCCACCGTAACGGATGATTTTGTTCCGACTGCGGACGAAGACTCCAGCGGCGTTCCGGATTTCATCGAAAAATGCGCCGCCTACTGTGATACCACCTATGATGTCCATGTTCAGCTTGGTTACCTGGTACCGCCGGCGGACAACGGTCTTGGCGGCGATGACAAGCAGGACGTTTACTTCGAAGACAACGGCGTGTACGGTTACTCCATGCCGGAAGGATCCGGCCCCATGCCGTGGAACGACTTCTACAGCTACATTGTCCTGAACAGCGATTTCCTGGATGCGGCGTTTGCCGATAACGAGGATCCCGAGGGCGCACAATGGGGGCGGGCCAAGGTCACCATCGCGCATGAATACCATCATTGCGTGCAGTATGCCTACGATGCCTCTGAAGGGGCATGGTTCATGGAACTCGATGCCGTGCACATGGAAGAGATTATCTTCGATGAGGCCAACGATTGCTACCAGTATCTCGGATCGTATTTTTATTTTCCCCAACGCTCCCTGATGGAGAATTCAAGCCATTACTATTCCTGTTTCATCTGGGGGCTTTACCTGGCCCAGAAATTTGACACCTCGCTGATGCGCGCCGTCTGGGAGGGCTCCACCTCGCCCGTCGATTCGGTCTTCGGAACTCTGTCCGACACGCTGATGGGGCGGTACGGCTGGACGCAGGACTCGGCCTTCGGGGATTTCGTGCTATGGAACTACTGCACCGCCGAGAGGGACGATGGGCTGCATTACGAAGAAGCGGCAGGTTACCCGGCGGTGACGGTCGGGCAATCTCACTCAAGCTACCCGGTGCCCGTGCACACCTGCCCCGGCAATCCCGCCGGTTACGGATCCTCGTACGTGAGTTTCTACCCCGGTAGTTACATCGGGACCCTGAACCTGCTCTTTAACGGCAGTGATTCCTTCGACTGGGTGGCCTACATTATCAAGTCGACTTCGGAGAACGAACACGAATTCGAGCAAATACAGCTGAACTCGGGCAATTCCGTCGGTGAGATCGCGGTACTTCATTTTGAGGACTATTACCGGGTGACGCTGGTCGGTGTCAACGTTTCCGAGTACACAGGTGGAGCTCCATATACCTATTCGGCGGAGGTGCAACCGCCCTACGCCGCGGCCTGCACTCTGCTGACTGCGACCACCCAGATCTATTCGGGAGCACCCCGTGAATGCAGTTTGCTGGTGGTCAACCCCTCGCCGCTTCTCGATATTTACAACATCATTTACTGGGACGATAACGGCTGGCTTCCCCGCGACACGATAGACAAATCGATGTCGGCCGGCTCCGATACCGTATTTGCGATTGTCGCCCAGCCGCCACCCGGAACGCCTCCGGGAACATCATCCTGTCTTCATTTTATGGTGGAATCCTGGGGAGATCCAAGCGCTGTGGCCGCCGACTCAATCACTGCCGAGGCGATTATGCTGTATGGCGACTGCGACTTCACCGGAGAGCAGGACATCTCCGATCTCATTTACCTCGTTGATTATGCTTTTGGCCAGGGACCCGATCCTCTGCCCACCGTAGAGTCGGCTAACTTCGATTGTGAGAACGGCGTCGATATTTCGGATCTGGTGGCCATGGTCGA
This sequence comes from uncultured Ignavibacteriales bacterium, assembly GCA_964630485.1. Taxonomy (GTDB): domain Bacteria; phylum Zixibacteria; class MSB-5A5; order GN15; family FEB-12; genus JAJRTA01. The sequence continues at coordinate 43,164 of CAZVUZ010000003.1, forward strand.
GTACATGTTTCAAGGTGGCCCGTCGTCTCCATGTAATCCCTATTGAGGGCAAGGAGTCTCGCTCTCCGGTTGTCCTTGAGGCGACAATTAAATACACTTTTTTGTTGACTGGAGTTTGAATACTGGATATCTATTCCAGCGTATCGTAAAATGGTGCGCCCGCCTGGGGCAACAAGGACGTTGTCGGTGGTGGCGGCCAGAGAGGGGGATTGATGACAACCGGTTTCGAACCGAAGATTTTGATTTGTAGTGAATGCGGAGAGGAGTTCGTGTTTACTATTGCCGCTCAGGAGTACTTCGCCGAGCGAGGGTACACGGAAGATCCCAAGCGATGTAAGACCTGTCACACGCGTTACAAGAAGGGTCAGCGGGAGAATCGCCGTGCCGGCGACGCCCGTGGAGCCTCACAGAAGAATACTTCTAACGCACAAAGATCCAATGCCAGAGTGGGCAACGAGGCCGAATTTGGCGCGCATAACTCATAAGCGCAAAGCCCCGGTCCTGAGGACCGAGGCTCCGCTTACTGGCTATGCGTAGAAAAGGGATCTTTTATTTTCCGGTCTTATCCGCCGAGATTACCGTACCAGAATCATTTTTTTAGTCTGTTCTTGTCCTGCCAGGGAGAGTCTGTAGAAATAGACTCCGGAAGAGAGCGTCTGTCCGTCGGAGCCGGAGGCATCCCATGATGCCGTCCAGTATCCCGGCGTGACGACATCGTCAAAAATACTGGCTACCTGCTGTCCGAGGCAATTGTAGACGTCTATGCGAGCCCGGCCCGTGGTCGAGCTGGAAAAACCAATGGTCGTCGCGGGGTTGAACGGGTTGGGGTAATTCTGGGACAGTTCAATGGAGGTCGGCAAAAGGACTTCTTCGTCCGGCTGCTCTTCCTCTTCTTCTTCGCCGGCGCTGAGACCGACCATGAGGTCAGCGTATACCGTGTCTCCCGATTGCGAGATGTTCTCCACCGCCACGTAGGAAGTGAAGCCGTCGTAGCTTTCAGAACTCGGCTGGGTCAGGGTATTGAAGGAAGTTACGTTGAACGCGCCGGGGAAGGGGTCAATATTGTCGCCGGCATCCAGCTTGTGTTCCAGCTCAAAAAGGCCGTCGGCCTGTTCCAGGGCCACGCCGAGGTGGTCGGAAGCCGCCATGCCCGGCCACCATTCTCTATCGTTTCTCAGTTTATCGTCGTCTATGTGCCATATCAGCAACCCTTCACCGGGGAGGTAGCTGTCATAACCGATCTTGCGACGGTTCTCTACGAGGAAGTACTCGCTGTCTATATTCCCGGAATTCCAGAGGCGCAATATTTCGGGTGAATCCTCGACATTGGTGATGGCGTGATTGCTGGAGTTTGCAGTCAGCACGGCGGGTTCGACGACACCGATCTGCGTCTTGCTCCAGGCGCAGAAATGCGCCGGGCAACCGCCACGGTTATGAGGCCCGAGCCACGAGCCGAAAGACATGATGCCCCAGTCACCAATCCCGTAGGATGTGTAGTCGATATCGTATAGATCCGGAAGCCCGAAGGCGTGTCCCAGTTCGTGGGCATAGACGCCAATGGTCATATCTCCCGAACTGAGCCAGTACTCAGGCTGGACGGTGAAATCCTGTATGTAGACGCCGTCTTTCTGACGGGCATTGATGCCCCACTTGTGCGACCACATGTCGTCATCACTGCCGGTATACTCGGCGCCGCTGCCGCTGTGAATGACGATGATGACGTCAACATAGCCGTCACCGTCATTATCATAGTCGCTGAAGTCAACCACCGGATCGATCTGATCGACCAGATCCTCGACCATTTTCTGGGAGTTCGTGGGATAGCTGCCGGTGCCGTTCTGACCGTTGACGTAATAAGCATATGTTTCCGGGGGAGTGAGCCAATTCAGGGACGAGGGGACGTTGACGGTTACGAGATCGATCTGGCCGTAGGATACTTCCTGGTAGTAGTCCCGGACGCTGGGATACTCTTCGCCGAAGACGAGGTTGTCATAAAACACCGGCGCCGTGGCGGCCGGGTGGTCCGAGAACTCCACCAGGAGGGCGAGGATCCGAAAGTCACCCGCGAATCCGGGTGTTTGATCGCCGGCGGACTTCATGATGACCGACGGTCGGATTGCCGCCCGTTCGCCGGTGGAGATGCCCTTTTCATGCATCTCACCGAGATGGGCCATGTAATAGGGAACGGATTTGTCGCCGGAGCGGATACGCTTCACCAGGTCGGGATGGGGGGGCGAGGCCTGTGCCCCGGAGGCGATGATCGATACAATCAGACTAAGCGTGATTGCAGTCATGAGACCGGTCTTAGTGGGTTTGGTTGCCAGGCGCATATCCAGTCCTTTTCAAAAACGTACCGTAAGTGTTTCGAGGTACTGATTGCAAAGGTCATGCCGGGCGCGGTTACTTTTAATATGTTGGCCGACAGTGGTTTGCGTCTGAGTGTTGGAGGGTGTGGAGGCCATGGGTGGCGTCAAGCCAAGACAGTGTGTGGTGTTCTCCCCATACACGAATTCAATGAAAACCCCCGGTCGGAGAATCCGATCGGGGGTCAGTGCGATATGTGCGAGGAGGAGGAAACTCTATGTTGGCTGCGGCCGCGCTCAGAAACGGACCCCCATGGAGGCTGCAAAGTTCAACCCTCGGGTTGAATAGGGCGAAAGCGATGAGCCGGTGGTGGCGGCGATGTCTATCTGAACAACTGCCAGATCAAAGCCCGATCCGAACGAGAATCCGGTCCCTTTCCGACCGCCCGTGGCGAAGCCGGTACGAAGGGCGACGAGGCTGATGACTTCGTATTCGGCGCCGACGGCCAGGCGCGGTTTGGATGACGAGCCGGCGGCACGACGAAAACCCTGTTCCCATTCAACGGCCCAGAGCAGGCGTCCGGATGTGTTGGCGAAGCCGACATTCACGACCGACGGCAGGTTCGTCGAAAACCCGTCGATATCCTTGCTGTAATCCTCGGAAACGACATAATCGTCTTCCATATTGTCCACCGTCATGGTGTCGAAGCTGAAGGTGTAGCCGTGCTCTTCGGTATCGTTTGACCACGACAGGGAACTGACGAAGTTTCTGATGCAGGCGCCGACGGTGTAGTCATCGCTGATCTTGAGTGAGGCGCCCAGATCCAGACCGTAGCCCGAGCCACCCGTGGCCGTTTGCGCTGTAATGTGTCCCTCACCGTCGAAACCAGTTTCGAGCGTCGCGACGATGCCGTCGAGTTCGACCACTTGCTCGGTGGCCAGCCCGTGGAGGTACTTTACCGATGCGCCCACGGCCAGTTCCCTGGAGCCGAGGGAATACAGCGTTTTGCCGAAGGAGAAAGCGGTCTGGATATAAGCCGTGGCATCCGAATAGGACCCCGTCAGCCTGATCTCCTGTCCGTAGTAATTGCCGTTAAGAATGAGATCGAGAACGTCCCTGGAAAGGTTGACATCGGCCACACCGATGCCGGTGACGGAGAAGGCCATCGATCCTCGGGAAACGGACATCGCCGAGGCTTCCACATCGGCCGTGAGAGTCAGACCTTCGGAAGGTATCTTACCGAGGATATCGGCCTTGTCGCTTTCGGAGAGGAAAGCTCCGGTGTAGCGGTTATAGTCGTCCAGCGACAGGGAGTTGTTCTTGATGTTCACTCCCAGGCCGACGAGCTGGAGACCCGACTGCCGGTGATCGCTAAGGCCGAGGTTGGCCGGGTTGTAGCGAGCCGCATCGACGCCTTTGGCCAGCGACATGTAAGCGCCGGACATGGCCATACTCCGGGCGGAGGAACTTCCGCCGGCAAGGCACGCGGAGGCCGACAGGAGCAGTAAGAGGGCGGCAATGACCGGTATCGGCCGCGGTATCGAAAGTAATTTGTCAATTCGCATAACCGTCTCCTTTAAAACTCACCGTCAAACAGGTAGTCAACCTCGATACGTCCCGTCAGCGTTATGAAATCGGCCGCCATCAGGCGAACCGACTCCCCGCCGGTGTCCTCGAGAGTTATCCGTTGTCCCGCCCACAAAACGGGATTGGCGAGTATCTGTATGTCATCATTGCTTAGGACTATTTCCTGGTAGCCGGTGGCCTGAGTGTCGACCACGATGCCGGCCGCAGACACCGGCGCGGCGTCTACCCGGATGCCGCTGATAATCAATTCCGGATCCGAGAATACCGTTGCCGAGTCGGAGCTGAAATACAGCTCAATGCCTGCTCCGACCGGAAGATGGCTGACGACATTGTAGACGAGATTTGCCTCGATCACGTGCTCGGTGATCATGTCGATATCGTCCTGGGTTATCTCTTCACCGGTGACGTCCGTTTCAATCACGCACTCGTGGATGATGGCCTCAAGGGGCGAAACGACGTCCAGGTGGCCGAGGACGAAGTCGTCGATCGTTACTTTACCCGGGGTCAATCCGTCGCCGTAGGTGGCGGTTCCGGAGGCGGTTATAAGATTCGGGAGGGGGTGAAGGAACTCGGCCACGGACTCGTTAACGATGGTGCTGAGAACGGGACTGCCGGTAGTCCCGCGCGTGATATCGCCGGTCAGGTTGAGGGACTTGCCGTTGTCGCCGTTGAGCGTGACATCGAGAGCGCCCGGCAGGTCCACGGCATTCAGAATTTCCAGGGTCAGCACCGCCGAGACCAGTTGTACCGAATCGAACCCGGTCGGGATATCGATATCGACAGCAATGTTATTGAAGGCGGCCTCGCCGCCACTGAAGACTCCCACCACGGACTCGAATCCGAGAGCCGATATGTCGGCGGTGATATTGAGGCTGTCGAATTGGTTGACAGCCACCAGGTCGTCGCCGGATCCGGGGAACAGGGCCGTTACGTCAATATCCATCTGCTGGGGAAGGCCGGAACCGTGGGGTATCAGGCTGCAGCCGGTCAGGTTGCGGTTAATCGAAATTTGCTGGTAGGCCGGAACGACTGTATCTATAGTCAGTGGAGTCGATGACGGAAGTTCAACAAGATCCGGAATTACGACAGAGAGGGATACCTCGAGGCCGGTCATATTGGTCATCGCCAGGTCGAGCAGGCCGGAGGCCAGGGAGGCGGTATCTATTCGATCGGACTCGGCCAGGGGTACCTGCTGGTCAAATTGCAGCTGTATCTGGGGGATTCGCGCTACCGCCTGCGAAACATCGAGGCCGTCGCTGAAACTCAGGTCGGTCTCGAGATACCTTGTCGATGCCAGCGGGATTATCCCACCCGGCGTGTAGCTCGAGACTATTATGCGCATTGAGTTGGAAATGGTCTCCCCGGCGAGAGTGAGCATGACCGAATCCCGAAGGCCGCTGTCAACTCGACCCGAAAGGGTGTCCATCACCACTGTCCTGTCTAATACACGGTCGTAGAGCGAGACCACGACACTGTCGATGCGGACACCAAGATTGTTGACAATGCCGACAGTCATGTGGCCGTTCTCGACGGTCGCTTCGGTAAACTCCTCCATGAGGGGCAGGGTGTTGTAGACACTGAAACTCCCCGCGCCGATCATGGCCTGGTCGCCGGGCAGCGAGGATGCCAGACCGCTTATGGCGGAGAGGGCGATCGTGACGGAACTGGGGGGAGGGGCATCGATAGTGACGATACCGACCCGCTCCGAAGTTACGTACGAGATATTGGCCGTGGTGAGGATGTCATCCTCGAGACGCACCGTATCGAGATCCTCGGAAATGGTGTAGGTGACGTTTCCGGTACCGTCCATCTCCAGACCTTCCTGGTCCGCCATCTCCACGAGCTCTTCCATGGGATAGGTGCGGTTGACCGCCGGCACCGTGGCGTGGGTAGTCCATGATGGCGATTCCGGCTTTTTGACGGTGCACTGTATCAACGTCAGAAAGACAACCGCCACGAAAAGTCCAAGAGCTATCTTCGATCCGAGCCGAAACAGGAATCGATCGACCAGCGTCTTCTCGCTTTTGGATTTCTTGTTTCTTCTATTACGAGCCATCTTTTCCCCTTGGCTTATTCGTTTTCATACTGTTTCACCGCCGTTTAAATGCAAAGCGGGTGCCGTAACACCCTCGGCCGCCAAAGGCGCTGGCGACAAGGGGATTGGCGTGGCTCGGGAATTATTGAGAGCGTTCTTGTCTGGTTCAGGGTGGTGCAAGGTGTGGGATATTTCCAATAGTTACTTGACGGTGGGCAATTAAAAACATATTATTAGAGACCTACGTGGGAGGTATGCACATGGGAATGTCCAAATATGATCGGTTGCTTCATATCCTGAACTTGTTGCGCTGTCGTCGAAATCTGAACGCCGGCCGCCTGGCGTCCGAGTGCGGGGTAACCGAGAGATCCATTTACCGCGATATTGTCGCCCTTTCGGAAGCCAACATCCCGATTTACTACGACAACGGTTACAAGCTCGCCTCGGACAGCTTTCTGCCGCCCTTGAATTTCGACCTGGATGAGTTTCTCTGTCTCCGACTGGCGCTGGATTCGTCGCCGCTGAACCAAACCGGCGTTCACGCCCAGACGATAAAGAAGATCAAGGCCAAGCTGGAGGCGTGCCTGCCCGAGTCAATCAGGAAACAGAGCCGCTTTCAACGCTCCGCCACGCGAGTCCAGATTCCCGTTACGTCAGAACCCGACGCCATTGCGGCGGTCTATGGCGACCTCGAGAACGCCGTTCGGAAGGAGACCTGTATACGTCTGCGATACGAATCGATCCCGTCCGGCGTGACCGAGCGGGTGGTGGAACCGTATTTCATCGTGTTTCGCGGCCGGTCGTTTTACCTCGTCGCGTTCTGCCGTTTGCGCAATGAATTTCGGACATTCCGACTCGACCGTATACGCGAACTCGAGATTCTCAAGGAAGGCTTCACCAAACGCGACGATATCGATGCCGAATCATATTTCAATCACAGCTGGGAGGTGTTCGGCGGCGATCCGGTCGAGGTGGTGGTCCGCCTCAAGGGGAAGGCCGCGCAGGTGGTGAGGCTGGAGACACATCATGAGAACGAGACAATAATGGAACTCGTTGGCGGTGAGGTGGAGTATCGAGTTATCACCGGGGGGACGGAGGAGATTGAAAGGTGGATACTCGGGCTCGGCGACGAGGCGGTGGTATTGGCGCCGCCGCAATTGCGCAACCGCATCCGGGACATAGCGAAGCGTCTAACCTCGGCCTATCGCCGTAGTGACTGACCGCCAACCGGACCAGCTGATTTTCGGGTTGACTTTGGAGTGACCATCGGACATCTTGCAGTCAAATGGAGGTTGCTTCACATTACCGGGTTTGGGCGTCGATGGTGATGCAGGAGGCATTCCGGTAATAACACCCATGCACATATCTGCCCAACATATACCGCACAGAGGGGGAGAGGGTCCTCATGAAATCCGAGCATAAGTATCGCGATCTCGTCGAACATGCCGGTGTGGCCGTGATGACCGACGATTCTGGGGGCAAGGTTACCTATGTCAATGAGGCCTTTGCGAGAATGTTCGGTTATTCCCGTCAGCGGATAAAGGAATTGTCCCTCAGGGCGGTGGTTCACCCGGACGATATCAAGGCATTTGTCGAGGCTCGGAAAAAACTGTTCTCCGGCAAGGCCGACCGCTCTCGCTATGAATTCCGGGGAATACGCGCAGACGGCGCGGTGATTACGTTTGAGATCGATTTTACGCCGCACCGGGAAAACGACAGGATTATCGGTTCCTCCTGCTATGTCTGGGACGTAAGCGGGCGCAAGCGCGCGGAAAACGACCTGCGTTTCAGGCTGGAATTCGAGAATATCATTACGACTCTGTGTACCCGCTTCATAAACCTTGAACCCGAAGACATCGCCCCGGGCATCGCCGATGCGCTGGGGCAGATAGGTCGGTTTACGGGGGCCGAGAGAAGTTTCATTGTTCAGATTGACAAAAGTGGCCTGCAGCCGTCGAGCGCGCACCAGTGGAACGCGGCCGGCGGACCCGGGAACACACCCGAGGACCCGATGAACCTCAGTCCCGACAACTTCCCCTGGGCCATGACGCGCCTGAATCGGGGGGAGTCGGTGGAGATCACAAGTACGACTTCGTTGCCCAAAGAGGCCCTCGCCGAGAAGAAAACACTCAAGGTCTTTGGGATTCAATCCATCATCCTCGTCCCCATGGTCTATTCCGGAGAAGCGCGGGGTGTTCTCGGACTGGTATCCTACAATGCCGACAATCTCTGGGCGCCTAATACCTCGCCACTGCTTCGAATCGTGGCCGACATGTTTCTGAATGCCTTGAATCGTCAACATTCGGAAACGGCCCTGCGGCGGGCCTATCACCAGATGCGCGATCACCAGCAAGCCCTGGAATCAAAAAACATCGCCCTGAAAGAAGTTCTGGCCAGCGTGGAGGACGACAAACAGTCTATGCGAGAACAGATCAACAGCAATGTCGAGCAAATGCTGTTGCCGGTTTTACAGCGCCTGAAGACACGCGCCATGGCCGTCGATCGCCAGCAACTTGAGCTTCTCGAACAATATCTTCGGGATATTTCGGCGCCCCATGTGAATACCCTCAAGAGCAGCCTGTCAAGGCTGACCCCGAGGGAGCGGGAAATCTGCCACATGATCCGTAACGGGTTGCCATCCAAAGAAATAGCTACCATCCTGAATGTTTCCCCGCTGACCATCCACAAGCATCGGGAACGTATCCGAAAGAAACTCGGTCTGCAAAACAGCCATATTAACCTCAGCAGTTATCTGCAGTCGCCGTAGCGGTTGCGTAGTGTGAATACGCAAAAACATCGCAACTTAACCGCATTGACAATACGTATAAACTACTGATATCTTGTAAGTCAGGAATTCAGGATGAATTCCGAGTTCGTGGCGTCGCGGTTTTGCCTTTAGCCGGAGGAGGGCGGTGGACGGATCAATAGAAGACGACGGGGCCGTCGTGTGAATCCGCCGGGTGAAATGCAGAATTAGTTTGACGTGGGATAGCGGAGAGAGCAGGGATGAAAATGGGGGTGTTTTCGAAAACACTCGACCGATGACGGTCGGGTTGTAATTGCCGGCGGGCCGTAATGCCTGAAGAGCCGGTCTCTTGGGGCGCCATTTCGGGGCCCTTTTTTTTTGCCCTGTTTTCACCCGTGGCGGAAGCCTGCGATTCTCACACAAAGCTGTTGACCCTGTGTTGGATTCTCGATTTATTGCCTCCGTGTCAAGTTTACAACTCCGAAGAATAACCCAGGCGGGACTGATCGCCGCCACTTACACGGTTCTGGCGCTGGCCTTCCAGCCGATATCGTTCGGCATCTACCAGGTCCGTATCGCCGAGGCCCTGACGGTTCTGCCGTTTCTGACCGCGGCCGCGGTACCGGGACTCTATGTCGGCTGCTTGCTGGCGAATATCATCGGTGGTATGGGCTGGTTGGATATCCTCCTCGGACCGCTGATAACCCTCGTCGCTGCGGTGGCGACACGCTGGATATATCACCTCTCGCGGCATCGCCTCAACCGTATTCTGGTCGTCCTGCCGACAGTGCTTATCTGGGCGGGCGCAGTGTATATACTGACTGACGGGAAATTCGACGCCCATGCGATCCTGGGGCTGGCGATATCCTTGCTCGCCCTGCTCATTATCCGTTTTGCCGAGAAAATGCGCCTGTGCGCCCCCGAGAGGCGGCAGATGGTCAATCTTATGAGGGGTCTGGCCCTGATCGGGGTGATTGAGGCGACTTTGCTGATGGGGCGGTGGGTGGACTGGCGCATGGTTCTGATCGGCGGTTTTGCTCTGCTGGCCGCGGCGGCCACGGTATGGCTTCTGGCGCGGGTCTGGTATGCCGGCGACAACCCCAATATGTTGCTGGCGCCGATGCCGCCGGTGCTTTTCAACGCTTTCGGGGTTTCGGCCTACCTGGCACCGATTATCGGCGTCGATTACTGGTTCAGCGTCCAGATGGTGGGGATTGGGCAACTTATTGCCTGCTATCTTCTCGGCCTGCCGTTACTGGCCCTGTTGAAGCGCCGTAACCTCTTTTTTTAATTGACAATTCGGGCCATGCGGCATAACATATCCGGAAATTAAGATTACGACTTTTGTCAGGAGAATCCATGGAAGCGTTAGGAATGATCGAGACCAGAGGTCTGGTGGCATCGATTGAAGCATCGGATGCGATGGTCAAGGCCGCCAAAGTTACCCTGGTCGCCTATGAGAAGGTCGGCGGCGGACTGGTGACGGTGATTGTCCGGGGCGATGTAGCGGCCTGCAAAGCGGCGACTGACGCCGGTGCTGCGGCGGCGCAGAAAATCGGTGAACTGGTCAGCGTCCATGTCATCCCGCGGCCGCACAGCAACGTTCACGAGATTTTCCCTACGAATCTCCCAAACGAGTAAACGCCAACAATATCGGGAGCTTATAGCAAGCTCCCGTTTTCGTACCTACTATGGCCGAAGATAATCAAAATCCCGCTGTTGAGGATATCGTCCGACTGGTTCTGCAGGAACTCAACACCCAGCAGACATCGTCGGTAATAACACCGTCCGCGCCGCCCGTTAAAACCAATGGGACCAACGGCGGCACGCTGTCGGGTGAGGCATCCTATTTCGTGTCTGCGATGGCATCGCAACAGCCTCGCGCAAATGGCGACGGGGTGTGCCTGTTCACGGATCTGGATCAGGCCGTGGAGGCCGTCCGCATGGCCCAGCGACGTTTTCTCGATATCTCGCTGGAAACCCGCAAACGGATCATCGACAATATTCGTCGCCATGCTATCGAAAACGCCGAACGGTTGGGGCAGTTGGCGGTTACCGAAACCGGCCTGGGGCGTATGCCCGACAAGATGAACAAGATCCTTCTCGTGGCGCGCAAAACGCCCGGCCCGGAGGATCTTCATCCCGAAGCCTTCACCGGCGACAACGGCCTGACGCTGGTCGAACAAGCCCCCTGGGGGGTGATCGGCAGTATCACGCCCTCGACCAATCCCGCCTCGACGGTTCTCAACAACAGCATGTCGATTATCAGCGCCGGCAACGGCGTCGTGTTCAATCCCCACCCGGCGGCCAAAAACGTTTCGGCCGAGACGGCCAAACTGGTGCATGACGCCATCGTCGAAGCCGGCGGCCCGGCCAACCTGATCGCCTGCATTTCCTCGCCGACCATCGAGAGCGCCCAGGCGCTGATGGTACACAAGAATATCGATTTGATCGTCGTCACTGGCGGCGGCGGCGTGGTCAAACAGGCCATGGCCTCGGGCAAAAGGGCGATCTGTGCCGGACCCGGCAACCCGCCGGTTATCGTCGATGAGACGGCAATCCTTTCAAAAGCGGCCAAAGATATTGTCGATGGTGCTTCGTTCGACAACAATGTTCTTTGCTCCGATGAAAAAGAAATTTTCTGTGTCGATAAAGTCGCCCACAAACTCAAGCACGAGATGATTGCCAATGGTGCTTACGAGCTCGAGGGTGTTGCTATAGATAAACTGACCAAGATCCTCGTCGACAGCGATCCCGACAAGAGCGGTTATCGTCATGTGGCGATCAATCGCAATTTTGTCGGCAAGTCGGCCGTGGAGATACTCAGGCAGGTGGATATAACGCCGCCGCCGGGGACGCGGCTGGTGTTTTTCGAAGCGTCCTGGGATCATCCGCTGGTCATGGCCGAACAGCTCATGCCGGTGATCCCATTTGTGCGCTGTAAGACGGTTGAGGAGGCGATGGAGAAGGCGGTCATAGTCGAGCATCAGTTCAAGCACACGTTCGTGATGCATTCGACTTCGATTGTCAATCTGTCGAATATGGCCCAGCTTTGCCGGGCGAATATATTTGTCAAGAACGGTCCCAATCTGGCCGGACTTGGACTTGGGGGGGAAGGATACACTACGATGTCGATCGCGGGGACGACGGGAGAGGGAATCACAAAGGCCTCGACATTCACGCGCCCACGCCGCTGCACGCTGGTGGATTACTTCCGGATAATATAAGACAGGCGGGCTAGCCTGTTTTAAGTCATTGGTCGATTGCCGCACGGGCTTCGACCGGCAATTAAGATCGAGGGGTTGATATTATGCGTTACGTATTCGCGTGTTTTGTCGCGCTCGCGGGATTAATGTGGATCAATGCATCTACGGCTAATGCCTACGACGCGCCGAGGGGGCTAAGGTGGGGGATGCCCTATGACTCGGTTTGTATCGACATTAGGAAATTACCGAGAGAGAAGCAGTACATCCCTGAAAAACCAAAGGCTGATGATGAGTTCCCGATGGGATTCACTCTGTCGAAGATCAAAGATGTGAAGGTGCTGGATGAAAAGACCAGGGAGGCTTATCTGGTTTTCGATTCGACCGGTGGTCTCTGCGCTTTCATACATGTATTGGCGTGGGATAACGTCAAAGATACCGGCAACACGGTTGAGTCGATAGGGACGGGGCGCTCGCAATGCTGGGAGTATTACCAGAAGCTGACTCGGGGGCTCAAGGCCAAGTATGGCGAGCCGACGGTTGATCAGACATCTGAATCCTATGGTGAGGCGGTTTCCAGAGGGGCTAAACTGGAGACAATCTGGGTGGACACAACGACCGGGGATAGGATCATGGCAATTCTCACACGGCGTATCAGGAATGCCGTGAACAACCGCTTTGATCAGTATGTCATAGCTTTGTTGTACGCCA
>CAZVUZ010000004.1:0-949 GCA_964630485.1 uncultured Ignavibacteriales bacterium
GTCTGATTTGGATATCTCAATTTGGGACTTCCAATCAGTAAACTCCTTTTCAGTCGAGGTCCACGGGATGGCTCATATCACCGGAGGCGGGATTCAGGGGAATCTCAACCGCGTTATGCCCGAGGGCCTGTCGGCCCGAATCGACCGATCCAACTGGCCGGTTCCGCCCATCTTCCGATATCTTGAGAAAGTCGGCAATATCGACGCCGAGGACATATACCGAACCTTTAATATGGGAATCGGTTATATACTGGTGACGGACGCCGAGAACGGCGAAAAGATTGCCACGGAATTAAAAGATACGGGAGAGCAGGTGTATCGGATCGGCACAATAGAAAAGGGTGACCGGTCCGTGATCCTCATATAGACACAATGGTATTACTATGTATCATGGACGGATTCGGATTGCGCCCGCCGGCGCCCGACAATGCGGTCACGATGGCCGACAAGCCGAATTTCGATAAACTCATAGCCACCTGCCCGCATACCGCTATAGACGGTTCCGGCCTGGCGGTCGGCCTTCCCGACGGCCAGATGGGCAACAGTGAGGTGGGGCATCTCAATCTCGGCAGTGGTCGGGTCATTTACCAGTATGTCACCCAGATCGACAAAGCCATAGCCGATGGCGATTTTTACGACAATCCCACTATCGGCGCCGCCATGGATCGTGTGGCCGTGGAAGGCAGGGCCCTGCACCTGTTCGGGCTGGTGTCCGATGGATTGGTGCATTCGTCGATGGAGCACCTGTTTGCCCTCGTGGAGATGGCCAGGAGCCGCAACGTGAAGCAGGTCTATCTGCATGCCTTCATGGATGGCCGCGATACCCCTCCCGATTCCGGTCAGCGCTACATGGCCGAGGTCCTGGAGCGTTTCGATAAGATCGGCCTTGGTAAAGTGGCCACCGTTTCCGGTCGCTATTACGCCATGGATCGCGACAAGCGCTGGGAAC
>CAZVUZ010000004.1:959-44635 GCA_964630485.1 uncultured Ignavibacteriales bacterium
GATGGAAAGAAATTCAAGAACCCCATCGAGGCGATCAAGGCTTCCTATGCGGAAGGCGTTACGGATGAGTTTATAATCCCGGTGGTCATTGACAACGGCGACCCGGAAGGGGGCCGTTTGCAGGATCGCGACGCGGCCATAATCTTCAACTTCCGCGCCGACCGGGTTCGACAGATTTCACAGATGTTGCTTGGGTACGAAAACGAAGCTTACGATCACCCGGATAATCCCCACATCGAGCTGGTGACCATGACCAACTACGAGGTCCGCATGTTCGAGCCCAAGGTTGCCTATCAGCCGGCCAAGCATAAGAACCTGCTCGGCGGCGTCATCTCGAAGGCTGGGCTGAAGCAGTTGCGCACCGCCGAGACGGAAAAGTATGCTCATGTGACGTTCTTTTTTAACGGCGGGGTGGAGGAGCCTTTCGAGGGTGAGGACCGGGACTTGATCCCTTCGCCCAAAGTTGCCACCTATGATCTCAAGCCGGAGATGTCTTCGGTTGAGGTTGCGGACAACGCCGTGAAAAAGATCGAGTCAGGGAAGTACGACCTGATTGTTCTCAATTTTGCCAACTGCGACATGGTTGGCCATACGGGTGTTTTCGATGCCGCCAAAGCGGCGGTGGAGGCGGTCGACCGCGGATTGGGAAAGCTTTTGACGGCGATAGAGAAGCAGGGCGGGGTGGCTATTATCACCGCCGATCACGGCAATGCCGAAATGATGATCGACCCTGCCTCCGGGGGACCCTTCACGGCGCACACGACCAATCTGGTGCCGTGTGTACTGTACGATCCAAAGGGGTCGCTTGGTTCTTCCGATAAGATCAGCCTGCGTGGAGGCGGTATCCTGGCCGACATCGCGCCGACCATCCTTGATATTCTGGGGCTGGAGCAACCGGCCGAGATGACGGGAAAATCGCTAATCGTGAAAGGGTAATCTCTGATCGGTTGGATCAAAAAGATCGGCCACCTGATTCTGCCGCCGGATACGGCTGTCAGGAAGCGTCGGCTGGAACTCCTGGTCTGGTCATTCCTGCTGGCCTTTTCGTTCTATCCCGGCTGGTTCGGCTTTCTCGCCTGGGTATCGCTGATTCGCCCGCTATATATCATCGCCCAATTGCCGCGTCGCCAGGCATTCGGGGCCGCCTATTTCTTCAGCTTCTTTTTCAATCTATTTTCGCTGTGGTGGGTGGGCATGGTTACGCCGCCGGGAATGGTCACGGCCATAACCATCGTAGCCTTCTATTACACGGCCGTTTTCATGATCTTCTGGAAGCTGCACGACATAAAGCCAGTGTATGGCTTTGCCGCGATGCCGTTCTTGTGGACCGGGCTCGAATACATCCGGACGCTTTCGGAATTGGCCTTTCCCTGGGCGGATCTCGGTTACACCCAGTCTTACTACCTGCTGATTTTGCAAATCGTGTCGGTCGTGTCCGTCCACGGGCTGACTTTCATTCTGGTGGCGGTCAATGTGCTCCTGCTTCAAACATTCCGTCGGGCGCTGAGTCCCGAGAAAAGACTGACCGCATTCTTTGCCTCGGCAGCCATCGTTGCGGTGGTGCTGGCTTACGGTTGGGTTGTCATGCCGCCGTACCCGGAGGAAGGCGACCTCGAAATCGCCCTGCTCCAGGGATCGGTGCCGGTCGAAGTTAAGTGGCAAGAGGGCAATGCCGACTACAGCTTCCAGCTGTACGATTCACTGACCCGGTCGGTAACCGACACTAACGTGGCGCTCTTCGTATGGCCGGAAACCTCGGCCCCCACATACCTTTCGCACAGTCGCCGGCACCGCCAGGTGATTGGTCGCATCGCGGCCGCCTCCCATGCCTATCACCTCGTCGGCGCCCTCGGCGGCAGCCTCCGCGACGGAGAAGCGATCGCCCACAATTCCTGTTACCAGTTCAAGCCTGACGGTACCCTTGATTGTCGATATGACAAGATGAGGCTGGTGCCTTTTTCGGAGCGGGTCCCCTACCAGGATCACATTCCTTTTTTGCAGAAGAAATTTCTCAGGAAATACCTCAGTTTCATCGATAACCAGGGTGTCCAGTGGTGGTCGGATTTTTATGCCGGGGATTCCACGGTGCTCTTCGAGATCGACGGGGCAACCTATGCCGTCTTGATATGTTTCGAAACGACGTTTCCCGAATTCGTGCGACAACTTATTCTCGACGGCTCGCACTTCATTGTTGGTATAACCAACGACACCTGGTTCGGTAGATCGGTCGGGATTCATATGCATGCCCGAATGTTTGTCACCCGGGCGGTGGAAAATCGATGTTGGTTTGCGCGCTCGGCAAACAGCGGCCTGACTTTTATCGTTGATGGTTATGGAAGGATAAGGTCCGAACTGGATCTCTATGAGGTAGGTGTGCTTACCGGCAAAGTTGGCCTGCTGGATGAATTTTCTTTCTTCACCCGGCATGGCGATATAGCCGGGCGGTTGTCCCTGTTGCTAACCCTCGTGCTAAGTGGTATAATATTCATCCGATGGATTTACTTAAAACTGTCATCAAGAAGTTTTCGCCGGTCATAGTCGCCATATTGCTCGGTGGTATCCTTGCCGCCGGTGCCCAGGCCATGTGCGGCTGGTATACGCTGTCATCGCAGGAAGAGGTGCGCCGTATGCACCTAATCGATGATACGGTTTTCATGGCCACCTCGGGCGGCATCCTGGCCGTCGGGCGGACCGACGAGCCCGGACTTGTGTATACCAATGTCGACGGCCTGGGTACAAGTGATATCCGCGATATTATTGCCGACGCGGCGGGCGAAAAATGGGCGGCCGGGTTTGGGCGGTTGATACGTCTGGAAGATGACGGCCCCCGACAATTCCTCTTCTTTGACGCTGATGATGATTTGCTCGCCCTGCACACGCTGGCCGACGACGGCGACTTCCTCTGGATCGGTACCGATATCAACCTCGTTCTTTTCTCGAAGCTAAACGACGGCGGCCAGATCGAGGATTATTACGGCCGCTTCGGCGATCTTCCCGATTTCCCCACCGTCAGGGACATAGCCCTGCGCAACGACAGCATCTGGCTGGCGACATCGTCGGGGCTGGCCATGGCCGACCGGTCCGACCCGCTCATGCTAAAATCACCGGTAGCCTGGCGTACCCTGGGCAGCCCCAGACTCGGCACCGGTATGATCAACCGCGTGGCCCTGTTCGGTGACGACGTCTACCTGGCGACGGCCATCGGGGTTCTTCAGGTGAACATGTCGGCCTCGGATACCATCGTGACCCAGCTGGCTCTCGGTCGCGATACTCTCATTCGGGATCTCAAGGTTGAAAACGATACCCTGTTCTTCTACTACGAGGGTGGCGTCGGCTTTATTGCCGACGGCTCCCCGATGTTGCTGCCGACCGTCGGCCTTAACTCATACCCGGCTACCGGTCTCAATACCGGCAATACCCGCTGGATCGGACAGGCTGAGGGCGGCGTATATTACGCCGGCACGGGAAACTTTACGAGGTATCCCTACACCGGTCTGCCGGGCAATACCATAACCGATCTGACCGTCAATGCCGATGGCATCGTTACGGCCTCCTTCAACTACAAACCTTCGGCCTCCCTGATCGACAGCCAGTGGCAGAGCTACAATTACTGGGTGAGGGCCGGGACAACAGTGCTGATGTCCGATTCCGCCGGATTGGCCTGGGCGGGGACAATCGGCAACGGTATTTGGGGACTGGCTGCTGAAGGGTTGATTAACTATGATGAGACCAACTCGACCCTGCGCGGCAATGATGACGCGGGCGGTGAGAGCTATGTGTTCGTAACCGGCCTGGCCAATGACGGTGACTATCTTTACGCCGGATGCTACCGGGCCCTCAACGGTTACCCGATTGCCATCGGTGACATGTCCAATCTCGACGATCCGTCAGGATGGGATTCGCTTTCGCTCGATGATTCCAAAGGGAGTAGTTTCGTTCTTTACCTGGAGATATTCGATCGCACTCTGGCGGTGGCGACGGAGTTCGACGGCCTGTATGTCTGCGATATGGGGGACGATCCGTCCGCCATGGATCAGGGTGATTGCGTGAATTTCACCGCCGAGAATTCCTTTCTTCGCTCGAATACGGTTCGCGTGGTCAAATTTAGTCCCGAGGGTATCCTCTGGGCCGGGACGAACACCGGTCTCAGTCGGTATGACCTGGGGATCGAGCGATTCGTCGATGTCAACCTGCCGGCCGGAGTCGGGCGCGACATCACCGATCTCGAGTTCGACGGGCGCGGTAACCTCTGGGTGGGAACCAAAGAGGGATTGGCGCGCTACGATGCCTCCTCGGGATCCTTTGAGATCTTCACCTCTCTCAACAGCGACCTGGCCTCGGATGTGATCAACAGCCTTACGATCGACCGTTTCACCGGCAACCTGTACGTTGGCACCGATGCCGGGATCTCGGTTATGCCGTCACAGATCGGTTCACCGGTATTCGATGTGGAACAGGTGTTGGCTTTCCCGAATCCGTTCGTGATCCGCTCCGGCGCCGATCGCCTGAGTTTCAATTACTCCGGATCGGCAACGGTCGCCATCTATAACGTGGCCGGGGAGAAGGTGATTGAGGCCGATATAAACACACCCTGGGACGGTCGCAACGAAGGCGGCGAAGCCGTGGCTTCCGGTGTCTATATCTTCGTCATTCGCGACGGTGACGGCAACACCGGTCGGGGTAAAGTGCTGCTGGTGCGAGAGTGATGGAAACGGAACGCTGCCGTTATTCTGAACTGCCGCCGGATCTCGCTGAAATCATCTCCAGAAAATCGCTGTTTTCGTCAATCGGTTTTGCCTCCCTGTGGCGTACCGTGGGCGGTGAGCCGGTGTGTTGGCTGACTCTCGATAGTGACGGTCCCGTCGCCGTTCTTCCCGGGGTGGAATTCGGCCGCCGTCCGGTCAAGCGGTTCCAGTCCATGCCCAATGGTACTTACGGATATCCGTGGTTTCGCGAGAATGTCGATACTGCTGTTGTGGCCGGGATGCTGATGTCGAATCTGTGCCGCGTCGGATACGTGAAAATCCACTTTAACGATTTCCATAAGTGCCTCGCGCTGCATCCGGACTACCGGCCAATCAATTGTGAGACCACGCTCGTCGATATTTCCGACCCCGACTGGATGCCGCCGGACAAGAAGCTCCGGCAACAGATACGCAAGGCCGATCACGAAGGACTCTCGGTGGCATCTTTTGATCCCGCCCAACATCTGGATCCCTTCATGACTCTGGTGGATATCTCGGTAAGTCGTCTCGGCATCAAAAACAAATACCCGCGTGAGTTTTTCGTCGCCCTTGCCGATCTGGCCGCCGGCGATGAGCGGGTCCGATGGCTCTGGTGCGAGTCCGAGGGCCGCGCGGTGGCGTCGAGCATATTCCTGGTCGAGGGGGACAACCTTTTGCACTGGCAGGTCTATTACGACGACAGCCTGTCACACCTTCAGCCGAATAAATTCATCCCGTTCGTGGCGGCCCGGAAGGCTTCGGCGGAGGGAGTGAAATTCCTCAACCTGGGATCTTCACCGCCCGAGGCCGAAGGGGTCCTCGAGTACAAGCGCAAATGGGGTGGCGAGAGTTACAGGTATCCCTGTTATCAACGCCTCTCCGGCGTGGGGAAGGTGCTGTGAAGTCGTCCCGGCTCAGGGTTCTGCTTCTGGCCGACAGCGTGGCCTTCCACACCGAGCGCATCGCTACCGAGTTGCGCCGGCAGGGATGCCGGGTGATGGTGGCTTCGCTCGAGCACGGACGCATGCACCATTTTCACCTCGCGCGCCGCGGCCCGATCCGGTTCCTGCACTATACATTGGCGGCGTCACAGGTGCGGAGACTGACAGAGCGCTTTCAGCCGGACATCATCAATGCCCATTTCGCTTCCGGTTATGGACACCTGGCCGCTCTCGCCCGCGGGCGAAGGAACCTTCCGATTCTATTGCATCTCTGGGGGTCGGACATCCTTATTGTGCCGAACAAATCACCCCTGCATCGGCTCAAAACCAAACGTGCCCTGCAGGCGGCCGACTTCGTTCTGGGCGACTCCACATACCTGATCGAGGCCGCCTCGAAACTACATTGCTTAAAACAGAGCCGGGTAATCGTCTGGGGCGTGGAGAAGGCCTGCCTTGGTTTCCACCGCGAGAGCTACGCTCTCAATCGGCCCCTGAAAGTAATCGTTCCCCGGACTCAGGCCAGAGTTTACAACAACGAGTTCATCCTGCGAGCCTTACGGCCGCTGATCGAGGACGGGCGACTTCGCCTGACCTTCCCCGACTTCGGCCCCCTGGCGGCAGACTTCAGGCGGGTCTGCGGCAGCCTTGTGGGACGGGGTGTTGAGCTGTACGAGCGCACACCGCGACGCGGGTTCATGCCCTACGTGGCCTCTCACGACGTTTACCTGTCGGCCTCTCGCTCCGATTCTTCTCCGGCCTCGTTAATCGAAGCCATGGCGCTGGGGCTTATCCCGGTTGCCGCCGACATCACGGGAGTACGCGAGTGGTTGTCCGACGACAACGGTTTTCTGTTTCGGCAGGATGACGAGGCCGCCCTCAGGGCGCGGATCAAGTCCCTGATCGAGAGCGGCGACACCTGCGAGAGAATGCGCCGACGCAATCTCGAACGCGTAAAGAACGAGGCCCTATTCGAGGACAATATCGCCGAAACAATCGGTATCATGCGGGACCTGGTGGCAGGGAGGGTGTCATGAATAAGCGCGTTCTAATGATTTGCTATTACTTTCCGCCGTTGGGCGGCGCCGGCGTCGGGCGGCCCTTGTCCCTGTATCGCTATTTGCCGGAGCATGGCTGTGAATGCGATGTCCTGACGGTCAAGCCGGTGACCTACCGCGTCTATGAACCGGAGCTTCTCGAAGGGCTCAGCACCGAGCGAATCTATCGCTCGGGTTCCAATGATCCCCAGCGGCTGATGTATATGTTCGGATTTCGCCGGGTGAAGGACTCTACCATCCGTCGCGGTCGCCGGGCCTCCGGGCGGTTTTTCCCCGATCCCAAGATCGGCTGGGTGCGATCGGCCTCCAAGTTGGGCCGCATTCTGTGTGAGAACCGCTCATATGATGCCCTGATAACCACCTCGCCGCCCATGTCCTGTCATCTCGTGGGCCAGAAACTGAGTGCGGAGTTCAAGGTGCCGTGGGTGGCGGATTTTCGAGATTTCTGGACCAGTCACAAAATCGAGGATGTATTCGACTCGCCCGCCCGAATTGAACGGGCATGGGCACTTGTCGAGAAGATCAAAGCCGACGCCACCGCGGTGACGGTTTGTAACGGGGCCATTGCCGAATACCTGAAAACCGGTGAGGTCGTATACAATAGCTATGACCCCGTCGCGGCCGAGGGCTGGAAGGTGCCGGGCAATGGCGATGACTTCGTGATCGGCCTTCTGGGCACCTTTGACGATATCGTCCCGGTGGAACCGTTGTTCAAAGTCCTGGCACGCGTACGCCGCAAGGATCCGGGGCTCTTCAAGCGAATAAGGATCGAGCATGTCGGCCGGATCGATTCTGCGTGGCTGGAAACGCAGTTGCGGGAGTATGATCTGAAAGCCCGGTTTGTCAGCCACGGGTATCACAGCAAGCGAGAATCGAGCGGGATACTTTCGAGTAGCTCGCTGGTGTATCTCGGACTTGGTTCGAGGAAGGAAGAGGGTATTGTGCCGAGCCGCCTGTTTGATCTTTTCGCTTCGGGGCGGCCGATCCTGGCGTCAGTGTCGGAAAACGGCGAATCGGGCCGGCTGATACTGCCTACGGAAAACGGCGGTTGTTTCAACGCCGACAGCGAACGCGATGTCGACAGCGCCGCCGACTATGTTATTACTCTCCTGCGGCTGAATCAGGCCGGGGATCTCAAAATCGTGTGCCGTCCGGAATACGCCCGGAAATACACCGCCGAAAACATGGCCGCCCAATTCGCCCGGATCATCAAGGCGCTCTAGCCCTACCGCAGCAGAACCATCTTTTTCGACTCGGAGAATTCACCCGCCGTCAGCCGGTAGAAATACACCCCGCTGGCGGCTTCCCGCTGTCTATCGGTTATTCCGTTCCAGACGACATCATACGATCCGGGGGAGAGGCTTTGGTCGAGCAGAACCGCCACCTGCTGTCCGAGGACGTTGTATATCGAGAGAGTCACCTCGCTGCGACGGGCCAGCTCGAAGGCGATGGTGGTGGTCGGGTTGAAGGGGTTGGGATAGTTCTGGGCCAAAGAGAACTCTTCGGGCAAGATGTTATATTCGTCATCGACGTCGGAGGCAATCATCGGGGCATAGATCTCCAGGCGGGTGACGTAGCCGTCTTTGACAGCGGCCACGGTGTAGCCTTCAGACGGTGAATAGTCGCAGTCAATGGCCACTTCGCCGTCGGTCCCGGTTATGCCGAAACCGACCCTGTATCCCGAGGTGTCGCAGATAAGCACGGGGCAGGCGGCAATCGGCGAACCCGCCACCTCAATCCGGATCGACCAACCGTCGTTGGTGGGTTCGCCCGTGAGGCTCATGGTGTCGGGCAGGGACGTGTATATCTTAAGGCTGGGATCGCCGAAATAGTTGAGGCCGTATACGTGATCGCGCGAATAATAGTACTGCGCCTTGGCGCCGTAGAGGGCCGCCACCGCCGGGCGGTTGGGATTGGCAAAGAGCGAGTCGTAGAAGGCCGTCTGCACGAGGTGACTTGAGCCGACCCATCCCCAGCGGGTGTTGGCCACGAAGGCCACGGCACCGGTGTTTTTCAGGCGGAGCAACTCCTGCACCAGATTGGCGGCATCGCGTCCCATCAGCGGTGGGTTATCCATGTCAAAAGCGCCGTTGTCGCAGGCCAGCGAGTAATACAGGGACGTCTTGCCGTTGGCGATCAGCGAGTCCGGGTCGGCATGATCGGAACCTTCTTCGGTGGTGAAGAAGTACGACTTGGGCCATTCGTTGTAGGCCGCGGAGCGCACCACGAAACCGTCGGCCCGACCATGCGCCACGATATTGATAATACCGTAGCCGGAGGCGAGGGTGTCGATCAATTCCGGCGCCGTCAAATTGTGTGGCTGGAGATCGTCACCGCGGCTGAGTTCCACCCCGCTGGCGGTGTCGATTTCGAAGCCTTCAGGGTAGGCCTGGGCTATCTGGTGGTGCTGGCCGCCGCCGGTGTAGTCGCGCATCTGATCCGAGCAGAAAAAGTAGGCTCTCCGGAGATAGGCGAGATCGCCGCCGCCCGGGTTGGTCTCATAGTCGATTAGCTTGTTCACGTAGGCGTCAAGTTCGCCGGGTTCGGAGAACGGCAGGCGACCCACCATCAGCTCGGCCGTCACGTCGGGGTTGTCGTCGCTGCGCTCACCCCAGACGCCGTCATTGTCGGCGTCCCACTCACCGTCAACATCGGCGAAGTACAGGTCACAGATGAATTGGCGGTTGATATCGGGCATGGTATCGATGTTGTAATGGTAGGCGTAGCGTATGGGTACGACCGTTTCGTCGCCGGCCAACAGGGCATACTTTCCGCCGTCCCAATAAAAATCCTTGAGGTACTCGCGCAGGCTCTCGGCGTCATCGCGTCCGGGATAGCTGTCGACGATATCTTCGATGAGTTTGACGCGGGCCGGGATACCTGTCTGCGATTTGTAAACGGCCAGGCGCCGGGCGGCGGGCGCCAGCGCGTCATCGGTGACAATGACGTATTGGGGGGCTATGTCCGGGGCTACCGAGGGTGACATGAGCGGCGCGTTTTCGGGTAATACGTCAAGGAGATCATCCTTGGCGAGTTTGCGTCCGCCGACCGTGATAACTATGTCAGGATGAAAAACTACCTCGCCGTTGTCGGTAATAGTCACCGGCAACAAGAGCAGGCGCAGGTATCTCCCGTCCCGGCCAGTCACCGTTCCGTCGTTCTGAACCGGGACATGACCCGGAGTGACGGATCTCGATTGCTCGATGACATCGGCATAAAACTCCGCCGCGCCGGTGAGCTGATCAGCGAAGGGATCTTCGACATCGAAAGAACCAATGGTGTCGGCATTGACGGATTGCCATGCCAGCGATGACGCGCCTTCATTCACGGACAGCGCCACATACACCGGCCGGGCGCTCAAAACTACCCGGGATCCAACACCGATCGGCATAAAATCCCGATATTCGGCTCGAAACTGATCGACCTGGAAATCCAGGTCCGAGACATGGAAACTAACCGTCGGCAGGTCGGTGGCAGTTGCCGCCGCCGCTGTCACGATGCAGATTGTCACTACGGCGCATATTGTTAAAGCCCGTTTCATGCCCGGTCTCCGCTGTTTCAGCCTTCTGTGAAACACATATAGTGCAAGAAACCGGCCCTGTTTTGGCCTACTCTGCGCCAACTCGACGGGAACTATAAAGGGTTGTCTTTCATAGGCTTATTGTTATGGTGGGGGTTGATGGGGGGTCGCGGGAGAGTTTGCCGGGGGGCGAAAATGTGGTCTTTTCCCGACTGTCTGATGGGGCTAAACCGCGGATGTTATTGTTACGTGAAAAAAACGTCGTTTGTGACTATCGGCTCAGCCTGATCGGGTTATCTGAATTGCAAAATCACATTCGTGTTACTCATTGAATTGCTGTAGCTTATCGGGGTCACTTTTTTCAACCGGGGGGAAATTATCGCTTGACAATTAGTGGGATAAAAGTGTTAAATAGGGGTAAGATTTCAACAAAGTGGGATAAAGTGGCACAGATCGCTGTGGGCCTTTTAGGCCAATATCAGACAACCATGGATGAAAAAGGGCGTTTTGCCCTGCCGGCCCGGTTGAGGAACACCAAGGGGTCGTCGGGAAAATCGCTTTTGACTGGTAATTTGATATTGACCAAAGGTTTAGAGGGGTGTCTGAGTCTTTACCCGGAATCTGAGTGGGCGGAAATACAGAGTCGGTTTTCATCTCTTAATTTCACCCAGCGCGATTTTCGCTTATTTAGTCGGCGCTTTTACTCAAATGCCACCGCGGTGACACCCGACCGCAGTGGGCGTATCCTGGTGCCGGCTCATTTGATAAAGGAGGCTTCGCTGAAAAGGGAGCTTCTCGTTATTGGTGTCAACAGGTGGGTCGAGATCTGGAATCCGGATCGTTACGAGTACCATCTGGAACAATCCGTCGCCAGCTATGAGGAAATAGCAGAGAGACTTTTTACCGCCAATGACCCCGAGGACAAGTGATACCCATCACGAGCCGGTTTTAGTCGACGAAGTCGTCCGGCTGCTTGTTACCAACCCTGGTGGCGCCATAATAGATCTTACAGCAGGTTCGGGTGGGCATTTGAGAGCGATGGCTGGGGCGATGGACCCGGGCGGACGCCTCTACGGGGTCGACCGGGATGCGCAGGCAGTAGGCCGCACCGCAGAAAACCTCAAGGGCTGTCCCCAGTTGAAAAAAGTTGTCCATGCCGCCTACGGTGATCTCGCCGCCGTAGTCGGCGATCTGGAGGATAAAGAGTTTGACGGCATCTTCGTTGACCTGGGGCTTTCGTCCAATCAACTCGACGATGCCGGACGGGGTTTTTCGTTCCGTTTGGACGGGCCACTCGATATGCGTTTTGACCCGGAGAGCACCAAGCGCAACGCCGCCGATTTGGTTAACTCGCTTAGCGCAAAGCAGTTGACGGAGATCCTCCGCGATTTCGGCGAGGAGAAGCGGGCCGCACGGATTGCCGAGGCCATAGTCAGGGAGCGACAGGAGAATATGATCCTCACCACCGCCGCGTTGGCGAAAATTATTACCGGCGTAACCAGCCCCCAGTATGTTACCAAGACCCTCTCCCGTTGCTTCCAGGGTCTGCGCCTCGCCGTCAACGGTGAACTCGATCAGCTCAAGGCACTGCTACCCATCATGCTGTCGTACCTGAAGGTCGGTGGACGCGTCGGTATAATCGCCTACCACTCCCTCGAGGACCGCCTGGTCAAACGTTATTTCCAGAGAGAAGCCAAAGACTGCCTCTGTCCTCCGGGCCTTCCCGCCTGCGTCTGCAATCACAAAGCACAGTTGAAAATAATAACCCGCCGGGTTGTCAAGGTCGATGAGCGTGAGCGCCGGGCCAATCCGCGTTCCCGTTCGGCCCGGTTGCGCGTCGCCGAGAGGTTGCCCTCATGAGGAAGCCGGTGCGCAAACTCAAGGAAACGGTCGAGATGCGTTCCTCGCTGCTGGGTCGCCTCCGGCGTCATCGCTATTTCCCGCCGGGCGTGCTGGTGTTGGTGTTTCTACTTGCCTGTTTCTTTCACATCTGGCAGCGCGTCAAGGTCATAGAACTGGTCAAAGATGTCGGTAGCCTGAAGACCGAGAACGCCGAGCTGGTCGATGCTGCCACCAAACTCAATGCCGAGATAGCCTCTCTTTGCACCGCCGGCCGTATTGAGAAATATGCCACCGACACCCTGGGGTTGTCACCGGTTACGGCCGATCGCATATACACCCTGGCCGAAGAGCACCGCGTGGTCACTGACCCGGATGAACTGTCGACCCTGATGAAGGCCATCGAGCGGGTCACCGCCTATATGCCGGTAATATCCGAGAACCAGGCGCTGGCCGGCGATGCCGCCCGCATCAAGCTGGACTCGACCGCGATCGGGGGTAACTCTCGATGAAGCTGACCCGACAGCAGAGGGTTCGCCTGGCTTTTATGCTGGTGGCTATCGGCGTTTTTTTTGTTGTCGTTGCCGGCCGCCTCGTTCACCTGCAGGTAGCCGAGGCCTCCCGTTACAGCGAGATTGTCCGGCGTCAGTCGGAAGGCAAGGTGGCTATCCCGGCCGCCCGGGGGCGCGTCTATGATCGCCAGGGACGGGTGGTTGTCGACAATATCGTCCTCTCCTCGCTCTATGCCTATCCCCGCGATCACAAACAGGTGAGGGAGATCGGCAGTTACCTCGATCGCATTTATGGACTAAAAGCGGGTGCTTCGATAAAGAGATATGGCCTGCAGCCGGGCCGTTTTCGCTGGATACAAAGGCGGCTGTCCGACGACCGGGCGGATTACCTGACCGAGACGGCGCCACAGGGGCTTTACCTGCGCCAGGAGGAACAACGTTCCTATCCTTTCGGGCTTGTCGGCAAGCAAATAGTCGGTTTCACCGACATCGACAATGTTGGCCAGTCGGGCCTGGAACTGGTCTACGACTCCGTCCTGGCCGGTCTTCAGGGGTGGGCGGATATCCGCCGCGACGGGCTTCGCAATGCCCTGAGGGTGAACGAGAAGGCGCTGGTGAAGTCGGTCCCGGGCAAGTCGATGGTGCTCACCGTTGACTGGCGCCTCCAGGAGATTGTCGAGGAGGAACTGCGGGCGGGCGTGGAAAAATACAATGCTAAGTCAGCCCAGGCCGTTTTCATCGATTGCAACAGCGGCGAGATTCTGGCCATGGCTCACTACGACCCCTCCGAGCCTCATCCCGAGCGACCCACCAAACTGCGGGCCATTTCCGACCAGTACGAGCCGGGAAGCGTCTTCAAGGTTTTCACCGCGGCCGGGGTTCTTGATGCCGGGCTGATCGACTTCGCCGACTCGATTTACTGCGAACAGGGAAAATGGCGTATCGGAAGGCGCACTCTCCACGACGATAAAAAACATGGCTGGCTCGGTTTTCGCCGGGTGGTGGAACTGTCGAGCAATATCGGAACCGCCAAATGCGCCATCAAACTCGGCGGAGAACGTCTTTTCGAGACCGCCCGGCGCTTCGGCATCGGCCAGAAAATACGCATTGGTCTGCCGGGAGAAACAGCCGGTCGCCTCGTCGAACCCGAGCGCTGGTCCGATTTCACCGTGGGCGCCCTGGCGATGGGACACGCCGTGGCCGTTAACAGCCTACAGATGGCGGCCGGGTTTGGCGCTATTGCCAACGGCGGCGATCTGCTTCGGCCGAACCTGATCCTGGGCTATGTCGATGACGATGGTTATGTCGTCGATCGCTGTCGGCGAGAAATGATCGGGCAGGCTCTCACGCCTCGGTCGGCCGATACCCTCAGGGCCATCCTGCGCGGTGTGGTCGAGCACGGCACCGCCGAGCCGGTCAACTCGCCCATGATAAGCATCGCCGGCAAAACCGGTACCGCCGAGATTCCCGACCTGGAGAACCACCGCTATCACAAGAACCGGTTCATCGGTTCCTTCGCAGGTTTCTTTCCCGCCGAGCGTCCTCTCGTGGCCGGGATCGTGGTTATGGAAGAGCCGCACCCGATACACTACGGCGGCTGGACGTCCGGTCCGGCGTTCCGGAAAATCGCCGAGCGCTATTCCATTCTCAATCCGGATTTCTTCACCGTTCCCGAACGTACGCTCGTCGAAGACGGCTGCGAGTCGCATCACACGGTGGAAGTGCCCGATCTGGTCGGCCGCGAGTTCACGCAGGCTCTGGCCATGGCCGGCGAAAGCGGCGTCACCCTTCGCACTGGAGCCGAACAGGGATATATCGTCTGGCAGTTCCCGCCGCCCGACCGGCTGATTTTCGAGGGTGACGAGGTTCTGGTGGCGGTCAGGCCGCCGGAAGAGACAAAAGCGCGCATGGTGGATCTCAAGGGACTGTCGATTCGGGATGCCTCGGTTTTCCTGAAGTTCCTCGGGGTCGAATATGAAATAGACGGCAACGGCCGGGTGGTCCGACAATCCGTGGCTCCCGGCAAAGAAATAGACGATAAGGCGGTCTGCAAGCTTAAGTGCAGACCTGCTTAGGAGACGGTTATCATACTTGATGAACTGATAAAGGATCTTGATAAGACGACGGTAACGGGTGATTCCTCGGTGGTAATCGAGCATGTCGAGTGTGATTCGCGGCTGGTATCCGAAGGGACTCTTTTTGTGGCCATCGCGGGGTATGAAAACGACGGTTACGATTTCGTGAAGGACGCTCGCGAGCGGGGAGCTGTGGCCGTCCTGGGCGAACGCGATCACTGTGACGATATCGACGTCCACGTGCAGGTACCCGACGCCCGCAAGGCGCTCTCCGATGTCGCCGCCGCCTTCTATGGGTTTCCCGGCCGCAGACTGAAGGTCTGCGGTGTCACCGGCACCAACGGCAAGAGCACCACCTGCCATTTGCTCAAGGGCATTCTCGAGGAACGCGGCAAGGTCGTCGGGCTGATCAGTTCGAACGTCTACGACACCGGCAAAGAGACCTTTCCGGCCGAACGGACAACGCCGGAGTCTCTGGACATGCAGCGCCTGCTCTTTCTAATGAGGAAAAATTTCTGCGTCAATGCCGTGGTCGAGGTATCCTCCCACGCCCTGGCGCTCAAGCGGGTCGAGAACATAAGTTTCCGGGTCGCCGTCTTTACCAACCTTACTCGTGATCACCTCGATTTTCACGAGACGATGGAGAATTACCTGAAGGCCAAGAAGGAGTTGCTCCACAAGCTCGATGGTCCTCTCAGCTACGCCGTGATAAATCTCGATGTACC
The DNA here is from genome assembly GCA_964630485.1 of uncultured Ignavibacteriales bacterium. GTDB lineage: Bacteria > Zixibacteria > MSB-5A5 > GN15 > FEB-12 > JAJRTA01. The sequence goes on from CAZVUZ010000004.1 coordinate 16,351, forward strand.
GGAATTCAGGGATTTGTTCGGGGAGGTACGCGGTTCGTATATCGGTTACTCGCTCAGCGATGCCACCGCTGACGTCTACTGTTCCAGTTACAGCATCGAGAAGTCCAGGACGGTTTTCAGCCTGGTGACACCCATGGGTACGGAGACCGTGACGCTGTCGTTGCCGGGCCGTTTCAACCTTATCAACGCCATTGCCGCTGCTTCGGCCGGGCTTGCCAGCGGCGTCGATCTCGACAACGTCATCCGCGGTCTCGAGAAAGCGCGCCCGGTGCCGGGTCGGTTCAATTTCATCGATGCCGGCCAGCCTTTCGGCGTTTACACCGACTACGCTCACACTCCCGACGCCATCGAGAGGTTGTGCGAGACGGCCCGTGAGCTGTGCGAGGGCCGCCTGTTTATTCTTTTCGGATGCGGCGGCGACCGCGATCGCGGCAAACGCCCCATGATGGGCAAAGCGGCCACCAACGGCGCCGACTTCGCCGTGGTCACCTCGGACAACCCGAGGCGGGAGGATCCGGAAGCAATTATCGAAGATATCAAACCCGGCCTGCAGGGAGAAAATTATGAGATCGTGGTTGACCGGGAAGAGGCCATCGGCAAAATCATCGGGATGGCAACCGAGGGTGATGTGGTGCTCCTCGCGGGCAAGGGAGCGGAGAGTTACCAGGAAGTGAACGGTGTTCGTCATCCGTTCAGCGACGAGGAAATTGCCAGGCGCACCCTGGCGGAAATGGGATACACAAAACAGTCGGGCGAATGAGGGAATTGATTAAATTGCGTTTCGACAAACTGGCCGGTGTGGTGGGCGGCACGCTCTATAACAGCGTCAACGCGGCACACTCCTTTAACGGCGTGTCCCATGACAGTCGGTCGGTGGAGAACGACCAGCTGTTCGTGGCTATCCGCGGCGAGTTCAATGACGGCCACGATTACATCGATGCCGCCATCAAAGCCGGGGCCTCGGGTATCCTGGCCGATACCAGCTATCCCCGTCTCAACCGCGTGCCCGGCAATGTCGCGGCTGTGGCCGTGCCCGATAGTCACGAAGCCATGCTCACCCTGGCCGCGTGGTACCGCGATTGCCTGCCGGCGAAGTTCGTGGCTATCACCGGTTCCAACGGCAAGACAACCACCAAGGAACTTACCGGACTTCTCTTAGAGGCCGTTACCTCGCACGTATTCCGTTCGCCGGGGAATCTCAACAACCTCTTCGGCGTTCCCCTGGCGACATTCAAGATCCCACCGGAGACGCAGGTGGCCGTCATGGAACTCGGTATTTCCACCTTCCACGAAATGCCGCGCCTGGCCCAATTAGTCCGTCCGGATGTCATCATCCTCACCAATGTGGGGCCGTCGCACCTGGAGACGCTCGGCACCGTTGAGGATGTCGCCCGGGCCAAACTGGAACTGGTCAGAGCCGCCGCCCCCGAGGTGCCGGTTATCGTCAACGCCGATGACCGTGTCCTGATGAGCGAAACGGCGCGGGTGCGCACGAATTTCGTAACCTTTGGACTCGAAGCCGACGCCGATTTCAAGCCGCAGAGCATGGAACCTGCAGACGACGGCGCGACCATGGTGACTATCGAGGGGCATCCGTTCCGGCTGCCGCTTCCCGGACGCCACCAAGTGATGAATCTCACCGCTGCCTTTGCCGCGGTGAAGTGTCTCGGATATTCATTCGACAACATCGATACGGCGGCGATAGAACTCGACACCTCACCTATGCGTGGTCAGAGGCTGGTCAAAGACGGTATCACCTTCATCGCCGATTGCTATAACGCCAACCCCGAATCGGTCCGCATCGGTCTGGATACCTTCTTCGGCATACCGACCGACGGTCGCCGGGTGCTGATCCTCGGCGATATGCTGGAACTGGGTCGGGAAGCGGCTGGATACCATGCGGAGGCCGGTCGTCGCCTGGGACAGGGAGATTTCGCCATGGCGGTTTTCGTGGGATCCCTGTCAAAGGAAACCGCCCGCGGTGCGCGCGAGGCCGGAGTGGCCGACGATCGTTTGCACCATTGTGATCAAACCGCCGATGCCGTCGATTTCGTGAAAGCATATCTTCGCCCCGGCGACCTCGTTTATGTCAAAGCTTCACGGGGGATAGGTCTCGAGGCCGTGCTGGACGCCTTCGATAACGATGAGAGGGCAGAGTAATGCTTTACGATCTGTTGTTACCCCTGACCAAGTACGTTTCCGGCATAAACGTCTTTCGCTACATCACTTTCCGCACCGCGGGGGCCACCGTCACGGCCATTTTCATCTGTCTTATTCTCGGCCCGTACTTCATCCGTTTGCTCAAGAAATATCAAGTGGCCGAGAAGATCCGCGAAGACGGCCCCGCAAGCCACAAAAAGAAGGAAGGCACTCCGACCATGGGGGGCCTGATAATCCTCGCCGGTATCGTCATCCCTACTCTGCTCTGGGCCGACCTGAGCAACTTCTATATCCTGATGGTTTTGCTGGTGACGGTCTGGCTGGGCGGGATCGGATTCATGGACGATTACCTCAAGGCGATGAAACAGCAGCCGAAGGGGCTGGTGGCCCGCAAAAAAATGATCGGCCAGATCCTTCTCGGAGCCGTCTTTGCGGCGTGCCTGGTGTGGCTCTCGCCCGAGGGGCAATACGATGGATCCACGGGTATCCCCTTCTTCAAGAACTACGTCCTTGTTCTGGGCATCGTCTACGCGCCCTTTATAATCGTAGTAATAACCGGCGCCTCCAATGCCGTGAACCTCACCGGCGGCCTCGACGGCCTGGCGATCGGTCTCTGCGGGATTTGTTTCTTCACCCTTACCGGGATAGCCTATCTCAGCGGGCGCGTGGATTTCTCGAATTATCTGCAAATAGAGTATCTGCCCGGCGCCGGGGAGCTGGCAATTTTCTGCGGCGCGGCGGTCGGGGCGTCCATCGGATTCTTGTGGTTCAACTCGCACCCGGCCGAGGTGTTCATGGGCGACACCGGTTCCCTGGCTCTCGGCGGCGCCCTGGGGGCTATCTCGATTTTGCTCAAGAAGGAATTACTGCTGGTCATCGTCGGCGGGGTTTTCGTTATGGTCGCCCTGTCGGTGATTATCCAGATTTTGTCATACCGCTATCGAGGCGGGAAGAGAGTGTTCAAAATGGCTCCAATCCACCACCACTTCGAATTGTGTGGCTGGGCGGAGTCGAAAATCGTTGTCCGGTTCTGGATTCTCGGCGCCCTGTGCGCCCTGTTGACCCTGGCGACACTGAAAGTAAGATGACGGCGGAAGAGAGAATAAGAAACCGCAAGGTTACGGTGATCGGCATGGCCCGTTCGGGCATGGCGGCCGCATTGCTGGCCGAGAGTCTCGGGGCGGATGTCTTTGTTTCGGAAAGCAAGACGGGTGCTCCGGTTGCCGAGCAGGTAGCGCGGCTCAAGGCCAGGCACATCGCCTGCGAAACCGGGGGACATACCGAACGCGCTCTCGAATGTGACTATATCGTGCTTTCACCGGGTGTGCCGCCGTCCATTGAGATCCTCAAGGGGGCAGAAGCCCGAGGGATACCCGTCTTCTCTGAGATCGAGTTTGCCTCATGGATTTGCCGCGGGCGCATCGTTGCCGTCACCGGGTCCAACGGTAAAACCACGACGACCACCCTGATCGGAGAGATCCTGGCGGCGGCCGGACTGGATACCTTCGTCTGCGGCAATATCGGCCTGCCCTTCGCGCAGGTGGCCGACAAAGTCACGGAGAACGCCGTGGCAGTGGTTGAAGTCTCTACCTTCCAACTCGAGAAGATTGCCGACTTCCGTCCCGACATAGCCCTCATCCTGAACCTGTCGCCCGATCATCTCGACCGCCACGGAACCTACGAGGCCTACAAGCGGCTCAAGTATCGCATTACCGAGAACCAGGGTGCCGACGATTACCTGATCCTCAACCTCGAGGACGCCGATTCCGTGGCCGACAATGTCGCCACGACGGCGCGCAAAGTGTTTTTCACCACGCAGGATGACGCTCGCGCGGGGGCGTTTGTCCGCGAGGGGAACCTTTACAGTCGCGAGGGCGAGACGGCGACGAAAATTATTCCTTGCGGCGAGATCGGCATTCGCGGGCCGCATAATCTGCAGAATTCCGCGGCGGCCGTCTGTGCGGCGCGATTGCTGGACGTGGCACCGGGAGTTATTGCCGATGTCCTGAGGCGTTTCGGCGGCGTTGAACATCGCCTCGAAAAAGTCGATCGCATCGCGGGAATTGACTTTGTCAACGACTCTAAGGCAACGAATGTCGATTCGGTCTGTTATGCCCTGCGCTCGATCGATACGCCCATCTACCTCATCGGCGGCGGCCGCGCCAAAGGGTCCTCCTACGCCCCTATTGTCGAGTACGGCCGCGGGAAAGTAAAAGGCGTGTTCCTGATCGGTGAGGCCCGGGAACAGATGTTCTCCGAACTCGGCAAGGCATTCCCAACGCAGTTCGCGGAGACTCTCGAGGAGGCGGTGAAAACGGCCTTTGGGCAGGCTCGTCCCGGTGAGACGGTGCTGCTCTCGCCCGGGTGCGCCAGTTTTGATATGTTCGACAATTTTGAACAGCGCGGCGAAGTTTTCAAAAATGCGGTAGCCGCCCTTAAAGCCAGTGATACGACGAATGAGACAGTCACAAAATAACAAGAAGGTCGACGAACGTCTGCTGTTCGCCTATCTGGCCACCTTGGTGGTCGGGCTGGTGATGATATACTCGACGTCATCGATTCTGGCCGAAAGCCGTTTCGGATCGCACTGGTTTTTCCTGAAACAGCAGTTGATCTGGGCGGCGCTGTCGCTGGCCGCGATCTTCGTTATCACGCGTCTCAACCTGGCCCGGGCAGCGATCTGGTCCGTGCCCGCCCTGCTGGCCTGTATCGTTTTGCTGGCGCTCGTTTTTGTCATGCCCGCCCGCAACGAGGCCCATCGCTGGGTTATGCTGGGTCCCTTCACCGTACAGCCGTCGGAGATGTTCAAATTCGTACTCGTGGTGTTCCTGGCGTTTTCGCTGTCGAACCCGAAGCGCGACATTACCAAACTGCGCCAGTTGATAATGCCGTATGTCCCGGTGGTCGGTCTGGGTCTGTGTCTCATTCTGCTTGAGCCGGATCTGGGCAGTACGATTGTGATTTTCATGACAGCGCTCGGCATATTCTTCCTCGCCGGAGCCCGCCTCAAGCATTTGTCAACGGCCTTGTTGCCGCTGGCGGGAATCGCTTCGCTGGTCATCTTCGTCATCGGCTACAAACGCGACCGCATTTATGATTTCATGACGGCTCTCGCGGATCCCCTGACGGGTAGTTATCAGGCCAAACAGGCGGCTTTGACCCTCGGCGCCGGGGGATGGATCGGCACCGGTCTCGGAGAAGGACGCCAGAAACTGTTCTTCCTGCCCTACCCGCATACCGATTTCATCTTTGCCGCCATCGGCGAAGAAGTCGGTTTCCTCGGACTAATGTTCATACTCTTTTTGTTGTTCTACATGCTCAAGCGGGGCATGGGTATCGCCTACTCGCAGCCCGACAAATTCGGATACCTCCTGGCCGCGGGTATGACGCTGTCGCTCTTCATCAACATAATGATCAACCTCGGCGTGGTTACCTCGCTGTTGCCGGTGACCGGACTGCCGTTGCCGTTTATATCGTACGGCGGCTCTTCACTGTTGATAAGCAGCGCCGCCATCGGTGTTCTGCTCAATCTTTCCCGAAGGGCGGTGGCGCGATGACGGCCCAGCTCACCAGGATCGTATTCGCGGGCGGCGGCACCGGGGGACACCTTTACCCGGCCATCGCCGTTGCCAATCGCATCGCCGAGCTGTGGCAGGACGGTCCGCTCGAAATCCAATTCGTGGGCACCCGCCGCGGCATCGAGTACCGCCTGCGCGACAGCCTCGGATACCACCTCAACCTGATTAACGTGCGCGGGCTGGTGCGGTCGCTATCCCTGAAAAATCTGCTCCTTCCGTTCGTAATAGTCGGCGCCCTGATAAAGACGTGGTTTTTGCTGCGGCGTTTGCAGCCCGCCGTTGTCGTCGGTACCGGCGGCTATGTCTCCTGGCCGGTAATCAAGACGGCCACCGTCAGGGGAATACCGACCGTGTTGCAGGAACAGAATTCATACCCCGGCATCGCCACCCGGCAGGGCGCGTCGAAAGCCGCCCGGATCTATCTCGGCTTCGAGGGAGCCCGAGGCTACCTCAATACCAATGCCGAGATCACCGTTACCGGCAATCCGGTGCGGCGAACAATTTCCGACGGCGACCGCGATGAGGCCCTGGGATCCTTCAACCTGGATCCGGCCAAAAAAACCATACTTGTTCTGGGTGGCAGTCAGGGAGCGCGGGCAGTCAATCAGGCCGTTCTCAGGAGCCTGGAGGCGGGTAGTCTAAAAGAGGGATATCAAGTTTTATGGCAGACGGGCAAGAGGGATTACAAGGAAGTGACCGCCGTCGCGGGCGATAAGGCCTCAAGTTGCTCCCTTTTCCCGTTTGTCGAAAATATGGCCCTGGTCTACGCCGCCGCCGATCTGGCGGTGGCGAGGGCGGGGGCGCTGACGATCGCCGAACTGGCGGTTTGTCGCGTCCCGGCGGTGTTCGTGCCGTATCCATACGCCGCTGAAGACCACCAGCGACGCAACGCCGAGGAAATGACCGAGCGGGGGATGGCGCGGATGATCGACGAGAAGGATCTCGCCGGTCACGATATCATCGCCGATGCCATTGCCCTTCTGGAGTCGGAAGACTACCGGGCGATGAAGAAGGCGCTGGATGAAGAAGCCTCCCGGCGACGGCCGGCGGTGGACGTGATTGCGGAAGACATCATCGATCTGATAAAGGCAGGAGCTTAGCAGGAGTACGGTATTGACAACAAGGATGGTAGCCAGAGAAACGGTTGCATGCTTCAGGGATAACCGAGTTATGTTTGGAAAATTTAAAAGGCTCTATTTCGTCGGGATAGGCGGCGCCGGCATGTCCGGAATTGCCGAGATCCTTTACAACCTGGGATTTGAAATCCGCGGTTCCGATGTCGTTCCGAGCGAGGTAACCCAGTATCTCGAATCCAAGGGTATCCCCGTCTACGACGAGCACCGCGCCGCCAATATCCGGGACACCGATGTCGTGGTTATCTCCTCGGCCGTCGGCGAAGACAACCCCGAGGTGGTCGAGGCCCGGCGCAACGGTATTCCCGTCATCAAGCGGGCGGAGATGCTCGGCGAACTCATGCGCCTCAAGTACTCTATCGGGGTCTCGGGGACGCATGGCAAAACCACGACGACCTCGATGATCGGCCACATCATGCAAATGGGCAACTATCGCCCGACGATTATCGTCGGCGGTGTCGTGGCCGGGCTGGGCACCGGGGCTGCTCTCGGTGGCGGCGAATACCTGGTGGCGGAAGCCGACGAATACGATCGTTCCTTCCTTTCGATGTTTCCGACCCTGGCGGTTATCACCAACCTCGAGGCAGACCACCTTGATTGCTATGACGGCATGGATGACCTGAGGGAGTCTTTCCTGACCTATATGAATCGCGTTCCCTTCTATGGTTCGGTGGTGATTTCGGCCGATGACGCCAACCTGGCCCGACTCAAGTCGCGCATAAGCCGGCCCTATGTGACTTTTGGTTTCGACCCCGAGGCCGACTACCGGGCTCTCAACGTGAGCCTCGAGCCCAACCGCAGCTCCTTTTCGGTGTACCGGCACGGCGACTTGCTGGGTGAAATAATTATGCACCAGCCAGGCCGTCACAATGTGGCCAATGCCCTGGCGGCGGTTGCCACCTGCATTGAACTCGAGATCCCTTTTGAGACTATTGCCGACGGCTTGCTCTCGTTCCAGGGAGTCGGCCGCCGCTTCGAATTTATCGGCGAGGAGAACGGCGTCATGGTGGTTGATGATTATGCCCACCATCCCTCGGAGATCAAAGCCACCCTCCAGGCAGCGAAGAGCATCTACGATCGGCGGGTGATTGTGGTCTATCAGCCTCATCTCTTCAGCCGTACGCAGGCTTTCGCGCCCGATTTTGCCGAGAGCCTGGCCCTGGCCGACAAGTGCCTGCTGGTGGATATCTACCCGGCTCGCGAGAAACCTATAGAGGGGGTTACTTCCGAGCTGATTGCCAACATGGCTCGGGAGAAAGGTATCGGAGACTTCGAGTGCGTCGGCCCCAGACAAAATGCGGTCGGAGCCGTGGAGAAAATCGCCCGGCCCGGTGATCTCGTGATCACCATGGGGGCGGGTTCGATCACCCTCATAAAGAACGACATTCTGGAAGTGCTGAAGAGAAAATGACGGTGCTGTCGAAAAGAACGAAACTGCTGCTGCTCGCGGCCAGTGTGCTGGGTCTGGCCATCATCGGCCTCGCCAACTACACCGGCGCCTGTCGCTTGAGAACGGTGACCTATGACGGCGAGAACCTGGCCAACTGGCCGGAGAAATTCGAGGCCCTGGAGTCGTCGCCGCTGTTCCACCAGCCCCTCGACAGTCTGGCGCAGATCCTGCTGGCCCGACCGCAGGTATTCAAGGTCGACATGACCTGGTCGCTGCCGCACACCCTGGAGATTACGACCAATCGTTTCACGCCGGTTTGTTTTGTCCTCGACAGCAGAAGCAACCGCATGATGGGTGTGGACAGAACCGGGCGGATCGTATCCCTTAACGGATCAAAGCTCGACTGGGAAAATCCGGTGCTGGTAAACGTCAAAGTGGAACGCCTGTTCGAACGCTGCAGTGATGTCCGGGTGGCCATGGTGGCCGACCGATTGCCCGGCATTCGCGACAAGTACCGCGACCTTTATCGCCTCATCGAGGAAATCGACTTCGGCGATGACGGCTGCCTTAGTCTCAAGATTTCCGGTTTGCCCTACCGGTTAAAAGTTCGGGCGGCCCTGATGGCCGACGACATCGACCGGTTCGTGAAGTTTGTTACCGAGTACGGCCCGGACCTGAGCGAAACGCGCATTGTCGATCTGCGCTTTGAAAATATGGTTATTTGCGACGGGGGAAAGGGATAACATGGCCGACGAAAACATCATCGCTGCCCTTGATATAGGCTCTACGAAGATCGTTGCCGTTGTCGCCGAGGCCGACGAGGAAGGCCGCATTTACATCATCGGTCACGGTCAGTCCCCGGCCGAAGGGTTGCGCCGCGGTGTCGTCGTCGATATGGAAAAAACCGTCAAGTCGATAACGAAGGCAGTCGAGGATGCCCAAATGACCTCCGGGACCGAGATCGATCGCGTCACGGTGGGCATTGCCGGGGAACACATCCGTTCCATAAACAGCCATGGTGTTATCGCGGTGGGCCGGTCCGATAACGAAATTACCGCCGCTGACGTCAAGCGCGCCATCGATGCCGCCCGGGCGATAGCTATCCCGGTCGACCGTGAGATCCTGCACGTGATCCCCCAGGAGTATTCCGTCGATGAACAATCGGGTATCAAGGATCCGATCGGCATGTCCGGCGTGCGGCTTGAGGTCGAGGCCCATATCGTTACCGGGTCGGTGACGACGGCGAAAAATGTTTACCGCGCCCTCGAGCGCTGCGGCCTCGGGATTGATCACATCGTTCTCGAATCCCTGGCCCTGTCGCATGTCCTGATGACCGACGATGAGACCGAGGCCGGCGTGGCGGTCGTGGATATCGGCGGCGACCTGACCAATATATCGGTTTTCTACGACGGCGCCATTCGCCACACGGCCGTGGTCTCACTGGCCGGAAAAAACGTTACCAATGACCTGGCTATCGGCCTGCGAACGTCGGTTGACCAGGCCGAGGATCTAAAGGTTGCCCATGGCGCCGCGCTGGCGTCGATGGTCGATGCCGAGGAGTTGCTGGGTATACCGGGGGCCTCGGGACGGCCTCCGCGCGAGATTTCACGCAATGTCGTGGCGTCGATAATTGAGCCGAGAATGGAAGAAATACTTTCGCTGGTTTTGCGCGAGGTCCGTCGGGCCGGCGTCGAGGATGTCCTGACCGGGGGCGTCGTACTCACCGGCGGCGGATCCATGCTCTCCGGAGCGGCCGAGCTGGCGGAACAGATAATTGATGTCCCGGTACGCCTGGGACAGGTTTCGGGCGTGGAGCACATTCCCGATGAGCTCATGGGTAACCGCTTTGCCACCGCCTGCGGACTGCTGGTATACGGTTTCCAGCACGAACCCATCACCGCCGGCGGCAATCGCGGCATGCGTGGATGGTTGAAGAGATTTGAACAATGGATATCAAAACAGTTCTGATAGATAAGCTAGTACATGGAGGTACCAAGCCGTGACTGAATCAAAGCACAAATTCAATTTCGCCGAGGATGGCCTTGGCGTGGCCAACATCAAGGTTATCGGAGTCGGAGGGGGCGGCGGCAACGCTATCAATCGCATGATCAAGGCGGGGCTCAAAGGGGTGGAGTTCATCGTTGTGAACACCGACGCCCAGGTTCTCGACCAAAACCTGGCCGAGAAGAAAGTACAGATCGGCACCGAAATCACCGGCGGCCTTGGCGCCGGCGCCGACCCCGAGGTCGGCAAGCGGGCTATGGAGGAAACACGGCAGCAAATCGCCGAAGCCATCGGGAATCCGAACATGGTCTTTATCACCGCCGGGATGGGTGGCGGCACCGGCACCGGCGGGGCGCCCGTTCTGGCCGAGATGGCCAAGGCGGCGGGGGCTCTTACGGTGGCCATCGTGACCAAACCGTTCCGCTTTGAGGGCCGCAAGCGGGTCGATCGCGCCGATCAGGGTCTCGCCGATCTGAGAGCCAAGGTCGACACCTTGATCACTATCCCCAACGAACGCCTGCTGGAAATCGTCGACAAGAGAACCACCCTCACCGATGCCTTCAAGGTTGCCGACGAGGTTTTGCACCAGGCCACCAAGGGAATTTCCGATCTCATCACCATTCCCGGCCTTATCAACTGTGACTTCGCCGATGTGCGCACGGTCATGCTCGAAATGGGTGACGCTATCATGGGTACCGGTTACGGCCAGGGCGATGACAAGGCCATTGATGCCGCCCGCCAGGCGATCTGCTCGCCGCTTCTGGAGAATGTCTCCATCGGCGGCGCCAAAGGCGTGCTCATCAACGTCACCGGCGGCGAAGATATGGCCCTTTTCGATGTAAACACCGCGACTTCTTTGATATACGACGAGGCCGGCGCGGAAGCCAATATCATCTTTGGCGCCGTTATCGATCCGGAGATGGAAGGCCAGATGCGGGTGACGGTGATCGCCACCGGCATCGGCGAAAACGACGTCCGGGTCAGACAGGCCGACGAGAATGTCGCCCGAACCGCTCCCGGAAGACCCATTCCCATGTTTACCGAGCAGATGGACGCCTTCCCGAAAAGACCGGTTCAGCAACAGCCGGAGGCGCCCGAGCCGCAGCCGGTGGAACCGGCCACGGCGGTCAACCAGGCCCAACCCAGAACCCGGCAGGATCAGGGCTACACCTATCGACACACCGGCGGAAACGGCAACGGTGAAAGGGGACGCGTCCCCATGTTCACGGAAGATGACCTGACAATTCCGGCCTATATCAGGAGGATTGACGGAGACAAATAACCCGGTTGCTTCGCGAAAAAAACCGAAGCCTCCGCAGCATAGACATTTGTAGTCGGGCGGTACTACCCAATCGCCCGGCATGCAACGATCACTTGGTTCCTCCACTATAATGCCGTCGACATCTACCCTATGTCGGCGGCATTACTTTGTCTATCACATTTCAACTCGAGTGGAGGCTCCCAATCGATCCGGGGCGACCCATAAAGAAGAAGAGGTTGTCTTAGGGGAAACAACCTCTTCGGGAAACGGGAGATATTGAAAAAAAAGCAAGGCTTTACTAATTCATACTGACCTGCGAAAGGTCCTGCAGATGTTCGGCGATCGTCCGGGCTCCGGCCGCGTCAGGATAGCTGGCCATCTCCAGAGGAATCAAATCCTCAAGGTCACCATTGGTCCCGCCGGTAATGTTCTTCCTTATCAGGTCGCTCAGGCGTCGCGCCGTTATCTCGGCACCCTGGCGCGGCGTCTCCGGCAACACCAGAGCCAGTTTTCGATTTTGAACGATATCGGCATGATCTACTTCACGAATATTTACCTTGACCTTGTCGAGCAGGCCTCGAAGCACCGCCGGATCCTGCGTATCAACCAACCGATCCAGAAAAGCGAGGTCGATCACAATCAGAGATAAAAAAATGCGGTATCGTTCCGCCCTTTTTAACTCTAGCCCCACCCTGTCCACAAATCGGTATCCGGTCTCCATAAATATCCTCAACCTACATCCTATAATAAGCCCAGAGTGGATTTCTCTTTCGCCTGTGCACGAATTATACAGCAACTCCTGTTCCATCGACAGCAATCAACTTGAAAGATGGAAAACATTTCCGGAGAAGCTAATCAGTGAGAGTGCTGGTAAATATTAAGTTGTTGTTGCACAGCATAGTAATTGTGAAGCTCAATGTGCCAATACTGGGCTCACGCAGTACACTTCAGGGGCGGTAGTGCAACAATATGCGCAAAAATTGCACTAATAATCGCAAACAGAGAAATAAACTTGATAGATTTTGGTCGTTTACATGTCTGGAAAAAGTGTGATATCAGACCCGCCGTGGGCGGTTTATGAAGAAGTACCGGGTCGGAGGTGACTCGGTATTTGATTACTGAAGATCAGTTCGTAGTATTGAGATTGTAATCCTTGATCTTGTACAAGAGCGAGCGATAGCTGATTTCCAGGAGTTCGGCGGCCTTGCGACGATTCCAGTTGGTCTTTGACAGTACCTCGCTGATCAGTTTCTTCTCCTCGCGGGCAACGATTTTGCCAATCCGGGTCTTGAGAGAATAGCCCTCGGGCTGTTCGTCCTCAATCAGGGGCGTCACGTGGGTCACGGACGGCGCGAATGACTGCTGGCCGCCCGAGTCCGAGATCGTTTCCTGCCGACCGGCTGAAGCGATAAGATCGCCGATGATGGTTTCGTCGTCGCGGACCACCACCTGCTTGATCATGTTCTCGAGCTGACGCACGTTACCGGGCCACATATAGCCGGTCAGCTGGTTGGTGACCGCGCCGGAAATAGAGGTCGTGTTCTTGCCGTAGAGGCCGTTGTACTTGTCCAGGAAGTGACTTGCCAGCAGAGGGATATCCTCCAGCCGATCCCTCAGCGGAGGCAGGTAGAGCGTGATCTCGTTGAGGCGGTAGAAGAGATCGTCACGGAAGGAACGTTCCTTGATCCCTTCCTCGAGATTCCGGTTGGTGGCACAGACAATCCTGACATCGACATGGATATTGTGTATACCGCCGACACGGACGAATTCCTGCTGTTCCAGAACCTGCAGCAGCTTGGACTGCAACTCCATCGGCATGTCGCCGATTTCGTCGAGGAAGATGGTGCCCTTGTCGGCAAGTTCGAAGCGTCCCTGTTTGTTCTTATGGGCCCCGGTGAAAGCACCCTTTTCATAACCGAATAACTCGGCTTCTAGCAAATCTCTGGGGATGGCGGCGCAGTTTACTTTTATGAAGGGCCGGTTGGTCCGCGAAGACAACTGGTGCAGCGATCGGGCGGCAATCTCCTTGCCAGTGCCGGAATCACCCCGGATGAGGACGGTCAGCTCGGAATCGGCAACCTGCTCGATAATCGATTTCACCTTCGTCATCGCCGCCGAATCACCGATAAAGCCCGAGTAGGCGCTTTTCGATTCCAGTTCCGTTTTGAGCTTCTTGACCTCCTGCTTGAGGTTGCTCCGCTCAAGGACACTGTTAATGTGTATTTCAATCTCGTCAAGTTCAAAGGGCTTGTTAATGAACTCGGCCGCGCCAAGCTTGATGGAGTCTACGACGTACTCAGTATCTCCGTGACCGGAGACCATTATGACTTCGGGACGCGTCTCAACCTTATTGAGTTTCTCCAGGACTTCGAGGCCGCTCATTCCGGGCATTTTGATGTCGAGAAGGATCAGGTCCGGGTTCTCGGTGGACACCATCTGGATGCCTTCAATGCCGTCCCGGGCCGAGACGAATTCGTATTTATTGGATAGCCCTTCGGTCAGCAGCCATGCTACCCGGGGATCATCGTCAATAACGAGGATTTTCACTCTGTCTTTAGCCTTTGTTTTTGTCTGAGACATCGTTATGTAATTCTATCGGCAGATTTGACCCGCAATCAACCCGGCGATACGGATTACTTGCTCATTTACCGCAAAATTATGCAGGTGAAATGGTGATCCTGTCAACCAAAATCTGGATCTCCGAGTCCTACACGGAATACGGGAAATACAATGTGAAGGTCGTTCCCTCGTTGGCAACGGATTGAACGCTGAGGGTACCGTTGTGTGCGGAGATAATGCGTTCGACCACCGCCAGGCCGAGGCCGGTGCCGGTTTCCTTGGTCGTATAGTAACGGTCAAAAATCTTGGCGAGATTCTCTTTTTTGATTCCGACCCCGGTGTCGGTTACTTTCAGGGCCAGGTAAAACTCTTTCTTGTGGTCTGGCTTTTCGATCAGGCCGTTAACCATGAGGCGACCGCCTTCGGGCATGGCGTCAATGGCGTTGATGAACAGGTTCAACAATGCCTCAAGAATCTGGTTCTTGTTTATTATGACTTCCCAGTTAGCATTCTCGAAACCGGACAGGAACTTGATGTTCTTTTTCTTCAAATCCGGTCCGATCAGTTCCGAGGTCCGCTTCACGATTGTCCTCAGGTCGACCTTCTGCGTGACATACTTGTTTGGATTGGAGAAATCGACCAGTTCTTTGACGAGTTCGTTCATGCGCTGAATTTCGTCCTCGACCACACCAAGAATATCCGAGTTCATTATCTCCGGCATGCGTTTCTTCACGATTTGCAGACCACCCTTAATGGATGTCAACGGTTTGCGCAGGTCATGAGAGATTTCGGAGATCATATTTCCCATGGTCAACAGTCGGGTGGCGTTGAGGAGTGATTTTTCCTTTTCGAACAGTACCGAAGCCTGGCTGATGACCAGTTTGGCAAGACTGATATCGTCCTGGGTATATGGTCTCTCGGCCCACGAACCAATACAGAAGACATAGGCGAGTTCACCGTACTTAACAACTGGAATGGCCACGAAGGCGGCCTGCGGAGTGGGGAAACTCTCATGGGCCGCAAGCCTCATTTTGATCAATTCCGAGAAGCCGACAATATCGGTGAAATCGTAATTGTCCAGGTTGGCATCATTGAGCGTGATGCTTTCGCGCATGATCTTGTTAAGGTCTACACCGCCGCTGTCGGTAAGGGGGATCTCGTCGGTGCCGGTGGCGCCGTCGAGTACGAGGGTCGGTCCGTTAGGGTACCAGTCGAACCACAGCGAGAAATCGACCGGGAAGACCCGCCGGAACTTGGATACCAGGCTGGCCCGGAATTCGTTTATCGAGACCAGATGCGGCAATTCCACGCTCACTTCGTTGAGAATTTTGAATTCGACGAGGCGGCGGCGGTTCTTTTCGAATTCGTTGGCGTCATCGACGGCCACGGCCGCCTGGGAAGCAAAAGTCGTCAGCAGTTTTAGATCATTTTCGTCAAAAGGACGGCCACTCTCCTTATTGGCCATATTAATGACGCCAATAACCTTATTCTTGATACGCAGGGGTGCGCACAGCAGCGAGGCCGCCCCGTAACGCTCACGGTTTATTCTTTGAAAGCGGTCGTCGTGTTCCACATCACCAACCATCAGCGGCTCGCCGGTCTTGGCTACGAAGCCGGCAATGGATTCCCCGAGTGGCAGGCGTGTTTTGGCTATGATGCTCTCTTCAAGACCGATAGCCGCCTCAATCGTGAGATGATCGCCCAAGTCATCGAGGAGCATGATCGAGCCAACCTGTGCCTCGGTAACCGATGATGCCAATACCACCAGCTGGCGCAACAGCTCCTTGAGGTTAGCCGTAGAGCCGATGGATTTCCCCGCTTCGTAAAGGGCGTTGAGTTCATTGATGCGGCGTTCCTGAAGGAGGGTGGCTATCTTGAGCCGCTCCAGCAGATGACGTTTTTCGATTATCGACCGCCGCTTGTCCAGGGCACGCTTGACAGCGAGCTCGAACTGAGAAAACTCGATGGGCTTCATCAGGTAGTCGTAAGCCCCTCGCGACACTGCCTCAACCGCAGAATCCAGCGAAGCATAGCCCGTCATGAGAATGACCGGGATGTCCTCGTCAACCTCTTTGACTATTTTGAGCAGTTCGATGCCGTCGATACCGGGCATCTTGATATCGGTCACCACCAGGTCGACTTTGCCGACACGGATTTTCCCCGCCGCCATCTCCGAACTCTGGTAGGCTTCGACATTGTAGCCGTCATCGCTCAAGAGGGCCGACAGCGAATCGCACATGCGCTTCTCGTCGTCGACCAGAATGATCTTTTCTGCTGTTTTTTCTTCAGTCACTGTCTTCATGGCTCAATGGCAGGGATATTGCAAAGCATCCGCCTGTTCTGGTATTGCTATATCTTATCGACCCGCGATGGTTTTTTATTATTCCATAACACACCGAAAGTCCCAGTCCGGTTCCCTGGCCGGGTTCCTTGGTCGTGAAAAAGGGCTCGAATATCCGGGGGATTACCTCCGGCGGGATGCCCGGTCCGGTATCGCAGAATTCCAGCATAAGCTTGTTGTTGAGGACGGTGCCGGAGACTTTAAGGGTCCCGCCGCTGGGCATGACATCGGCGGCATTAATAATAATGTTGAGAAAGACCTGCTTGAGATTGTCCGGCGAGCCCTCAACGAACGGCTGCTCGACTTTCAGGTTCTTTTCCACGGCAATATGTTTCGATTCCATCGTACGTTCCATCAATACCAGGACCTCTTCGACCACCCGGAAGGCATCGATCCGGCTGAACGAAGGTCGCTCGGGGCGGTGCAGGTTCAGGAGCTGGCGGACGATATGCGCAATCCGGTCGATCTCCTGACCGACAATGTCGGTATAGTTGGCGGCCTCAATGTTCTTTCCCATCGATCGCTTGATCAACTGGATGTAGTTCTTGATTATGCCCAGGGGGTTATTTATCTCGTGCGCGACGCGGGCCGACATATCTCCCAGAGCGGCATGTCGTTCGGTCTGGACCAGCTGGGCCTGGGCGGCTCGAAGCTGCATGGAGGCTGCCTTCTCGGCTTCGTAAAGGCGGACGTTTTCGATCGCCACCGCGATCTGGTTGCCCAGCACCGATAGGAACTCGATATCCTCCATCTGGAACTGGCGGCCGGAGATCTTGTCCGAGATTACGAATATGCCGGTCAGGCGCGACTGGTATATGAGGGGAACGACCAGGCCCGGGTGGAAACGGCCGAGAATACTGGCTTCTCCGCGGAGGGCCAGTTTCCCGGTAAGTTCGCCGGTGGGGACCGGTCGGTTGAGGCGGTTAATGTAGGTAACCAGTTTTGATCCGGCCTTGAAATACTGTCGGCGGTCCGGAAATCGGCCGGAACCGCGTGATTTGGCCATGACCATCTTTTCCGGATGCCCTTCCCTCGGCAGGAAAATAGCCGCTTTGGAGGCGCCCACCTGCGCCAGCGACGTCAAAATGAAAGTGTCCAGGAGGGTCTGGTAATCGAGGACAGCATTGAAATTGCGGCTGATTTCGAAAATCGTATACAGGTCGAAGATCTTCCGCTTCAATTGGCGGTTGGTCTCCGTCAAACTGGAAATGCGCTCGTTCAGTTCCCGGATCTCTTTGCGCGCGGCGGTTATACCATTGGGATTGCGCTGGTTGCTCCCGGTTTGGCCGGCCCGTGGTTTTGCGGTGGTTTTCTTCCCTGTGTTTCCGCTCATGTTCACCCGAATTTCTCGATAAACTCGCCCACCAGATAATGTGATCCGGCTACGATTACTATATCGTCACGAGAACAGGATTTCAGCAGGCGGCGGTACGCCACGCCGAGGCTGCCGGCGGTGCGAAACGGCACCGCGCCGAAGTCAGTCGTCGCGACCAACTCGTCAAGGTCGATACTTCTTCTTGTCTTGAGGGGCACAATTGACAGATCGGCTGCGATTTCCCCGAGCGCGTCGAACATGGCCTGATGCGATTTAGCCTTGACGAAACCGGTGATAACGTGCGCCCGCCGATCGGGGAAAGTCGTTTGGAAGGAGTCCACGAATGCGCGTACGCCGGCGGCATTGTGCCCGACATCGAGTACCAGCGTCGGTTTGCCTCGACGGCGAATGATTTGAAACCTGCCCGGCCATTTGACCCCGGTCAGTCCCTGCCGTATGGCATTGTTCGTAATGCGCAGTCCCTGTTCTTTGAGGATAGTGGCGGCCCTTACAGCGAGGGCGGCGTTGGTGAATTGGTGGCGGCCAATGAGGCCCGGTCGGAGTCGTTCCAGGCGGCTCCCGTTATGAATGAAATCGAGCCGGCCCGAGGCGGTGTCGATACGAAAGTCGTGCGTGGAGAGGCTATGCAGCGGTGCTTTCAGACGGCGGCATCGTTCCCGGATCACCTTCTCAGCCTCGGGCGGAAGCAGGCCGGCCAGATGCGGTGTGCCGGGTTTGATAATGCCGGCTTTCTCACGGGCAATGCGGGCCAATGTGGGACCCAGAATCTCGATGTGATCGAAGCTTATGTCGGTGGTCAGGGTGAGCAGCGGCGAGAGGACGTTAGTGGCGTCGAGCCTTCCTCCGAGACCGGTCTCAATGACGGCCACCTCGACTCGCCCTCGGGCGAAGTGCTCCAGGGCCATGGCCGTTATAACTTCGAAGAAGGAGAGTTTCCGGCGGGTGAGTTCCCTGCGGTGTCTTTTTACGAAAGCGGCGACCGAGGGCCGGGGGATCATGCGGCCGTTTATTTGCGCCCGCTCGCGCAGGGTCACCAGGTGCGGAGAGGTGAAAAGTCCGGTGCGATAGCCCGAGGCGCGGAGGATCGAAGCCAGCATCGCGGCCGTTGAGCCCTTGCCGTTGGTGCCGGCCAGGTGGATCGTGCCGTATTGGTCCTGGGGACAATCGATGTCATGCAAAAAGCCGGTGATGTTCTCCAGCCCGAGCTTCATGCCGAAGAACTCGCGCGAGAGAATGAACTTTTCCGCTGAAACATACGGATGTTTCAACTTCATTTTCTCCACATGAAATTCAGGAGTTTGGTGACGGTGTCGCGCAGGTCCTTGCGCTCGACGATCTTGTCAAGGAAGCCTTTCTCGAGGAAGAATTCGGATGATTGAAAGCCTTCGGGAAGGTCCTGTCCGATGGTTTGCTGGATGACCCTGGGACCCGCGAAGCCCAGCAGGGCTTTCGGCTCTGCCACGATGACGTCGCCGAGCGAGGCATAGGAAGCCATGACGCCGGCCGTGGTCGGATTTGTCAGGATGGATATGTAGGGAACTTTCTTTTCGGCCAGCACGGCCAGCAGGGCGGAGGTCTTGGCCATCTGCATCAGAGACAGGATGCCCTCCTGCATGCGGGCGCCGCCGCTGCAGGAAACGATGATCAGCGGTACCTCCCGGTCGATGGCCCGCTCGATGGCCCGGGCGATTTTTTCCCCCACAACCGAGCCCATGGAACCGCCTATGAACGAAAAATCCATGATGGCAAAGGAGATATCAACGCCGGATATCTGTCCCATACCGGCAATAACGCCCTCCACGGCGCCGGACTTCTGCTGTGCGGCCTTGATGCGGTCCGGGTACCGCTTTGAATCCTTGAATTTCAGGGGGTCTTTCGAAGTCAGGTTAACATCGAGTTCCTCAAGTCGGCCGCCGTCAAGAAGAAGGTTGATGTATTTGCGGCTGGGGATGCGAAAATGAAAATGGCAATTGGGGCAAACCCACAAGAGCTGTTCCATCTTCTTGCTGTAAACGATTTCACCGCAGGACGAGCACTTGGTCCACAGACCTTCCGGTATATTACGCTTCTCTTTAGACTCAATCCCTGATTTTGCTTTTCTGAACCATTCCATAGATCAGTCTACTTTCTCACTCGTGTCCAAATCGCGAACCATTACCAGAGCGTCTTCTACCGGACCGTGATAATAGTTCGGCCGTCGGTACAGAACACGGAAGCCGTGTCGCTCATAGAAAGCGATGGCGCCGACATTTCGCGGCCTGACCTCAAGTAATAAGTACTTGCAGTTTTTGCGCTTTATGACCAGTAAAATATGGTCCAAAAGCTGTTTCGCAACCGATTTTCTGCGATGCGCGGGCGCCACCGCGATGTTGGTCAGGTGGGCCTCAACATCGACCGTCAAAAAACAGGCATAACCGATTACATTTTCCTCTTCCAGAGCGACGATTGAAGCCCAGCCCGGTTCATGAAATGTCTCCGAAAATGCCTGTCGGGACCAGGGATCGGAAAAACACTCATTCTCGAGTTCCACAATCCGCGACAGATCGGCGTCGCCCATGGCCCGGATAGCCATAACTTGACTATTCTTTTCGGTTTTTCCGGGCAAACCTGATCTCCGCCTGTGATTTCTGTAGATACATTGGTTCCAGCAGGGTCAAATCGTCGATCAAACCGGAGTTGAGTCTCTCAATGCCGATGTGCAGCATATCGGCCGCATCATATTCCAGGGTTTCGGGAATGACGTCGGATCCGGCGGCCGCGAATATCTCACCGAGTTCGAGGCCTATTCCCCACACGGCCTGTCGACCCACGAGACGGGGCAATTCCGTGTATGGAACCGCCTTGATGTCGTCAACCTCATAGGTTCCGTTCGAAATTTCGGTTGCGAGGCATTCGTCGCGCTTGAACGGAACCGCCACCCACGCCGGATCTACGGAATCTCTCAGCCGGTAGCCGGCAATATCGAAGAGACTGACACCTACCACGGGAATGTCGTGAGCGACGGCGATGCCCTTGGCTGCGGCCAGGCCTATCCGCAGGCCGGTAAACGAACCGGGGCCGGTGGAGCAGGTCAGGGCATGCAGATCGGCCACACCAATACCGGCTGAGATGAGCAGATCGCTGATCTTTCGCACCAGCATCTGCCCGTGCGAGTTACCCACATCCTCGTTGAGTTTGACCAGGCGATCGCCGGCGAAGGCAATGGCCAGGTGGAGGGTCGAGGTGGTGGTGTCTATGGCCAGCACATTCTTTTCGGCGTATTCACTCACCCTGGATTACCTCGATATCTATTTTGCGTTCGGATTCATTGATCATTGTAAATTCTATACGGTAATAACCCGCCGGCAGCAGTTCCCCGGCTCGCTCGCCCCACTCCACGACGACCACGCCGTTACGGGAACGATATTCGTCCCAGCCGACCTCGTACAGCTCAGACGGATCGGCGATGCGGTACAGGTCAAAATGGTACAGGGCCATGGCGCCCGGGTATTCGTTGACAATCGTGTATGAGGGGGAGTTAACGGTGTTTTCGTCGATTCCCAGCCCCCGGGCCAGTCCCCTGACAAAAGCGGTTTTACCCGTGCCAAGTTCGCCTGTCAAAACCAGGACATCTCCGGTTCTTAGCATCGGCGCCAATTTCTGAGCCAATCCGACGGTCTCCGCTTCCGAATGCGAGACTATGTTAAGTTTCAAACTCAAGTTGCTGTCTTGGGAGTCAATATCGCCAGGGGAACGACCATTTCCTCAATCGAAATCCCGCCGTGCTGGAAGGAATTCTGAAACTGCCGCACCATCTCATTGTAATTGTTCGGGTAGACGAAGTAGAAGTCTTCCTTGGCGATGATGAACGTTGTTGCCAGCGATAGTGACGGCAGACGCCACTTCTCCGGCTTCTTTATGAGAATCGAATCCTTGGGATCGGAATTGAGATTGTCACCGTACTTGTAGCGCAGGTTCGTCGATGTCGACCTTTTGCCATGAGCCATGGTACCCCGCTTACACAGAATGGAGCCATGGTCGGTGGTGACAATCACGGTAAAATCTCGGGCGGCGAAAGCCTTCAAAATCGCGAACAGCGGCGAGTGAATGAACCAGCTTCTCATCAGAGAGCGAAAAGCGGAATCAGTCCCGGCTATTTCCCGGAGAATAACATTGTTGGAGCGGCCATGGGCGAGAATATCCAGGAAGTTGAAGACAAAAGTCACCAGCGGGCTGTCGTAGAAGTCGGCGATTCGTTTTGCGAGCGTCTCGCCCTCTGTATTATTGTATACTTTGACATACTTTAGCCCACGATCAAGCCGCACACCCTGTCGGGTGAGGCAATCGCCGAAAATTTGCTCTTCATTGCGATTGAGGGAGCCTTCGTCCGGCGAAGAATAGTTGTCCGGATAGATCTTGTGAATTTCGTCGGGAAACATGCCGGCGAAAAGAGCGTTGCGGGCGAAGGGGGTGGCCGTGGGCAACATCGAGAAATAGTACTCGCGCTGGATATTGTAGAATTCGGCCAGCAGGGGTTCCACCAGCATCCACTGGTCGAGGCGCATGCAGTCGACCACGATCAGGAGGACTTTTTCGCCATTTTTGACCCGCGGAACGACATAGGTGCCGGCAACATCGGGGGAGAGGATAGGTCGCTTGTTCGAGTGCAGCCAGGCGGGGTAATTGCCCTCAATATACTTGGTGAATTCGGTGTTCCATTCGTTGCGGGTACCCTCCAGGGTTTGCTCGAGGCCGACGTCAGCATTCTCGTCGAGCTGGAGATTCCACGAAGCCAGAATGCGGGCGGCCTCGTGCCAGTCCTCGGGGACCATGCGACCGTAGAGTTTCTCACCGAACTTTCGGATCTCGCTGATATACCGGCGCATCGAGGAACTGCCGATTATCTTTCTCGATTCCAGGAGCCTTTTGATAACGAGGAGGATTTGTGAAGGATTGACCGGTTTGATGATATAATCGTCGATTTTTTGTCCGATGGCGTCATCCATCAGCGATTCTTCTTCCGACTTGGTCACCATCACCACCGGCAAATGGGGGCGCAGTTCCTTAATCTCTTCGAGCGTCGTGAGGCCGTCCTTGCCCGGCATCATTTCGTCCAGCAGGACGAGATCGAAAATCTCCTTTTTTACCAGCTCAATGGCGTCATCGCCGGACATGGCCGTTGCCGTCTCAAACCCCTTTTTTTCGAGGAACAAAAGGTGTGCCCTGAGCGAGTCAATCTCGTCATCGACCCACAGGATTTTTCGTTTGGCTGGTGCCTGGGACATATTCTAACCTCGCTTTTGGTCGTCTAATGTGGAACAACGGAGGGGCAGGGTAAGTTCGAAGACAGTTTCTCCGGGTCTGGAGCTGTCGAGGCTGACCCGGCCTCCGTGGTATTCTTCAACGATGCGTTTGACAAGGGTAAGGCCGAGCCCCCAGCCGCGTTTCTTGGTGGTAAACCCGGCGCGGAATATCTTGCGGGCGGCCGCAGGGGTAATACCCTTGCCGTTATCGGTTACATAGACCGTGACTTCTTCCCGGCTGGCGAATAGCTCGGTGCGGATATCGACCAGGCCGGTTTTGGAATCTACCGCTTGCAGGGCGTTCTTGATGAGATTCTCGAGAGCCCAGCTCAGCAATTCCGCATTGAGATCGATTTTTGGCAGGGACACCGAATGGTAGTCCATCCGCACTCCATGTCCTTCGAAGGGCAGGCGGCGTCGATAATAGTCGATAGCCTCGCCAATCAGTTCGTTTAAATCATAAGGCTTAAGCTCCGGAACGGAGCCGATCTGGCCGAATCGATTGGCTATTCTCTGCAGGCGTTCGACATCGGCTTTCATATTGTCGATGGTTTCCTCAAGGAGGTCGCTCTCCTCGCGGCCTTCAGATGGGGAACACTCCCCTTCGGCGACCTCCAGCCAGCCCATCAGAGACGTAATCGGGGTGCCCAGCTGGTGGGCGGTCTCCTTGGCCATACCGACCCAGATATGCCGCTCTTCACTGCGTCGGATATTCTGAAAGCCGATCAGGCCCAGGAGCATGAAAGCGATCACGATCCCGATTTCAATGAACGGCATCATCCGCAACTGGTTAATTACTTTGGAGTCTCCGTAGCAGAAGTAGTTTAGATTGGTCTCGCCGAAGCGCAGGGGAAACTCCTGTCCCTGCTCGGTCATATGCTGAGCTTCGTGGCGCAGTTTCTCAAGGGTCTCTGCGGAAATGTCTGAGGGTTCGACGCCCTCGATATTGCGCCAGTGTATGGGTTCGCGCGCATTGTCGAGGACGACAATCGGGAAATTGGCTTTGACCACGATTTCGTCGAAGATGAACTGTAGTTCACTGCCCGAGGTTGGCGAATTGGCCGCCATCTCCCAGAGCTTGACATACTTCTCGACCTGTTCGCGGGTGTCGTGCTGGAGCTGGCCGATGACATCAAAGGTGTACCAGACGAAGACCGCCGAAATCACAACTATCCCGGCCAGGAGAAAAGTCTTGAAAACCGTCGATTTGCCTATGTAAAGGGCGTCGATACGGCGTGATATTTTGGATCGCTCAGCCATCAGCCGATTTTTTCCAGACCTCCCATATAGGGTTGGAGAACCGCGGGGATGTTTATCGTGCCGTCGGCATTCTGGTAGTTTTCCAGAATGGCCGGGATCATGCGGGCCAGGGCCACCCCGGAACCGTTGAGGGTGTGCGGGAAAAGCACCTTCTTGTCCTCATCGCGAAAACGGCAGTTCATTCGTCGGGTCTGAAAATCGCCGAAGGTCGATACGGAAGATATTTCCAGGTATTTTCTGACTCCCTCGGACCAGACTTCAAGGTCATAGGTTTTGGCGCTGGCGAAGGAGAGATCACCGGTGGCAAGGTTGACAACGCGGTAATGCAGCCCCAGCCCCTGCAGAACTTTCTCTGCCTGTCGGGTCAAGTCCTCCAGAGCCGCTTCCGATTCCTCGGGCCGGACGATTCTCACCAACTCTACCTTGTCGAATTGATGTACCCGGATCATGCCTCGGGTGTCCGTACCGGCCGCACCCGCCTCACGGCGGAAACACGGCGTGTAGGTGACCATATTCATCGGGAGCATGGCGCCGTCGATAATTTCCCCTCGAAACATATTGGTCAGGGGCACTTCGCCGGTCGGAATCAGGTACATGTCGTCCTGCTCGATATGGTACATGTCATCGCCGAGTTTCGGCAGTTGGCCGGTGCCGAACATGGTGTCGGCGGTGACCATGAAGGGGGTCTGGTATTCGATAAAGCCATCGGTCGTATGCAGGTCGAGCATATAGTTAATGAGAGCTCGTTCGAGACGGGCGCCGAGGCCTTTCAGGATATAAAAGCCCGAGCCCGAAATTCGGGCCGAGGCCGTAAAGTCGAGGAGGCCGAGCTGCTCACCGATTTCCCAATGCGGTTTCACCTCAAAGGTCGGCTTCGGTTTGACGCCCCAGTCACGCACGAATTCGTTGGCCGATTCGTCCGGTCCCACCGGCGCCGAATCGTCGGGGAGGTTCGGTATCCAGATGAGAATATTGTTCAGGTCCTCCTCTACGGTGCGGCGGCGAGCGTCGAGGCCGGCAATGTCCTGGCCGAGTTTCTTCATGGCGGCGATGGCGTCATCGGCCGATTCGCCGGCCTTTTTCTGTTTCGCTATTTCAGCGGAGGCCGAGTTCTTGGCGGCCTTGAGTTTCTCTACCTCGCGTATTATCTCGCGACGATTTTCGTCCAGCTCAAGAACGCGATCAATATCGATCTGGTCCTTTTTTTTGGCAAGTCCGGCTTTAACCAGTTCCGGGTTTTCTCGGATGAATCTCAAATCCAGCATGGTGTTATCCTGCGTAAAGCTCGTTGTTTCATAGTCCGTAGTTTGCAATAAGTTCCGTCCCAACGCAACCAAAAAGGGTCGGGGGGAAGCTCTGGCGATCTGTCAAAGGCCTTTCAGAGCAAGACAACGGGAACAGTCGGCTCGTGGCCGACATATATAATAGTCTCAGATATTTCTTGCCTTTTGAGAGAAAATGCATAAATTGTGGGACTTTGCGAATAAGGAGTTGACAGGACAAATGGCTAAAATTTGTGAAATATGCGGCAAGAAGCCGGGCTTCGGAAACAATGTTTCGCACGCCCACAATACGACCAAACGGCGCTGGTATCCCAACCTTCAGCGCGTTCGCGCTCTGGTAGACGGCAAGCCGAGACGCATTAACGTATGCACCAAGTGCCTTCGTGCGGGCAAAGTTACCAAGAATATAAGGGTCAAGAAGACCACGGCGTTTGCCCAGCCCGGCGCCTGACGCCGCCGACGTTCATCGTAACGTCCAAACAGAATCTCAACGAACCGCTCTTCCGGGGCGGTTTTCGTGTATAATCCAGCCTGCGTTCGTTTCCCGTGCTATGATTTCAACATCGCATGGGAACCAATTGATGTAAGAAGTCGTTATTACGGGCGAGACAGGGTTTCGGTGATTTTCAATCAATTACGGTAAAGAGATTTACGCAGAATCTAACGCGCATTTGTGACTTTTTGTGGATCGATTGGTCTGAAGAGCAACAAATCGATTATTGATGACGGACTCGGGAGACAAGGGGGCAGTTTCCTGAGTCATGTCACCCAAGATACGTTGAAGAGGCAATACCTGAAAAGGAGGTTTGTGTTGAGAAGCAAAGCTATTTTGGTGATCCTGTCGCTGGCAATTCTTGCCGCGACGGCCGACGCGAGAGAATGGAAAAACAAGATCGGGCTTGGTGTCCGTGGTGTCGGCGTGGCGCCGCTATTTGACGGCTCCGACTTTTATAAGTTTGATGATGCCTACGAGCCGTTTGAAATGGGCTGGTATGGCGCGGTTGAAGCGCGCTATGGCCTTACTAAAAACATCGTGCTCAATTTCTCGGCCGGTGTGGTCAAGACCTACGACGACAGCACCGCCACGGGCGACCAGTCGTTCTCGTGGAAGGACGTCGACAACGCCTCCGCCCACCTGAGGGGAAGAATATACTCCCTGACCGGAAGTTACTATTTCCGAACCGAGGAACGTTTTCAGCCTTTCGTAACTCTGGGGCTTGGCATTGACCATTGGCGCCTGCGTGAAAGACGCGGCTACAGCACCTATGATGTGACCGACATGAACGCCAAGCTCGGGGCCGGCCTCAGTTACTGGCTGTTCGATTTTCTCACGGTCGACTTCAAAGCCGTTTTAAGCTATGGCATTGCCAATCTGGATTCCGAGGTGCCCGAGGGCGTCTACGGTCCCGGCGACTGGACCGAGTGGAGTTCCCGGCCCTTTCGCGGCTATCTGGAACCCTCCGCCGGCGTAACCTTCTACTTAGGTGGCAATCCTGATGCTGACAAGGACGGCGTGAGCGACAAGAAGGATCGTTGTCCCGGGACGCCGCAGGGCGCCGTGGTCGACGACGACGGCTGTCCTCTGGATACGGACGGCGACGGTGTTTTTGACGGCCTGGACCGTTGTCCGAACTCGCCCGCGGGGGTGAAGGTGGATGCCTACGGTTGCGGCCTTGACAGTGATGGCGACGGGGTTTTTGACACTTTTGACGATTGTCCCAACACTCCCGAGGGAGTGGCTGTAAACGACCGCGGCTGTGCCGGTGACGCTGATGGCGACGGTGTCCCCGACTACAAGGACAAGTGTCCGGATACACCGGCCCGGGTGAAGGTTGATGCCGACGGTTGCCCGCTTGACAGTGACAAGGACGGTGTCTTTGACGGTCTGGACAAATGCCCCGGCACGCCCGCGGACACGGAAGTCGATGCGACCGGTTGTCCCAAGATCAAAAAGATCATCGGCAAAATCACGCTCAGGGACAACGTCAAGTACGCCTCCGGATCCTACGAGATTTCTGAAGGCTCCCGCCAGACGCTGGATAGCCTGGCGCGATCTATGAAAGCTTATCCCGAGACTGAAATCGTGATCAGCGGTTACTGTGACTCCACCGGTCCGGCGGCTTTCAACCAGACGCTATCCGAGAACCGCGCCAAGGCGGTCGCGGATTACATGCGCGGCCAGGGTGTTGAAGGCAGTCGCATGACCACCCGCGGATTCGGTGAAGATCCCAAGTACTTCATCGCGAGTAATTCCACGGCCGACGGTCGCCAGAAGAACCGTCGCGTGGAAATCGAGTCGAAGAAATAGAGTAATACGGCTTCGTGGGAAAGGCAGACGGCGCTTCTAATCGAAGCCCGTTTGCCCTCCCCCCGAGTTTTTCAGTCACTTTCGCATCGGTGGGGTTCCGCCCCCCATGAATAACGCTCTAAACTCCGGAGGAAACGATTGCGATGAGCTTCAAGCAGATAGCAATAGTCGTTACAATTGTGCTGGCGCTGATCCTGGTTATCCAGAACACTCAGGTAGTTTCAATCGACATCCTGTTCTGGGAGGTCAGTATCTCCCGGGTCTTGTTGATACCGCTGCTGCTGCTGCTGGGAGCCGTCATCGGTTATTTGGGGCACTGGCAGATGACACGTAATCTCAAGTCGCAGCGGCCGGATGACATGAGTCGAAGTGACAGCGGAGATTCACTTA
>CAZVUZ010000004.1:44645-50135 GCA_964630485.1 uncultured Ignavibacteriales bacterium
TAGAATACGAATCTATTGCTCGTTCACTTATCAATGATGTAATAGGCTTTGCTTTTGAATTCAAACGACTACAGTTAGAACTTGTTGGTAATGATACCGATACATTACATACCCACGAACGAATTGTCCGAGATGCAGGCGGGTCATGGTGCATGAAGTACTACCCGTGTTCTCAGCGCGCCTGCCGAAAGTTGCCTGCGACTTGACATGGTGTTCGGAATCTCTTATGGTGACAACATCCAGAAGCAGTTTAGATAATACTCAAGATACTATTACAGCAGGAATCTAAAAGGATAGGGAGTCAAAATGGAAGACATTCTCTCGAAGTTATATGAGTGGGCCGCCGTGTACGGTCTGCGAATAGTTGGCGCCATTGCCATACTCATCATCGGTCGCATTGTGATCGGCATCCTGATTCGAGTGGTCAGGAAAATGTTGAAACGCAGTAGTACCGATGAAACCCTGACCAAGTTCCTGATCAGCCTCATCCGCATTGGTCTCATGACCTTCCTGTTCATAGCCATCCTGGGGACGCTTGGCGTCGAGACAGCATCCCTCATAGCTGTCATCGGTGCCGCCGGCCTGGCCATCGGTTTTGCCCTGCAGGGTTCGCTTGCGAATTTCGCCTCCGGCGTCATGCTCATCATTTTCCGGCCCTTCAAGGCCGGTGATTTCGTAGAGGCCGGCGGAACGATGGGTGCGGTCGAGGCCATCGGCATTTTCAACACCCTGATGAAGACCCCGGACAACAAGGCCGTCATCGTGCCCAACTCCAATGTCACCGGCGGCAATATCACCAACTACTCGGCCAAGGAAACGCGCCGCGTCGATATGGTCTTCGGCATCGGCTACGGCGACGACATCAAGAAGGCAAAGGAAACCCTCGAAAGAATACTGGGCGATGATGTTCGCATCCTGAAGGACCCGGCGCCGGTGGTGGCCGTTTCCGAACTGGCCGACAGCTCGGTAAACTTCGTCGTTCGCCCGTGGGTGAAGACAGAGGACTACTGGGGCGTGTTCTTTGACGTAACAGAAATAGTAAAGATAACATTCGACAAGGAAGGTATCTCTATACCGTTCCCGCAGCAGGACGTTCACATGCACCAGGTAACAGGTGCTTAAGTAAGGAAGAAGATAGTGAATAGGACATCTCTGATAATTATGGCAGTGCTGACGGTGATGACCGTCGGCGCACAGGCAGCGGACGACTCCGTCGTGACCGGTTGGCAGAAGTCGCTGGTGTTGGACATTACCACGACACAAACCGCGTACTCCGATTCGTGGGTAGGTGGTGAAGCGGGCTCGTTCAACTGGGTGGCCAATATGAACGGCGTGGCACAAAAGCAGATGGAAGAGTGGTTTAATTTCCGCTCGACGCTGAGACTCTCTTTCGGTCAGACCATGACTCAGTCAACCGACACCGAAGGTAACAAGGACTGGAGCAAGCCGAAGAAGTCGACTGACCTGATCGACTGGGAAAACCTTGGCCGCTTTACGCTGCACTCGTTCGTCGATCCCTATGTTGCCTTCCGCCTGGAAACGCAGTTCCAGGACGCCTCCGTGGAGGCCAAGAAACGGTATTTTTCGCCGCTGAGGCTGACGGAGTCGGCCGGTATTGCCAAGCTCCTTTACGAAAAGGATAAGGACCAGATCGTTACCCGTTTAGGCCTGGCCATGCGCCAGACCATTAGCTCGGACATTATCGACGCCGAGTACAACACGGAGTCGCACACAGCCACCGACGGTGGTCTGGAGTCCGTCACCGACGCCAATCTCAGCTTTCACGGCAATCTTAAGCTGACCAGTAAATTAACCCTGTTCAAGGCACTTTACTTCTCCGATAAGGACGATTTTAAGGGGCTTCCTGAAGAGGATTACTGGAAGGCGGTTGATGTCAACTGGGAGAATACTGTCACTGCTCAGATTACCAAGATCATTGCCGTTAACTTCTACACTCAGTTGCTCTATGATAAGCAGGTGAGCAAGAAGGGACGTTTCAAGGAGACCCTGGGCATCGGCTTTATATTCACCATGATTTAACTAACCCGTGGCGCCTTACGCGCCGTGCCCGGGTACGGAAAGCTACAACCTGTGGCGCTTTTTTGAGCGCCACAGGTTTTTTGGTGGTGGCGACAGGCCGAGAAACTACCGAATTCCTATATAATGGCCCTTGGGGCGCAGTGGAACCGGCGTTATTGAATCCGGCACAACGGGCGTATTCTGTGGTTATTAATTATGATGGCTTTGAATCGAAAAATTCTGGTGTGTGTGACAGCCCTTGGCGCGATGTGGCTGGCCGCCGATCCCGCCGTGGGACAGGGTTCGATCTACGGTGCGGTCAACAACTCCGATATGAGTGTGCCCGACAGCGGGCTTGTAAGCTTCTATGGATACCTCGACGACACCGACGAGGAGATACGGATTGAAAGCTCCGTCGGCGCCGGTTACGATGCCGGGTTCTGGTTCGATGATTTTCAGAATTACATTACCGAGTCGCCGGGTAATCCCTATGATTACCATTTCTTTAACCTGGCCAATGGCGAGGGTCAGGTGCTCTCGAGCCTTATTCCCGATAATTCCTTCCAGCAGGAGGATATCCTGCTTTCAGTGGTTTCGTGGCCGGCGGCGCCGGAGAATGTATCCGCCCGGTTTTCATCCGCGACCGAAGTCGAGATCACCTGGCAGTTGATCTCAGGTCTGACCTACCGCGTGTACCGGCGCGAAGTGCCTTCGACAGGTTCTTTTTTCAGGATTGATGAGCCAACGGGAGCGCTGGCCGACTACGGGGTTGAAGACTCGGTGTTTCTCGACACCGATGTTTTCTCGGACAAATCTTATGACTACCTTGTTGTCGCCGTGGATTCTCAGGGCCGCCCGGGTTTACATTCAGCCGTGGTAACAGCCGCCTTCAGCGGCGGTTGCTGCGTTTACCGGGGGGATATCGATCATTCGGGTGCCCTGCCGCTGGACATCTCCGATCTAGTTTACCTGATCAACTTCATGTTTGGGGGCGGGCCGGAGCCGCTGTGTCAGGAGGAGGCGGACGTTAACGCTGACGGCGCCGACCTTATCGACATATCGGACCTTGTGTTCCTGATAGACTATATGTTCGTTGGCGGCGAAACGCCGAGCCCGTGCCTCTAACTCCGTGAGGGCAAAAAAGACGGCCGGAGAGGGCCGAGCCCGACGATCTTCCGTTGGCTATCCATTGGCCAGGGGAGGGAGGCGCCTTGTCAGGAGGACCCCAGAAGCTTTATCACCGAATAGGACGTCATCTGCGAATGCGCGAGCATGGCCAGGGAGACGCGTGTCACCATCATATCGGTAATCATATTGGTGTATGTCAGGGCATAGTCGGTGTCGAGGATGCTTCCCCGGGCGGCCTCGAGGTTTTGCACCGTTGTCTCGAGGCTTGAGCGTCGCGAACGCAAATTGTACTTCTCTGTGGAGCCCAGTTCGGTCTGGACACTGTCCACGGCCGCGATTTTCTCCTCAATAGCTGCCAGTGAGGTCTCGGCGGCTTCGGCGCTACTCAGGTCAATAGCGGCGAGACTTGATATTTCCGCGACCGACCCCTCAGACCCATCCAGCAAACCGCTGCCGTTATAATCCGCCGTTCTGATGGTTCGGTTGAAGCCGGCCACGATGTAGTCGGCGGCATCGGCATAGGCCTTCTGTGCCGCCTCATCGTTAGCGCCCTCGTTGGACGCTCCAATTGCGAGGGTTCTCAGGTCGGTCAACTGACTTCTCAATTCCCCGATCGCGGAGGAAGCCGTCTGATATTTATTGATCTGCGCCGAAGTATTCTCAATTTCCTGGTTGAGTGACGCAATGCGAGCCCTCAGTTGTTCGGAGATCACCAGCCCGGCAGGATCGTCGGAGGCGCGGTTGATCCGCCGCCCAGTCGCCAGCTTTTCCAGCGAGCTGTACATGTTCTGCATGGCGGTATTGACGTTGCCTGGTATTCCCAGGGCAAGGCGACTTGTTCTTATCCCAAGGCCCATAAAAACTCCTTTCGTTCAGAGCGAACGAAGCCTATTGTCCCCACCATGGGAAAGCACCCTCCATGCCATTTTACCCTAAAACTAATCTGTTGATATACAGACACTTAAGTTTCATTGCGGTCGGTGGAAGGATCTCAAATATGGTCTGAATCCCACATATCATGGGATTGCCTCACCAGCATACGCCTTGGTTTTCGTCATGGCGGTCATGGCGTTTTTGGCGGCGAGAGAACTGGAACCGTCATTCGAATGGTGTTTATAATATATTTTGGAGTGAGGTGATTGGCTTGGACGCAGTCCGGGCGGTTGTGATTGAACCCGTCGAAGGGCTTGACAGTCTTTGCCTTACCATGTATTATTGACTCGTTTGTAGTGGTATATTGATTCGTGAGGACTATAATCCAATATTCTTGATAGAGTTAAGTTTTTTGGGAGAGTGTGAGGTAGTTTTATGTCTGAGACTTCTTCCATGGCCATGATAGAGGCCCGGGGCCTGACGAGGTATTTCGGATCTTTCGTGGCCGTCCAGGACGTTTCCTTTTCCATTCCAAGTGGCCAGGTCGTCGCCTTTTTGGGACCCAACGGGGCGGGCAAATCGACCACCATGCGGATATTGAGCGGTTTTCTTTCCCCCAGCGCGGGTGGAGCCAGCATCGCCGGTATTGATGTGGCCTCCAACCGCCTGGAGGCTTGTCGCCGGCTGGGCTACTTGCCGGAGAACGGGCCTCTTTATGAGGACATGACGCCGCTTGAATTGCTGCGTTTCTTCGGCGAGGCGCGCGGTTTAAAAGATCGGCTCTTGAAACAGAGGGTTGATTTCGTGACGGATCAAACGGCGCTTCAGGACGTGATCGAGAAGCCGATTAGCAAGCTGTCCCGTGGTTATCGACAGCGTGTCGGCCTGGCGCAGGCGCTTCTGCACGACCCGGATGTGCTGATAATGGATGAACCCACGGCCGGGCTGGACCCGAATCAAATCCGCGATTTCCGGGCCAACATTAACCGCCTGGCGGAGTCCAAGACGATCCTGATTTCCACCCACATCCTGCAGGAGGTCGAGGCTATTGCGGGACGGGTTCTGCTCATTCATGAGGGTCGCATGGTCTTCGACGGACCGTCGGCCGAATTGAGAGCCAATGGATCCCTGGAGGAGGCCTTCTACCGATTGACCAATTACGGCCGACCGGTGGGAATCGGTACCGAGGCGGTATCCGGTGAGGGAGGTGAGTCATGAAAATCAATCGAGATTTGATTCTGACCCTCAGCAAGCGCGACCTGCGCCTGTATTTTGCCAACCCTTCGGGATATGTCTTCGTGACCCTGTTCATTTTGCTCAGCGCCGCGGCCGCTTTCTGGCAGGAACGGTTTTTTGCCAATAACCTGGCCAATCTCGACCAGCTCAATTCTCTTTTCCCGCTTTTGCTGGTGTTCTTCGTGCCGGCGCTGACGATGAATGTCTGGGCCGATGAACGCAAGCAGGGTACGG
>CAZVUZ010000005.1:0-14973 GCA_964630485.1 uncultured Ignavibacteriales bacterium
TTGATCACGTATTCGCCGGATACATCCGCCTGGAAGCACAGTTCGTCCGCGGCCCAGCTGCCGAGATCGGTGCTGACATTATCGGCGTTGGTAATCGGCAGGCCGACACAGGCCTGACCGGGGCCGTCGATAATGACATCGATCGTACCCACCGGGCAGGTGATCTGAGGGTAGCCGATGACGGTGGCGTCGATAGTAAAATCACAGCTTTCCTGGCCGCATTGCGTGGTGGCCTGAAGGCCGACCTCGAAGTTGCCCGTGGCAGTTATGGCGACACAGTATTGATTTCCCTCAATGTAGCCGGGACCGGAGGTAATGGTCACCGTGGCGGTGTCGGGGCTGAACCCGATCGGGACGCAAAACAGCTCGGGTTCGCAGATTTCAACTACCTGGTTGTCGGGGCAGGTGATTGTGGCCGCTTCACCGGCGATTACTTCGACGCTGATATTGGCCTGGGCCGAGGCGCCACAGCCGTCGGTGGCGGTCAGTGTGATGTTATAGTTGCCGGCTGCCGGCGGCTGGAAACAAACGTTGCCGCCCTCAAGCGTTCCGAGGTTGGTTATAACCTCCATGAGGTTGTAGTCTATGTCTGTGGCGATATACGGTATACAGATCTCTTCCCCTACGGTGCACTGCACGACCGATACGTTTGACTGGGCGGTGACGGTGGGAGGGGTGTTCAGGGCCGCTGTCACCGTGAACTGGCACTGGTCAACGCCGCCGCTGCCGATGGCGGTCATTATAATCTCTATGACGCCGCCACTCAACACCGGGACACAAACCGTTTCGCCGGAGATATAGGCGTTGGTGGCGGTGACCGTCTCCGCGTTGGTGACCGCAAACGGGAAGCAGACAGTGTCGGGTTCACAGGCGAAGAACGCCGTATCGCCCGGGCAGGTTATCTCGGGTTGCGTCGAAGCCTCGCCGATGGGATAACAATGCGGGCCGTCCCAATCCGGAAAGGCCTCGGGACCCGCCCATTTCCAGACGCCGCTGGGTAGATAGAAAGACGAGTCAAGGCATATTGTGCCGCCTTCGTAAGAGGCGTCGATCGGACCTATGGTAATGGTATAGGCGATATCGTCGAAACCGGCCGGGATGCCTGCCTGAAAGAAGCGAAAACCGCTGAATCCGACCGTGTCCGCGTCCGAGCCTGTGGCCGAGAAGGTGCTGACGATGAAGCCGCCGTCAAACTGGGCCTTACCCAGAGTTCCCGTGGTGTCGGGCACCGTAGTACCCCATTGTGATCCTGACGGCGAGTAAACTCTAAAACCGTTGGTGATACCGTCGTGATTGGAGGCGTCGCCGGTTACCCTGATATAGAAGACAACCGGAACACCCATTTGCAGGCCGTCGGTTGCGTTGAGCCCATCCACATGGTCCAGCGACAGACTCTGCGCCATCGTTTGGCCCCCCGCCAGAGAGAATAGCGCCATCAGTGCGAAAAGTGTCATTTTACGCATTTCAAAATCCCCTTGTGGCTTAGATTCATAATCATATTCGTAAGAATGTTCACGTAGTATGTTCTGCCACCCCATGTTGGGAAGCATGTTACTTAAATATAGTGAGGCTTTCCGAGGTGTCAAGGATTTAGCCGTTGCGGAACTCGATGTCAAGAGCGCAACCAGGGCTAGATCGGCTGATGCCGGGCGTGTTTGCGACGCAGGATTTGTGTCGCTATAGTCCGAGCAGTTTGACCTCTTGCTCGAATTTCGACGGTTTGAGCCGGATTAGCCAGCCGCCGCCATATGGGTCGGCCAGGGCTGTTTCCGCGTCATCGGTTACCTCCCGGTTGACGCGCACCACCACGCCCGAGAGCGGGGAGAGGACGGTGTGAGCCCTCATGTCGGAGGAGAAAATCTTAAAATAGACCGATCCCTGCCTGAGTTCGTCGCCCTCTTCCGGCAGGAATACGGTTTGGATTTTTCCTACCGTATGGAGGAAACTGCGTTCGACGCCCAGTAACACCGAGCCGTCTTCCTCGAGCATGAGCCAAGACTGGTCTCCCAGGGCTTTGAAGGTTCGCGGGGCTACTGTCGTCGCCGCTTCGCCGTTCGGTTTCCTGTCCGGGCCGCCGGTTTCATAGGCCTGTACAAGAGCCACGGCTCGGTGGACGACTCCGAGAAGCTCTTTCTTCGAAAACGGCTTGGCGACATAATCAAAGGCGCCCAGTTGCGTCGCCTGCAGGGCCGTGTTAACGGTCGCATAACCGGTTATCATAACCACCGGTATACGCCGGGAGCGGTCTCTGACCAGCTTCATCAGTTCCAGTCCGTCGATTTCCGGCATCATAAGGTCGGTCAGCACGATATCGATATCGACGGTATCCATGACCGCGAAAGCCTCATCCGCCGACATCACTGTGTGCAACCGGTAGGGCTCTTTGCGAAGCAATTTGGTGATGCTGTCGAGAACGATCTGTTCGTCATCGACAACGAGTATGTTTATATCTTTTCCCATTTCTCTCTCCCGTATGTCACCGGTCTACAGCTAATCCTCGGCGGCCGGATGGGCCGGCAGGACGATCCGGAATATGGCTCCACCTACCTCGACCGTGTCGACTTCGATGGTGCCGTGATGTCTTTCCACAATTCCCCAGCTCACGGCCAGCCCCAGGCCGTTGGTGCCCTTCGTGGAAAAGAAGGGCTCGAAGATCTTGTCAATGAGGTTTTCGGGTATTCCGGGGCCGTTATCTTTGACACTGATCACGCACTGGTCATGGCGACGATCGTATTCGGTGACGAGTTCGATTATCCCTTTACCTTCAACGGCATCGGCGGCATTGAGCATAAGGTTCAATATGACCTGCTGAAGCTGCCGCGAATCCCCGTTGATGGTCGGGATGCTGTCAAGAAAACTTCGTTCGATGTTGATGTTCCGAAATTGCGGTAGTCGCTCCACGAGGGAAAGGGCCTGGCCGACCATCTCGTTGGGACCTATCGTCTGGAGTTCGGGATCTTCCTGGCGGGCGAAATCCAGGAGATTGCGCACGATATTGCGGCAACGCATGGTTTCCCGGATAATGACCTTCACATCATCGATTTTCGGATCGTCCGAGTCAAGTTCGTCGGCGAGATCTTCGGCGTAGGCCAGGATGCCGGTGAGGGGGTTGTTTATCTCGTGGGCCACACCGGCCGCGAGTTTGCCGACTGCGGCGAGTTTAGCTGCCTGCACCAACTGGCCGCGGAGTTGCTTTTCGGAGGTAATATCGCGGGCGATGGTGCAGACGCCGATGGTGCTGTTCTTGTAATCCTTGAGCGGAAAACGCACCGTCTGAAAAATGTGCTCGCGGCCGTCAAGATCATACACCTCGTCGTAGGTGTAGGGTTTATCGGAGTCGATGACTTTGCGGTCATTGCGTGTTACCAGCCGGGCCATAGCCGGGCTGAGCAGTTCCTCGGCGCGCCTGCCCGTGAAATCGTCAGGATGCCGGTTCAGATCGGCGGCACAGCTGGGATTGACGATTACATAGCGCCCGTCGAGATCCTTGATGGAAATCCAGTCTTTGGCGGAATTGATGAAACTCTTGAATCGCTGTTCGGCGGCCTCGACCTCGCGCTTGAGCAGAACCCGTTCCGTAATACGGTGCCAGGTTCCCAGGATGGCCTCGGTTTTGCCTTCACGGTTCTTTATCGGGGTGCGGGTGATTTCCCAGTGGGTTTCGTGGGGTTCGGCGGTGCGCAGAATGAGGCTGTGCGGCATCCCGGTTTTCAGCACCTGGTCAAGCATGTCGGAACTTTGCTTGCATTGTTGCCCGAGTTCGGTCGTGCTGAGCATTCCTTCGCAGGTACGGCCGATGGCTTCCTCGCGACTGATGCCGGCGAATTTCGAGAACGAGTCATTCACTTCAATTGCGCGCTTATTCCTGTCGAGGACAACAATAAGGTCGGGTATGTTGTCTACCAGGCTTTGCAGAAAGTGGCGTTCCTTCTCGATGCGCTCTTCAAGCTCCGTGAGTTGCCGCACGCGCCGTTTCTGATCCTCGCGGGCGTTGACAAGGTCCCAGAAAATGTGGGCGAAAGTGTGGTCGATGAGCTTCACGCCGGCCGGGATGGTCTTGTAGATTTTATCCAGCACCGAGTCATCGCCGGTCAGTTCGATAATGAGTTCGAGGCCGGGCAGGGCCATGGCCTCGTCCATATCGTCGCTGGTACGGATCCCATGCTCGCGGGCGAAGGCCATCCCCGAAGCATTGGGGTCGCGATCCACCAGGCACTCTACTTCGAGCGCCAGTTCCGTGAGAAACGCTCCCATGGCCAGTTCAATGATTGCCAGGGCGCCTTTGCCGCCGCCTATGATCACAGTTTTCATAAAGCCTCTGTGTAAAAACCGATCCCGCGCGCCGAGCGCTGGATCAGGATCGCCTCCGTGTTGAATCTAAGTCTCGGCAAATTCCGTGTCCAGCATTTCATAGTAGTCATCCATCAATTGCCCGATGTTGCCGTAAAATTCCTTCGGCTTTATGGTGAAGTGCTCAAGAATGGCATTCAGCCGGTCAGGTATGTACGGGTACAATCTGGCCAGGTTCATCAGGCGATATTCGAAAAAGGCGGAGGCATCCTCCGGCTTCAGGGTCGCCTTTACCTCGTCGGAAAACTTGTCGCTCTTGAGCACGTTCGAGAAGGCGGTGATGCCCTTGCCAACGGCGTAATTAATTATATTGCCCAGGCTCCAGGTATCGAAATCCGAAACGTGCTGTAACAGATCAAAATCGATCCAGCGGTAGCCGCCGTCGCCAGCATCGATAAAAATGTGGTCATTGCGTATGTCACCGTGGCACAAATCGTTTTTGTGAAGAAAGGCCACTGCCTCAAGGCTGGTCGTCAGCTTGCGCAGGATAGCCGGCAGGTCTTCATGAAAGTACTGCTCGTGAGGTTTATTTATTCCGACAATGTGGTTGAACTGGGTCTCGCCCCTGATGAAGTCAATTACCCGGACGTTGTTGCCTTTTTCATCCAGCGTGGTTATGCCCTGCATGAACCGCGAGTCACCGCGGACGAGTTCCAGAACCCTGGATTCCTTCTCCGGGGAGCGATAGCAATGGATCTTGAAGACGCCGATATGAACATGGAAATCTTCATGAAACACGGTTTTTATAATCTTGGCCTGGCCGGTTTCCAGATCCAGCGCGTTGAACACCCAGTACTTCGGCTGATCGCCAATGCCAAAACGGGTTTCGTACTGGTTACCCTGAACGATGTAATCGCGACCGTCCAGGCGGAGAACATCGCCGCGCTCTATTCTCATCCAGTCCGAGGTGTCGGTGATAATCTGCGAACGGCCGATGTTACTCCAGCCGGTCAGTTCGCGGATGCGGTCCCGGAGCTGTTCCCTCTCACTCATATCGGCCGGGTCCCTGTGTTACTCGGTCCATGGGTGGATCCGGTTCTGTCTCATGGTTGTTTACTTGCCTGTCAAAAAGATTACGCGAGAAGGCGCACGAGGGCAAGATAAATACGAATGCCGTCCTTCAGTTAGCTGAGCCCCGCGACGAGTTCTTCCCAGACCGACCGCAGGGTCGTGCTGACACCGTTGGAACTGAATTCGGGGATGGGCACACCCGCAATCTGGGAACGAGTGACGATATCATCGTAAGGGATGCGGCCGAGCAGGCGAAGATGGTTCTCGCGGCAGTGAGCGGCTATCTGTTCGGTGATATCGTGATTAAGATCGAACTTGTTAATACATACCGAGGCCGGGATGCGAAAGTGTGCGGCGAGATCGGCGACCCGCTTCATGTCGCTAAGTCCGGACATGGTCGGTTCGGTGACGATAACGATGGCGTCGGCGCCGGTTATCGCGGAGATCACCGGACATCCGATACCCGGGGGACCGTCGACGAGTATATACTGCGATCCCTGGCTTTCGGCCAGGGTGCGGGCCTTCTCACGTACGAGGGCCACGAGGCGGCCGGAGTTCTCGGCGGCAATGCCCAGCTTCGCGTGCACCATCGAGCCGTACTTCGTCTCCGAGAAAAACAGCTCGCCGGACTTGGGCTTTCGCAGCTCAATTGCCTCTTCCGGGCACAAAAACGCGCAGACGCCACATCCCTCGCATTTGACCTTATTGACGGAGTACGCGGAGCTGTCTGCCGGCACTACAATAGCGTCAAACCGGCAATGCTCGTAACACAAACCACATCCGTTGCATTTGTCGGGGTCTATCCAGGCCTCGTTGCCGGCGAGGAAATCGTGTTTCTCATTTATCTTGGGGGCCAGCAGAAGGTGCAGGTCTGCCGCGTCGACATCGCAATCGGCCAGGACGGCGTTCTTCGCGTAAAATGCCAACGAGGCCAGAATCGATGTCTTGCCGGTACCGCCTTTACCACTTATAACGACTATCTCATTCAAAAGGTCACAACTCCGTTCTTTCAGCTTTCCCATCACGCGGTGGTTGATCGCAATATTGCGGACGACCACAGCAGGGCCGTGTGCGATCGCAATCGCCGCGACGCCAGGCTCCCGGAGGACGCCGTCCGGAGGCCACCACGCCGCCCGTGGTCGACATCACCCTCGGTGATGTCCGACCACAGTCGGGGCAGGGATATTCGGGTGGGGCCCCAATCGAGAGAAATTGCTCGAATCGATCGCCGCACCCGGGACATTCGAATTCATAAATGGGCATATTGCCTCATTTCCCGGGTAGATCAGTGATCACAAAGATTGTCACCAACCTGCAGGGCGTCATTCAAATAGGCCGTGGCTATCTCCTCGGGCGCTCCCGGGATGGCACCAACGACGACCGATATGTTATACTGCTGGAAGAACTGCTGCGCCCGCATACCCATACCACTTGCGATAATCATCTCAGCGCCCTGCTCAGATAACCAGCGAGGCAGGACACCCGGCTCGTGAACCGGCGGTTGCAGATATTCGGTATTGACTACGATTTTCTTCT
Source organism: uncultured Ignavibacteriales bacterium (assembly GCA_964630485.1). GTDB lineage: Bacteria > Zixibacteria > MSB-5A5 > GN15 > FEB-12 > JAJRTA01. The sequence continues at coordinate 6,898 of CAZVUZ010000005.1, forward strand.
CCCGATCGACCTCGACCAGGGCAAATTTCTCACAGTGGCCAAAATGCGCACACAGTTTACCATCAGCTACAGGAATGGCAATCTTCATAAACTTCCTTTCTCTCTTGTCTCTACAGGTCGGTGAGAATCGCGTGCTGCTATGGCAGCAATGATCTCGTCAAAGTATTTACGTAATTCAGGTAATTCATCGCAAATCATCCCGCCATGCGAATAGGCTTCGGCAACCCGTCGGTCCTGGGGGATGGCCGCCAGCAGGGGGATATTCTCCCGGCTGCAGTACTCCTCCACGCGGTCGTCGCCGGAGCCGGCCCGGTTTACCACAACGCCGAAGGGAAGCCCGAGCTGTCGCATGGTTTCGACGGCAATGATGAGGTCATTGAGTCCGAACGGGGTCGGTTCGGTAACGAGGACGACGAAATCGGCGCCTTCGACGGTTTCGACCACCGGGCAGGAGGCTCCGGGAGGGGCATCGATGACGACATCGACGTCATCCGGGATAGCCTTTTTGACCGCCCGGATCAAAGGCACCGCCATCGGTTCGCCGATTCTCAGGCTTCCCGAAACGAATCCAAGCCCCTGGCTATGGCCGCGCCGAACCTTGCCCACCGACCGCGGTCTCTCGCTTACAGCATCAAGGGGACATACCAGCGAGCAACCGCCGCAGCCGTGGCATAACTCGGAGAAAACCATCACGCCGGTGTCGAGTACGGCCAGGGCGTTGTATTGGCAAATCTCCTGACACTTGCCACAGCGATCGCAGGTCTGGTGATCAATGACAGGCACGAGGACATTGGCCGACCAGTCCTCATCTATCCTCGGTTTGAGGAATATATGGCCGTTGGGAGCTTCCACATCACAGTCGGCATAGAAGACTTTTCGGTCACCGACCCGGGACATCATCAGGGCGATATTGGTGGCAACGGTTGTCTTGCCGGTGCCACCCTTACCACTGGCGACAGCAACAATCAATTTCCGGCCTTTCTAATCATGAGTTCGCCGCATTTGGGACATTTCATGTCATAGCAGGGCATTCCCTGGCGGTGCGGTTCGGTATGGCCGCATTTGGGACAGAGGCAATCGCCGGCCGGACCCATGCCCATGCCGCCGCCGCCCCGGCCCATGCCGCCGCGCCCTCCGCCACCGCCGCCTTGTCCTCCGCCACCACCGCCTTGTCCGCGACCACCGCCGCCACCTTGTCCACGGCCACCGCCGCCGCCTTGTCCACGGCCGCCGCCGCCACCTTGCCCACGGCCACCGCCGCCGCCCTGTCCGCGGCCACTGCCGCCACCCTGTCCGCTGCCACCACCACCGGGTGTCTTACTCATAGCCAGTTGCCTTTCTTCAGTCGTTGTCATCCTGCGGTCCGTTGAAGGGAGCCGCCGATTCTCTCTCAAGGGTCTCGCGTCGTTTCTTGAGGTCTCGCAAATAGGCCTTGTAGTATTGCTCCTGGGCCTTAAGCTCCTCGAGTTCGTTCCCGGCAGTCGGATATCCATAGGCCGGCGCCGGTTGCGCCATCGGGGTCGGAGCCAATGGCTGATTATAATACGGGTCCGGTCCGCGTCCGCCGCGGAATCCGCGTCCCATTCCGCGTCCAAAGCCGGCTCCCCGGCCTCGTCCGCCGCCCCGTCCGAATCCGCGGCCGTAGCCGGGAGCTACGCCCCGACCACCCTGCGGGTTGGCGTAACCCGGCATGGGGTATCCGGCGCAGTAACCCGCGCCACGTCCTGTCATCGGGCCTTCGCCCAACGGTCCTGTTCTATCTCCACCTGGCATAAAAAGCCTCCTTCGTTTATTGTCGATCAGTAGCGCCTTCGGCGCCCTTATCGTTGTTCGTAGTTACTTCAACCCGATCGGTTATATCCACCGCCGTACTTTTCGTCTGCCGGTGTTCGAGCAGACGGTTGACAGCCGTGGTGGTGAGTCGGCGCACGATGCTGTCCGGTTTTTTGAGATCGTTGAGAATGAACCCAATTACCGGCACCGCGATCGATGTGAATCCAACGGCTTTGCCTTCTTTGGTGCCAAGATAGCCCCTCAGGCGCCGACGAAGTTGCCGACCATCACTTTCTGTTCTCGTTTTGCCTTTACTCATGCTTTCCGTTCACCTCCTTCGGGTGAGTTCGGATCCTACATCCAATGGCCGTCTTTGGTCGCCCCGTCCACGGCATCCATTTTTCCGGACTTGATTGCTTCTACAGCTTCGGTCACTGTGCCGCCGGATATCTGCACCGGTTTGGCCCCGGCCGCCTTGAGAACGGCAAAGGCCTTGGGTCCGAAATTACCTGAGACTACCCAATCAACCTTCTTTGCAGCCACGTTCTGGGCGGCCTGGATGCCGGCGCCCTGGGCGGCCTGACGATTCTGGGTGTTCTCGATAAACTCATACTTGTCGGTTTCACTGTCATAAATGGCAAAGTAGGCCGCCCGTCCAAACCGGGGGTCAACTTCACTCTGGGCATCGGCCGATACGGCCGCCACGGCGATTAACATAGTCAGCTTCTCCTGTTTCTTCCACGTCCCCAACCGCGACGTCGCCCGCGGCAACGCGGACGACAACCCGGCATGATAAACTCATCCGTACCCAGACCATCGGCTACGAACGCCTCCAGGACGGTATTTACATCACCTCGCAACCACGGTATCAGCGTGATACCGCTGGCGACAACCTGGCGGCGACAAAACTCTGACACCGCTCCACAAAGGAGAAAACTGCAACCGGCCTTCTTGAGATGATCGAGTTTCATCAAGAGCGAACCCGATCCAAGATTGATAGACGAGGAAGCCACTATCTCGGCATTGTCGATATCGACCAGAAGAAAACTCTGGGCGGTATCGAGTACCGGTGAAATCCTGTTCTGCCAACTTGTAAGGGCTACTCTCAAAACATCTTCTCCTTCGATAGAAAGCATTACAAATACCGTGCCAATATCGCAATCAGTTGGTTACGACATTATTGCACAATGGCTTAAGGTGATTATGGTGACGTCGAAAGAGATATGAACGGAGGGTGTTGTTGCAATAATGAGACGGTCGCTTGTGGGTGGTGTTGCGAAAATGCAATCTTATTCACTGTTGTCGTCTTCGCTCTTGTGGCGACCATCAAGATCGGGGAGTTTGATCCCGAGCTGCTTGATTTTCCGATAGAGCGTTGTCTTGTGCATGCCCAGCTCGACGGCGGTCTTAGTGCGATTGTAGGCGTGGCGGGTGAGAGCATCGGTTATAAATCGCCGCTCCAGTTGATCCAGACTGGTGATCGGCTCTGCCGAAGTCCCGGTGGCGACGGGGCGGATCTGATGCGGCAGCAGGTCGGTGGTAATCTCACCGCCCGGGACAAGAACAAAGGCGTGTTCGATAGTGTTCTCAAGTTCCCTGATATTGCCGGGATAGTCATGGTTCATGAGGGCGGCCATAGCCTCGGGCGAAACACCGGTGACGTCCTTACCCTTCAGCCGATTGAAGCGGCCAATGAAATGATCCACCAGCAGGGGGACATCTTCCTTGCGTTGGCGAAGAGGTGGCAGATTGACTTCGATGACGTTCAGGCGATAAAAGAGATCCTGGCGGAAGGTCTCCCTGCGAACCATGTCTTCAAGATCCTTGTTGGTGGCCGCGATGATCCGGGCTTCGGATTTAACGGAAACCACGCCCCCCAGGGGTTCGAAGGTCCTTTCCTGAAGGACGCGCAGGAGTTTGACCTGGAGAGCGGGGGAGATATCCCCGATTTCGTCGAGGAAGATCGTACCTCTGCCGGCGGACTGGAATCTTCCCGGTTTGTCCTGCTTCGCGTCCGTGAAGGCTCCCGCCTTGTAACCGAACAACTCGGATTCCAGCAACGTATCTGGCAGGGCTCCGCAATTGACCGTCACCATCGGTTCGTCCCGGCGCGAACTCAGGTTGTGCAGGGCGCGGGCGATCAGCTCCTTGCCGGTGCCGCTCTCACCCTGAATAAGCACGGTGCTGTCGCTCTCGGCAATCAGCGGCAGGGTCTCGAAGATCTGAATCATCCGGTCGTTCTTGGAAACGATATCCTCGAAAGTGTAGCGGCCGTGAAGTTCTTTGCGAAGTTGCTCGACCATGCTGAGGTCGCGGAAAGTCTCGACGCCGCCCATAATCCGACCGTCCCTGTCTTTCAGCAGGGCCGTCGAAATACTGATCGGTACTCTGCGGCCATCGGCATTGACAATGTAGACCGCCCGATTAACAACCGGGTTGCCGGTATCCAGGGTCTTGCGCAGGGCGCAGTCGTTTTCGCAAATGCTCGTTCGGAAGACATCGCAACAGAAGGAGCCCACGGCTTCCTCGCGGGGAACGCCGGTGATACGTTCGGCGGCGGTGTTGAAGGAGGTGATTCGCCAGTCTTTATCGACTGTGAAAACACCGTCGGCGATAGAGTCCAAAATGGCATCCACCTGCGTCTCGATCACGGTATCCGGGCGTCCGCCGTCGGGCGGGCTGTTGTCTGGCTTCTTTCCTTTTGTCATTTCAACATGCCGTCAAAGTCGGTCTACCTATGGTACGCAGGATACCCCTTCGCCGCAAGACACTTGTGGCCCGGTCGTGGCAGCGATAAGCCGTCTCGGGTCAGAAAGAGAACTTCAGGTCCGCCAGGAAGCGGCGATAGGTCTGCTCATCATTCAGCCTCATGCGGTTATCGAACCATTTCAGCGAGAGAGTGATATTGTGCATTATCCGGAGGCTGCCATCAAGCTCCACGCCCCGGTTGTCGGTGCCGCCGCCGCCGAAATTGGAGTCGGTATAACCTCCCAAAACGGCGTCTTTCTCGAGTTCGCGGTAATAGGCCCTCATCGACCAGGAGCCTGTCCCCGAAAGTTGCCCGCATTGCAGACCTGCTAACCAGCCCGTTTGGTTGCTGTCGGTGGCGGTATTGGTGACGTAGTCGAAGAACACCAACAACGGGAAATCGGCAATATGTGTCCGCGCCGAAGCAAAAAGCTCGACGAGATTGTAATCGAGCAGGTAGCGGCCGGCGCTGTCAATGCTGTTTCCAGCAAAACGTGTAGTGTCGTAGAAAGGAAGGTAGCCGCGGGTATTGATATAGTTGAACACTCCCACGCCCGCCGTAAACGCCGGCCCGGTGTCTTCATCTTTATATGACAGGATGGCCTGGCCGGCAGCGAGGTAGCTGTCATCGTCATTGCCACGTTCCTCCAGCCACAGTCCGCCAGTGATTGTCTTTACCGAGAAACGGTCGAATGACCGGCCATAGGCAAATGAAAGCCCTTCCATACGCAGGTGGGTCCACCAGATAAGTTCCGAACCGCCGAGCCGTTCGAAGGGATTGGGGAATTTGCCGCCAAGGGCCATCAGGCCCGGAAGGGCTTTCGGCTTCAGTTCGAAATAGGCGTGGTCGAGAACGATTTCCTTGTTGGACCATCCCTCGCCGAGGGTCTCGCTGTTGGCCAGGGGGTCTTCGGTCCCTGAGAGAAGGCGCACTCTCACGCGGGCCTGATCGGATACGGTGCCGTCGAGCCAGAGTCGCAGGCGCAGTCGCTGACGGGCCCGCGTCTCGAAGCCCTCCCGGTCGACGACATCGTGCCGAAATCGAAAATCCCCTCTGATGTCGATGCGATCGGCCAGGTCGCCGGCCGACGTTTGCGACCCCGCAAACAACATTATAATACCGAATAACAGGACTGCGTTCCAAACCGCTGCCGTCTTCATTGGCGTATGCTCCTTACCCGGGCCTGTAATCTCATGGGACCATCTGTGACTTTCGGACCGGCGGCCCCGGCTGCATTCAGGTGAAATTATAGTCATTTGTCAATTAGTCAATATACGATTGACTTTTGCCTCGGTCGTCTTCGGTTGTCCGACCCCGGGTTCTTTCCCGGCAGCATTCACCCCGGACGTTTGAGACTGAATAAATACTTCACAATACCGAAAAGTACAAAATTGTTGTTGATTGGCCGAGGCCGTGGGCGTTTGATTGTCTTCAAATACTTGTTTAAACAACAGCAGGAGAGCGACACGTGGCCTACGAAGAAGGGACTATCAAGCATACCGAGTTTTTCACCACGGCCGAATTGGCCGAGAAACTGAAAATGAACGTCCAGGTGATAACGCGCAAGGTACAGGCCGGTAAAATTCTTGCCTACAAGATCGGCAAGGACTGGCGCATTCCCGAGCAGTCAGTCTATGAATGGCTCGAGCAGCACTCTAATCAACAGGTGCGCGTGATCGCGCCCCTGCCGGAGAAGGCCCGTCCGGAGCCCGCGAAGAAGGCCAATGGGCGCCGCAACGGTGGACTGGCCTCGCATAGCAAGCGCAAGTTTCTCCTGGAGTATATCCTTGCCCAGTTCGATCCGAATCGCACGTATGACGAGGCGGAGGTCAACCGGGTTGTGGCCCGCTACCATGATGATTTTACTTCCATAAGGGAAGAATTTCTTTCGGCGAAGATGATGGAGATGGTGGACGATGGCTATCGCCGTCGCGCCGGGTACAAATTCTCCGATTAGAAAACGACTCCAGCCAGACTGAGAAAACCCCTCGCGCCTTTATGGCGTGAGGGGTTTCTTGCTTTTCAGGTCAGCTTGTTGAGAGATTCAATCAACCGCCGCCGCTCGGTGGCGGGGCCGATCCCATACCACGCAATTGCTGCAGGAACGGGTCGCCGAGGTTGACCTTATACTCCGAAAATTTCGCCATGGCCTTCTGAATTTCGGCAAAACGACCCACTCGGGAGAGGATCGTTACCAACTTGCGGAAACCGTGGCTGGAATTGGAATTGCGGTTGAAAGCCTCCCAGGCCAGGTTGACGCCTTCATCAACCATTCCCTGGTCGCCGGTCATCTGTCCCAGGTGCACCTTGGCCATGCCGAGATCCTGCAGGTAAAAGAGGTTCTCGGGGTTGGATTCATAGAAGCTCGTCAGGGTGTCATTGAGCATCTGCCACAGCTCTGTGGACCGGGTGGTGTCGCCGTCTTTGACGTACATGTCCGCCAGGACCAGAATATTCTGCCAGTACTCGGGATAGGCGCGGGCAACCATCTCGCCCAGCTCATAGGCCGATTCTCTCCGGCCCTGGACATTCAACTCATCGACCACCCTCGTGGCATTGACACCCATCGAGAGAAATACACCGGTGGCGTTCTCGTCACGGTATACCTCAGAACTTTCGTAGCCGTCAAACCGGTATGTGTTCATATATAGATCGTAACCTTTGTCGGCGTCGATCATACGCTCCGGCGGGTTCCAGTCGAGGCGATACAGCAGGCCTACGGCGTAGGCTTTGCTGCGGAGATCGAGCGGCGACTGACCGTAGGGTGACGAGCTGAAATATATCGGCTGTTTGAGCTTGAGGGTGTCATTCTCCTTGTAAATGCTCTGCCAGACGATTTCGTCGACCATCATGTCCTGGACCTTGATGATCCCGTTCGGACCCGGTGTCGGTTCTAGGAAGGTCCGCCGCTGGCGCGCCTTATCCATGAACATCTTCTTAGGACGTCCCCGCGTAACTCCGGGGGCCACCTCGTATGGGTGCCAGAGTATCTGTTCGTCGGTGAGGGAAATGGGGACATCGTAGCGGTTTTTCATCTGCGCCACATACCAGTCCGTGTTGAGTAACGAGAGGTTTACGACGCGGACATCCTTGCGGTACTCATATACCTCCTGCAGGCACCAGAGGGGGAAGGTGTCGTTGTCGCCCGAAGTGAACAAAATGGCGTTTGGCTCACAGGTGTCGAGGATATTGGCGGCATAGTTGTAAGGTATATAGTTATCGGAACGGTCACAGGCATGCCAATTGTGCGTGAGGGAAACCATCGGAAGCAATACCAGGATTCCGGAAGCATAGACGATGCTTTTCTGACTACCGGTGTCGCCGACTTTGATATTCCTCAGGAATTGCATGACGGCCGAGACCCCCATGCCCATGGCGATGCCAAAAAAGACGAAGGCGGGGGTGAAGAAATAATCACGATTGCGCACTTCGAGGTAGGCGTCACCGGTTCGGAAATCATATTTGGTGCCATCGGCGAAATTCATGTACAGGATCAGACCGACGGCCGCAACGAGCAACAGCGTAAGAAACGGCAGGCCGATTTCAAGTCGCTT
>CAZVUZ010000005.1:15073-46096 GCA_964630485.1 uncultured Ignavibacteriales bacterium
CGACGGCCGCAACGAGCAACAGCGTAAGAAACGGCAGGCCGATTTCAAGTCGCTTACGGATGGCTACGACAATGCCAATCAGCCCAAGCAGGAAAAACGGGAAAATGAAGGACCATCCGGTATTCGAGTACTGCTCCTCGAAATACGACCAGAAACCCATGTGTGGGTGACGGCCAAAATGGTTGGTCCAGCTCCCGCGTCTCTCGAACATCCGGTCGACCATGGATACCTGCTGGTACTGGCGACGGTCGAGGAAATTCTCGAAGGTGCGCCAGGAGCGCGACGGGTTGTTTTCATCGATACGGGGGTTCAGACCGGATCTTATCGGGATGAAAGCGTGAATGGAGATCCCCATAAATCCTATGAGTACGATCAGCAGGCCCTGTTTCCATTGCAGGTTCCAGCCCGTCCTCCTGGATATGACGCCCATGATGATCAGGACTACCGCCCCCAGGACGGTCGCCTTCTCATAGACGGTAAACTGAATCATGACCGAAGATACCGAGGCGATGGCAATGACAATGGCCCACTGGATTTTTCGGTACAGCACCACCAGCATGGCAATTCCCAGGAAGGCTGAGACGGCGTAAAAGGCATTGACGCCGCCGCGCCCGTTGGAAAAGACTATTATAAAGACCAGTTCGAGAATGATGAACCCGCAGACGAGGAGCCAGTCTTTTAGCTCAGCTTCCTTTTTCAACATGAAAAATATGGCGCATATCGGGACCACCAGAAAGACCGTCATGTGGATACCGATGCCGAGGAGGGCGAGGTAAAACACCAAGGCCATAGACTTGGAGCCGGCCACCGTGCCCCGCTGCTCAAAATAGCGCATCGTGAGCCAGACGATTCCGACCGACAGGGCCAGCGCCAGGCCGTAAACCTCGGCCTCCACCGAGTTGGCCCAGTTAGTCCTCGAAAAAGCCACGAACAGGCCGCCGGCGATACCTCCGATATAGGTGATGAAGCGGTTGAGCTTATCTTGTCTCGCCTCCGGCGGGAAAAAATACCTGACGATCTTGACCGTGAGCAAATAGCTGAACATGGCGGTCACGGCCGAGGAAATCACCGAAATATAATTTATCCGATAGGAAATATCCTCGACAAACGGGATCACTGAGAAAATTCTTCCCAGTAGCACGAACAGCGGTGTTCCCGGGGGATGGGGTATGCCCAGAGTATACGCGGAGGCGATGAACTCGCCACAATCCCAGAAGGAAAAAGAGCGCTGTACTGTGATGGCATATACAATGAAGGATATTACAAAAACGACGCCGGCCAGCAGGGCGTTGGTGCGATCGAATTTCTCTTTATCAGCGCCAAGCAATTGGCTCAAAACAACCTCCTAAAGGGACTGTTAGTTATACCGATATTCAAAGAATAGGTGTCACATTCTATCGAAAACACGGCCCTAAATATAACATTGAGGGCAGTAAATACAACAGTTTAATTCGGTTACAGGAATGCTCCCGTAAGGGAGGAGGATGCAATGTTCATCTGGTGCTCGATTTTGTTTTTTCTTGGTGTTCTAGCCTTTATCGATGCCATTTTCAATATGGGCGAGATCTTTCGCCGGGCCAACTCGGTCCTATTCCTGCTCATCTCCCTGGCGTTGCTTATTCGGACGACCACCAAGATGAAGACCCAGAAGAATGAAACCCTGCAGACAAAGGTCTTCGAGCTTGAGCAGCGCCTGAGAACGCTCGAAAATGAGCACACTCCCAGCGATATGTACTAGCCGATCCTGGAGTCAACCTCCAGTTCCCTGAGCTTATTCCGCACCTCTGAGCTGAAGGGGTAGTTGGGGTATTGCTTGAGGAGCGATCGGTACAGTTTCTGCGCTTCGAGTGCTGTATCGGGATCTGTCAGAATAATGTCGGCTTTAATCTTGAGGCCGTAGGGCAGGTAGTAGGACTCGGGGAATTCTTCTTCAAGCCGGTTTATAACGGTCAGGGCGGCCGTCGTATCCGGTTTTTCCAGTTTTAGTGCCATCAAACGATAGAGCGCCACATCGGCCAGGGCCCGATTCTGGTTGTCGGCGAGACTCGTCAGTCGGTTTTCGGTGGAATCGACCTCTCGCTGCAATTCGAATTTCACCGCCTCGGAGTATAATCTCAGCAGTCTCGGCGACTGCTCGGCCTTCTCAATCAGGAGCAACATTTTCATGGCGTCATTCACGTAATAACCCTGCGGATAGTCCACCAGGTGTTTGCGCAGGGCGACCCGGGTGGAGTCGAACTGCTGATTGCAAAACTGAATCTGGGCGAGCCGGAAGGCTATTTCCTCGAGGATGTCTTTATTGATCTGTCGGGCGATGAGTTGCTTGAAATGCGTAGTGGCTTCCGCGAGTTGCCCCTGTCTCAGGTGGCAGTAGGGTATGGCCAGACGGGATTTGAGGTAACCTATACCCCGCGGATAGTGATTGACGACGGAATCGAAATAGGTCATCGCCATTGGGTAGTCCAGGGTACGGTCGAGGAAAACGGCCCCAATTTCATAAAGCGCCTCGCCCTTGTCCTGGATGCGGGGAAAACGGGCCGCTGCGGAGTCGTATACTTCTATGGCCTCGGGATATCGGCCCAGCTCTGTCAGGGCTCGGCCGTACATGAAATGGACATCCATCAGCACCGGGCTGTTGGCATACCGGTTCAGGAGATATTCTCCGGCTTTGGCCGCCTGTGAATAGAGTTTTCGGTCGAGACAGGTCCTGAGATAAAAGGCCATGGTATTGCCGGGAGTCGCTCCCAGAGAGTCCTCACGCCGGGCGAATTCGAAGGCGTGTTCCAGACGTCCGGTGGCCAGGTAATGGGCGGTCAGTAGTCGGACGGATCTGAGTCCCGAGCCGGAATCGGCCATCTGAAGCAGGATCTCCTCGGTGGCTTCGGCCGAATCCTGGAAATCCAGGAGGGCCGAAAGACGTTTTTCGGCCGCGACGCCGGTCCGGGTCGTGTCGTCGACAAGGCCGAAATACACCCGCGCCGCTTCGCCATAACGGGCTTGGCGCTCGTATATCTGGCCCCGTTGCATGGCCAATGCCGATGGACTGAGGTTCATTCCCTCGAAACGTTCGACCAGCTTGAGGGCCTCATCGTGGAACCCGAAAGCAAGGAGGCCATCGACTATGCGGAGGTATTCGTTTTCCGAGCGAGCCAGGTCCACCAGCCGAACGTAAGCCTGCAGGCCTTCCTCATTCATTTGCTGGCGAAACAGGGCATTGGCCAGATCCGACTGGTAGCGGTAGTTTTCGGGGTAGGATTCCAGCAGGCGCCGCGCCAGCATCTCGGACTTGCCGTAGAAATGGAGTTGATCGTAGCAGTTGCGGGAGAGGTTGTAGACCACGGGATCGGTCGGTTGCTCGGCCTGGAGTTGTTCCAGCAGGGAGGAGGCGCCCATGTAATCGCGGGCCTTGATCAGGCGACGGGCGGTTTGCAGGCGGGACTCGAAGGCCGGGTCGTTTTTCGTCGGCCTTACCACCCGGATCTCGGTTTTGGACTCGTCTGCGGCCCGCGCCGAAAGCGTGGATACCATGACGGCGGCCACTAAAATCACAGACAGATAATGTATAGAACACCTCATGGCCGGTTTGTCTCCGTCGGTTGCACCTGGCGCTGCATCTCGGACTCGGCCTGCAACAGGGCCTTGAAATAGGCCTTTATCTGTTCCTCGTACTGGGCCTGGTATCCTTCCGATAAATAGCGTTTGAGTCGATCCTCAAGCTGGAGGCGATCAAGCAGAAGATCTTCCGAGAGCGACGGGGGAGCGTAGTAATCTTCCGAAGACGCCGAGGTGGCCTGGCGCTGTTCGGTGAAATCCCGGCGTTGCAGGGAGCGGGTAGCTTCCAGCATGCGCGAATAGACTTTCAGTTGCTTTTCCCGGGTGTCCTGTCCGACCTCGCCCGAGCCGAGATCCTCCTCGATGGCCTGCATTTCGCGGGCAATATCGTCGAGGCGACCGAGCACCTGTCGCGACTGGCCGAATTCCCGGGCGAGATCCTCGAGCGATTTGCGCACGGCGGCCTGTTCACCGGCCAGCCTCTCGAGTTCCTGTCGCCCACCGGCGCCCAGTTTCGGGTTGGCCTGGCCCGGATTGTCGCATTGCTGCTGGGTTTGCTGGTTCAGCGATTTCTGCTTGTCACACAGTGACTGCAATTGCTTGATGTTCTTGTCGCAATTGCCACCGTTGTTGCACTGTTTCTGCTGTTGCAGGGATTCCATCAAGCGTATGGCGACCCGATTCATTTTGGCCATGGCCTCGCGCTGCTGGCGCTGGGCCTGGATCGATTGCTTTTCATCGAAGCCGGACACCGCCGAACCCATGCACTGGGTGGCTTCGTTGACCATTCTTTCAAGCTCGGCGGCGACGAAAGGCGACTCTTCGCCCATTTCCCGGATGCGCTTCTTGAGGCCGTTGCAGGCGCTCAGTAAATCCTGCTGAGTGGTGGCGAGGTCGCGCAGGATCGTTGGCTCCTGTTGCATGCCGGCCGCCTCTTTCTGCAGTGATTCCTGTTCCTGGGACAGGTAATTAGCATCTTCGGTGGCGATGCGCATGGCCTGTTCAAGTTTGCTATCGCCTTTATCGCGCATGGAGGCATACTCCTGCTGCATCCGGTCGAGCATCTCCATCAGTTTTGAATAGGCCTTCTTGCCTTCCGAAGCGGCGTCCTGCTTCTGGCCGGATTGCAGGTTGTCGGACATGTTGCGCATGTTCTCGTCGGCGTCGGTTTTCTTCACCGCCTCCATGAACTTTTGTGGCTCCGGTGACTGTTCCATTTTGGCCTCTTTGGCCATCTGTTCGAGGTCGCCGACTTCTTTCTTGAGGTCTTTCAACGACGACTCAATCTGATCTTCCTTCTTGCTCAGATTCGGGAGGTCATTCTTCGCTGAAGAGTCTGTGGTCTTGTTGACGTCCTCCTGCTGCTTGGCCAGTTGCTCCGCCTTGCGAATCATCGCTTCCATCTTCTGCTCCATCTGCATTTTCTTGAGCAGTGACAGGGTGCGTTCGAGCCTTTGCATGAGTTCTTCCATGGACAGCTCGAAATCCTTGAGGGCCTCGTTGATGTCGTCGCGGTTCATGTTCTTGAGGGCTTCCATCAACTTTTTCTGGGCTTCCTTCATCTCGGGTGTGGCGACCTCCGCGAACAACTTCTGGATCTCGGCCAGTTTCTCGAGTACCTGCCGGCTCATGAGTGAATTCTGGGCCATCTTATCGACGGCCTTGTTCATCTGCTCGGCGGTCTTCTCGATGTTCTTGACCAACTCGGCGTTTTCCTCGGCAATGTTGGACAGCTCTTTCTTCTGCTGCCAGTCGGCTGTGGGAGACTGTTTCTCCTCGGCCTGCAGTTTACGGGCGACATTCTTGAGACGCTCGGATAGTTCGTGGCCGCTCTTTATCAGGTCCTCGGTTTTGCGAACGCGCTGCATGCTCTCGCCCTCGGTCTGGGATACTATCTCTTCCAGCGACGGAATACGCGCCACGTAGCGGCGGGAGGTGGTTACTTTGGGGCCCGAGACGCGGTCATTGTCGGCCACCTCGAAGTAGTAGGCGACAAAGTCACCCGGGTAAAGATTGAATTGTCCCAGGTCCCAGTTGAACTCGACATCGCCCTCGGTTTTGATGCGGTCTTTGTAATGCAGAACTGCAACATTTTCATCCGACTGCCGGCCCTGGGAGAAAACCACGTATTTGAGCGCCAGGGACGAGAATCCGAAGTCGTCGAAGATGCGGACTTTCAAAGGCAACGACATTTCATCCGTGAGGTTGACGTCGAATCCCGGCCGCAGGACGTCGATGGACGGGTACTCATCCGGTATGGCGGTGATGAAGTAGTCGATGGGATCGGGGTTGACTTCGTTAAGGTGGTCCATCAGCCAGATGTGATAGGCCTGGGACCGGCTTACCTGCAGGGAGGTCTTGGCGCTGCGGTTCTCGACCTTAAGCGGCGTCCGGCTGGAGTCCTCAAATACCAGATCGGCCTTCTCGATCGGCAGATTGGCGGCGATTTCCATGTTGATGCGGCTTCCGACCACGGCCGAGAAGGAGCCGTTGTTCTCGTCGATGACGGTCGGCGACAGGCCGGTATAGTCGGGATAGAAGATACTCAGCTTGATACCGTTGACACGGGGGCGATCGACGACATCGATTTTCTGGATCCCGGTCTTCACGCGACCCGCTTCGATCCAGTAGTCGAAAGATTTGTTGACCTGGCGCAGGGTGGTGGCCACGGTCAGGGAGTCGCCCGCTTCCGAAAGGGTGCTCCGGAGGGTCAGCAGATCAACCTTCGTCTGCTGCCAGCTGCCATCGGCGAAACGGTAATGGATGGTGGCGGTTTCTGGGTAATCGAAACCGATCAGGGCCGCTCCGAATTCAATATCGCGATATTTGACCCATTCCATCGAACCCGGGAAGGCCGTCAGGCGGTAGCCTATCGGTGGGGCGACCTCGGTGGTCGGGTTGGAATAAACCTTGTAGGAATAGCTGAACATGCCCGGGAAAATGACGAGCAATAGTGTCGCCAGGACACCGGCAACGGCGAACAGGCGCGCTGTTCTCCAGAATCGGTAGAGACTGACCGCCTGGCCAAAGCGCACGTTTTCGGCCAGTTCGAGGGCCTGTTTTTGCGTGAGTTGCATCAGATCGTGCGAATAACCCGGCGGCTGTTTCATACGGGCAAACTGCACCGCCGCCACCAGGCGGCCTTCGAGCTCGGGGTGTTTTTCCTCCAGGCGCACGGCGATGCTGTCGACATTGCCCTTGAACAACTCAAGCAAGCCAAATCTTACCAGAAGGTAGACGGTGGCCAGGCCGGTTACAGAGAGCAGGCAGATCTTGGTCCAGACGGGGAGGATCATGAGGGTGGCCAGGAGCGACAACACCACCGCCGCCGCGAGGACGACCCCGGTAGTTATCAGGAGGCCGGAGGCAAAGAGCACCAGGCGTTGCTTGAAAAGGGTCCGTTTGAGCTTATTTTCAAGAGTCGAACTCGATTTCATCTTCGTCATGAGGTTTACCTCTGTATGTGCTCTTTCTGGCGGCGCCGGCGGCGTTACTACCTTTTATCGGCGGCGGCACCGGATGGTTCAGGGCAGGCCTTTAATATCAGTATAACAAAGCGTAGGTCAGCAGGTTTACACCCATCCTGAAGGCTTCCTCCCGTTTTTCGGGAGGATCGTTGTGAACCTGGGGATCTTCCCAGCCGTCGCCGATGTCCGACTCGACCAGAAAGTAGAGCGCCACCCGGCCGTTGAGGACAATCGCGTATCCCCGGGGGGGCTTGTTGTCGTGTTCATGTATCTTCGGCGGTCCCTTGGGCATATCGTAGAAACAGTGATAGATCGAGTGATCGAGCGGCACTTCGACGATCTCGCGCTCGGGAAACAGTTCGCCCATTTCCTTGCGGAAATTATTATCCATACCGTAGGAGTCGTTTACGAACAAAAACCCGCCGCCGGCGAGATATTCGCGGAGGCGCTCTTTTTCTTCGGTCGAGAAACTAATCAGGCCGTGGCCGGTGGCAAACAGGAACGGGTAATTGAACAGGTCGGGATCGGATATGGCTACCTGCTTTTCGACAGTATCAACGGGAAAGTCGGTGTTGTCGCGGATGTATTTCAGGAAATTGGGGATGGCCGAATTACCCCAGTACCAATCGCCGCCGCCCGAGTAATGCAGGCGGGCAACCTTGAGATCCGAATGGTGGCGTGCCTCTGCGCTCTCCGGTTGCCGGACGTTTATCCGGGTCATGTCCGGCAGCTGGTTACGCTGGGCCCATATCGACGTGCCCAGAAGCATTATGGCAAGGGCTACGGCGGCGGTATTTCTCAGGAAGTCAGGCATTTATATAATATACAGCACCGGGCGCCGATTTGCTGAAAAAAAGTGGCCCCAAGTTGCTCTTAATCAGGCTGAATACGCGGGTTTCCGAGACCTGGTGGCGACCTTGAGGGTTAGCCCAGCCCGGGGAAGAGCTTCAGCAGGCCGGTGGCTATGAACTCCACGGCGATGGCCGCCAGTATCATGCCCATTATCCGGGTTACGGTGTTGACGGCGGTTTTGCCAATCCGGCGACTCAGGGGTATTGATACTCTCATCCCCAGCCAGACGGTCAGGCCCACGAGCAGGACGCACAGGACCAGGAAACCCTTCATGCTCCCGCCGGGATGGCGGTTGGCATAGATGATAATGGTTGTTATCGAGGCCGGACCCGCCAGCAGGGGAATGGCGAGGGGGACCACGGCGACATTGTCACTGTCGGCGGCCTCTCGGGCCTCCTCCGGCGTGTGCTTGCTACTGCTCACGCGGGCGTTGAGCATGGAGATGGACAACAGCAAAATCAACAAACCGCCCCCGACCTGGAAGGAGGCCATACTGATGCCGAAAAAAGTCAGGATGTGTTCTCCCAGGAAGCAGACGGCCATCAGGACTAACGAGGCCGCAACCACCGCCCGCCGGGCGGTTCGGGCACGGTCGGCATCGGTCTCATCGGCGGTCATGCTGATAAAAATAGGGATCAGCCCGATCGGATCGATGATAACGAATATCGCGATGAAAATTTCCAGGTACTCGTGCCAGTCGAGCATACCGTAACCTCCATATCCCGGCGTCGTCGGTCAAACGGGAAGATCGATGTTGGAAATCAGAATGTCAAGGATAGCGGTTCGGGTTCGGGGCGATCAGCGTTCCACCTGCAGGGCCGCCAGGAAAGCCTCCTGGGGTATCTCGACACTGCCGAATTGCTTCATCCGCCGTTTGCCTTCCTTCTGCTTCTCCAGCAATTTGCGCTTGCGGGTAATATCGCCGCCGTAGCATTTGGCCGTGACGTTTTTGCGAAGCGGGCGAACGGTGGCGCGGCTGATGATTTTATTGCCGATAGAGGCTTGCAAAATAACCTCGAACATCTGGCGCGGGATCAGGGTGCGAAGCTTCTCGTTCAGGTTCATGCCCCAGCGGTAGGCCCGGTCGCGATGGATTATGACTGACAGGGCGTCGACCGGCTCGGTGTTGACCATAATATCGAGTTTGACGACATCGGCACGCTTGTAGTAGGGCATTCCATAGTCAAAGGAAGCATAGCCGCGGGTGCCGGATTTGAGCTTATCGTAAAAATCAAAAATAATCTCTGAGAGGGGAAACGCATAAGAAATGCTTGCTCTCTGGGGCGAGAGGTAATCGGTATTCTTATAAATCCCTCGGCGTTCTGTACCAAGCTTCATGATGGGCCCGATATACTCGGCGGGTGCGATAACCTGGGCATCAACGTAGGGTTCTTCGACGTAATCGATTTCCTGCGCCGACGGCATGTGGGCCGGGTTGTCGACGGTCAGCACCTCGCCATCGGTTTTGGTGACGCGGTACTCGACATTGGGGACGGTGTTGATAATCGTCTGGCCGTATTCGCGGGAAAGGCGCTCGGTGATGATCTCCATGTGCAACAGGCCGAGGAAACCGACCCGGAAACCGAAGCCGAGGGCACTCGATGACTCGGGCGTGAAGGTCAGGGAGGCATCGTTAAGCTTGAGCTTCTCCAGCGCCTCGCGCAATTGCGTGAAATCTTCGGCAATCGCCGGGTAAAGGCCCGAGAACACCATCGGTTTGACATCGACGAAGCCGGGAAGAGGCGTTTTCGCGGGCCCGATGGCAGTGGTGATGGTGTCCCCTATTTTAGTCTCGGCAACTTCGCGGATGGACGCGAACAGATATCCTACATCACCGGCAGAGAGTGATTCCTGCGGCACTCGGGTCAGGCGAAGGAAACCGACCTCGTCGGCTTCATAGGTCTTCTTGGTCGAGAAAAAACGTACCTGTTCACCGCGGTGAAGGGTACCGTTGACGATTTTGACAAACGGCATCGCTCCCCGGTAGCTGTCGTAGATAGAGTCAAACACCATTGCCTGCAAAGGCGCCTCGGGATCTCCCTCGGGAGGCGGGAAGACCTTGACGATGGCCTCGAGGATCTCATCGATGCCGATTCCCATCTTGGCCGAACAGCGCAATATCTCATCCTCGCGGCACCCGAGCAGTTCCACCAATTCGGCCACCACGCGGTCGGGTTCGGCATTGGGCAGGTCGATTTTGTTGACCACCGGTATAATTTCGAGGTCGTGCTCCATGGCCAGATAGAGGTTGGAAAGAGTCTGGGCCTCAATTCCCTGGGAAGCATCGACCACAAGTATCGCTCCCTCGCAGGCCTCGAGCGAGCGACTGACCTCGTAGGTGAAATCGACGTGGCCGGGCGTGTCGATGAGATTGAGGTTATACAGGCACCCGTCCGCGGCCCGATACTCCAGGCGTATGGCGTGGGCCTTGATAGTGATACCGCGCTCTCGTTCCAGATCCATGGTGTCGAGGACCTGGTTCTTCATCTGCCGGTCGGTCAGGGTGTGGGTAGCCTGAAGCAGGCGATCGGCCAGAGTCGACTTGCCATGGTCGATATGGGCGATAATCGAGAAATTGCGTATGTGCGACAGGCTGCTCATAAGTCCTTCATAAACATATTTTTCCGATTCCGGTTCCGGGCGGATTTCGGCAGATGCGCCGGCTTTCTTGACCGGTGGCTGACAGGCGCGCCAAGATACCGTTAAAACGGTCTTTTGTCAAATCGGTAAACGGCCATAGATGATTCTGATGATGCGGCCGCGACCATCCGTCGAGAGAGCCGGGTGATTCCTGAGATTCTTTTCGGGGCTCAAAAGTAAGGGCCGCCCGGGTCAGGGCGGCCCTTGTAGTGAGAGGTTGGGGGAGGGGCCAACCACGCAGGGTATTATGTCAGACTATCACTCTCAGAAGCAAATCGAGCTGCAGCCGATCCACTCGCAATCGCACGGTATGGTACTGCCGCGCTCAAAACCGTAGCAGTCGTACACGTAATACGGGGTGGGCTCGCTGCAGAGCTCACCGGTATCGCAACTTAATACGTGAATCGGTCCCCTTGGCATATCGACGCAAATGTTATATGCTGTTACAGCCGGGGTCGTGAACAGGCTGATGCCGAAGCCGAGGACGGCCGCGACGAAAAACACGGCGGTTGCAAAGAAAATCCTTTTCATAGTAAACCTCCTATGTAACTGTTGTATTGTCGGCCTCATGGCCGGTTGTTCAATAAGTCGATACGCGTGGCCAACCCCGCCGGCACACATGTAAAAACTCCCCTCACCGATTTCGGTGATCGATCCCGATTCATCATAACGTCAAGCGTAATCAAATCCAACACTACCGCCGGGCCTGAGGGGGGTGCAAAATGGATCTTCCCTCGGCGCCTGTTATGTTATGAATATTGAAACCTCGATCCACCTGTAGATTAACACTCTCGTTTGTGATTGTCAATACATTTATCTAATTTGCGACGATTAATCGAACCCGCGCAACATGGCGGTGAAAAGCGCCTGGCGTTATGATTGGAACATGAGGCCGAGTTGGGAGATTATTTGCCGCTAACGGTTAAAATAGTCGGCGAGCTTGTTTTTGAACTCTGTTTTGGGGATATCCAATTCGAGAACCCCGTTGTAGGCGATCGAGACGTTGCTGGTCTCTTCCGAAACCACGATAACCACGGCGTCGGACACCTCCGAAACGCCGATGGCGGCCTTATGTCTCATGCCGAACAATTTGCGATAGCGCAGATTCGTGGTCAGGGGAAGCGAACAGGCGGCGGCGACGATAAAGTCTCCGGAAATGATGACAGCGCCATCGTGGAGCGGCGTATACGGTGTAAACAGGGTTACCAACAGCTCAAATGACAGCTCGGCATTCATTTCCTTGCCGGACTCGGCGAAATTGCGCAGTCCGGTATTGCGCTCCATGATTATCAGGGCGCCGTAGTTCAACTCCGACAATCTCAACACCGCCCGGTTGACCTCGTCCACCGCCTTCCGTTGTTGCACTGTGAAGAAGCGGCGGAGAATCCGGTTTTGCCCCATCTGCGCGAGGACGCCGCGCAATTCAGGCTGGAAGACTATGACCAGCACGATGAGACCAAAGGGCGCCAGCGTCGAGAACAGCCAGGTCAACCCCTCGAGCTGGAACCAGTAGGCGACGAAAGCGACGGCGATGATCAGCGATAGTCCGCCGACGATCTGGGCCGAACGTGTGCCCCGGACCAGCTTGAGAATCTGGTAAAAAATGAACCCGACAATGAGAACATCCAGGACATCTTTCAGGCCGAACCGGATAAAATCATACTGGAAAAACGTCATGCCGACTCCCTGATTGCCTGAAACACCTTGACGGCCTCGAGCGTTTGGGCAACATCGTGAGTTCGGATTACCCGGGCGCCTTTCTGTGCGGCCAGCATAGCCGCCGCCAGGGATCCGCCCAGGCGTTGATCGGCGGGTTTGTCCGGGTTATGGATCATACCGATAAAAGACTTGCGGGACGCGGCCACGAGCACGGGCACGCCGAGATCGAGAAACCGTTCGAAGCGGGCTAATATTTCGAGGTTGTCCTCCAGGCGCTTGCCGAAACCGAGCCCCGGGTCGATAACAATCTTCGACTTGTCGATGCCGTGATCAGTCGCGATTTTTATTCTTTTTTCAAAGAAGGCGCATATCTCCTTCACGCAGTTGTCATAATGTGGGTCCACCTGCATATCGCGCGGCGACCCCAGCATGTGCATCAGGATCACAGGTACGCCCGTATCGGCCAGGAGCGGAATCATGTAGGTGTCGAAGCGCATGGCCGAAACATCGTTGACGATGTCGGCGCCCTCGTTGATGGCGGCCCGGGCAACCCCGGCTTTGTAAGTATCGATAGATATAGGGATATCCGAGAGATCGCGCAGGCGCCTGAGCACCGGAATGACCCGTTGCAATTCCTTGTCCTCCGGCACCGGTTTGGCTCCCGGTCGCGTGGACTCGCCGCCGATGTCGATAATATCGGCGCCCTCTTCTTCCATCCTCAGGGCGTGTTCAACCGCCAGGTCCGGCGTTGAGAACCGCCCGCCGTCGGAGAATGAGTCCGGCGTCACATTCAGAACACCCATCACCAGGGGGCGCTCAAGACTCAGCGTTCTGCCGTCGGCGAGCCTTATCCCGGCAATCTTATCGCTCATATTTTCATCTGTACGATCTGTCATTTGAATTCCTTAAAGACATATTACGACAAACCGGTGGTAAAAATCAAGCCTGAAAAGAGATTAGCCCGAAGGCGCCGCCTCAGATGTGATGCTACCGGTGCGCAATCGCCGATATTCGGGGTTGACAAATCTTATCCGAGTTCGCAATATGCTCTTGAGGATAAGCCGCGACATCTAAGAATTTGCAATCAGGATAGAATGCGTTCGCCGGGATGACCAAGCGGGCAGACGTTGGCCCGCGGGTTCCGTTGTGCCGGTCGAAGGGCAATGAGTTCAAGGCAGCCGGGGTGAATCTCCGAGGAGAAGCTGCAGGCCGCGTTATCCCGATAGGTCCGGAGGTAAGGACGGGGGGGCGCGGGGAATCAGTTTGTTTTGGGTGTTATTATAGGAGAGTGACAATAAACGATAATTGGGGAGAAACATTATGAGAGGGATTGTAACGGCTTCGGCTCTCAACGTAAGAAACGGTCCCGGCATGGAGGCCGCCGTAATCGGACGCCTCACGCGTGATGCCGTCATTGAAGTCCTCGGGACACATGGAGACTGGCTGGAGACCGAATTCCATGGCGGGGATGCTTTTGTGCACGCCGGTTATGTTGCGCTGAGCGCCGACCCGCCTTCCTCAGAGTGGTTCTGGCAGCGCGACGATTTACTTCACATGGATCCCGCGCCGCGACACGCGCTGGAGGTCTCGGGATCCAATCACTATCGACAAATAGCCCGCCTTTACAATGCCTACGGCAACCTGCTGGAAAGTCTCGCCGGCGAAGTCGGTATCGACACCGGTGCCGCCGTGGCGGTCTTACAGACAGAGAGCGGGGGCAGGGCCTTCGGCCGCGACGGCAGCCTGATTATCCGGTTCGAGAATCACAGCTTCTATGACTTCTGGGGAACTGACAACCAGGATGTCTATTTCGAACACTTCCGGTTCGAATCCGGCCGCAGGTGGCGGGGGCATCTGTTCCGCACCGAGCCCGGCGCCGACTGGCTCGAATTCCACGGTGATCAGGTGCGGGAGTGGGAAGCCCTCGATCTAGCCCGGGGATTTGACGACACTGCCGCCCTGAAGTCGATCAGCATGGGGGCGCCGCAGATTATGGGGTTCAACCATGAGGCTATCGGTTTCCGAACCGTGCAGGAAATGATGCAACACATGTCGCAGAGTACACGGCACCAGATCCTGAGCCTCTTCGATTTTTTCGACGAGCGCCAGGTCGAGGCTCTCCGCAGCCAGGACTTCAGGACCTTCGCCAGGTGCTACAACGGTACCGGGCAGATGAACCGATACAGCGAGCTGTTATGGGAGTGCTACCGCGCCTTTGAGAATCTTCGGGAATGACGGGCTGCAGCAGGTGAACCGGTGTCTGTGATTTCGGGCTTCAGTCCTGACCGTCTTTGATACGCCGAATCTTCTCGATAAACTCCGTAGCTTCACGTTTGGACAGACCCCGGGCCAGCAGGTCCTCCTGGTCGAAATCAACCTTATCCAGGGTGTCTTTCAGCGCCGCCAGTTCCGGTCCCGAGAAGCCGTGGGCGTTGAGGTTGTAGTCCTCGAAAGCTTCGTAGGCCAGCGGGCATACGGTCCTGACCATATCGGCCATGACTTTGCCGTATTCGCGGATCTCGAACTGGGCGTGGCTGTCCAGGCGCAGTCTCAGGAAATGAAACAGGTTGTGCAGATCGATTTTCCAGTACCACTCGGTATAGAGGGCGAGGGGCAGATTGATGCGGGCCAGTTCCCGCGCCAGGCCGGTCTCGACGAAATCGTGGTAATTCTCGTAAGCTTCCCGCTGCGAGCGATTGAGATAATCGACGATTTTCTGCTTGATGTCTCCGGGCACTTCCTCTTCCGAACGGCCCTGCTTGTTAACCGTCGACTGGTATCGAATATCTCCGTGCTCGGGAATATAGAATTCCTCCTTCATGACCGAATAGCGGCCGGAGTATTCGTTGACATTGGCAGTGCGGTGGCGAATCCATTGACGGGCGACGAAAATCGGCAATTTGACATGAAACTTGAACTCGACCATCTCAAAGGGGCTGGTGTGGCGGTTGCGCATCAAATACCGTATCAGGGCGCGGTCTTCGGAAACCTTTTTGGTGCCTTTGCCGTAGCTGACCCGGGCGGCCTGGACAATGGCGTTGTCGGTGCCCATATAGTCAACAAGACGAACGAAACCGTGATTAAGAACCTTGAATTCCCTGTCGAGAAGTTTCTCGGCGTCGGGATTTATCGCATGAGCCAAGTCTTATCCTCCATCTTTGCCGGAAAATATAAGTCCCCGAGCGGCCCGGAACAACGACTTTGTTCGCACCGAGCGATGCCGGGCAGCAGTTGCGGAATGTGAAACTTTTGGCTATAATGTCCGTCCATACTATTTTGTGGCCAATCGCATCCGAACGGTGCTTCTCGCCACGAAGTGTAGGGCCGGAAAGGCGATGAATAACAGCTATAAGGAGTATATATGACCGCAAAAGACGCTTACAAGGAATTGACAGAGCGCTGTCATGAGGTGCACATAATCTCCTCGGCCCAGGCCGTTCTCGGCTGGGACGAGCGCACTTACATGCCGCGTATGGCCGCCCGGCTGCGCTCGGAACAGGTCAGCTACCTCTCGGGATTGCTACATGACAAGTTCACCGATCCGCGTATAGGCGAACTACTGTCCGAGCTGGAACAATCTGATTTGGTCAAAGATCCGGACTCTATCGAAGCCGCCAATATCCGCGAGCTCCGCGGTGACTATGACAAATTTACCAAGTTGCCGAAAGAGCTGGTGCAGGAGTTGAGCAAGACGACTTCGCTGGCCCAGGGTGAGTGGGTCAAAGCCAGGCAGACCGACGATTTCAAAACCTTCCAGCCCTGGCTGGAGAAGGTTATCAACCTGACCATCAAGAAGGCCGAGGCCTACGGTTACGAGGGTGAGCCCTACAACGCCCTGATGGACGACTACGAGCGCGGCATGACAGTGGATGAGGTTTCCACGGTGTTCGCGGCGTTGCGCGACGATCTGGTGGAGCTCCTCGGCAAGATCAAGGGTGGATCCAAAAGGCCCGATCCGTCTATCGTCGAGCGCGATTTTGATGTCGAGATGCAGCGGATCTTCGGGGAGTCGGTGACTATGGCCATGGGCTACAATTACGACGAGGGTCGTCTTGATATAACCGAGCACCCCTTTACGACCGGCATAGGCCCCGGCGACACCCGCATTACCACCCACTACAATCCGAAGCGGCTGAATGACGCTCTTTTTGGGACGATCCACGAGGCCGGTCATGCGCTTTACGAGATGGGTATTGAGAAAGAAAAGCACCAGGGAATGCCCGTGGGCGAATCGACCTCGCTGGGTATCCACGAGTCGCAGTCGCGCATGTGGGAAAACCAGGTGGGGCGCTCGAAGCAGTTCTGGACCTACTTCTTCCCGCAGGCCCAGCGGCTTTTCCGCGATTCTCTCGGCGGTGTCAAACTGGATGACTTCTACACCTCCATCAACAACGTGGCGCCGTCTTATATCCGGATCGAGGCCGACGAAGTGACCTACAACCTGCACATTCTCCTGCGCTTTGAACTCGAACGCGCCCTGACCACCGGTGACCTGAAAGTCGCCGATTTGCCGGGAGAGTGGAACCGGCGGTTCAAGGATTATTTCGGTATCGAGGTCGATAAGGACCCGCACGGGTGTCTTCAGGACGTTCACTGGTCGGCCGGTCTCATCGGCTATTTCCCCACCTATTCGCTGGGGAATCTATACTCGGCCATGTTCTTTGATCAGGCCAAAGAGGACATACCCGATCTATTGGCCCGGTTCGAGCGCGGTGATTTCCTTTGCCTGCGGGAGTGGCTCCGGGAAAATATCCACCGGCACGGCCGCCGCTATCGCGCCAATAAACTGGCCCAGAGGGTGACCGGACAGAGCCTCTCGCACAAGCCCATGATCGACTACCTGACGACAAAGTTCGGCGACATATACGGTTTCTGAAGAAACTCCGGCTTGCCACAAACGAAAAAGCCGACACCCCTCGGGGCGTCGGCTTTCTTTGTAATCGATAATTGAAGCGGTTGGCATCTAGGCGTCGGTTACACTGTGGCTCTTCGGCGATGCGGCCGGTGTATTATGCTGCTCCGGCTCGACGCCGTCGCGAATCCATGCCAATCCGACTTCCTCCCAGTTGTGCACCGAGCTGGCATCGATATACCGTTCCCACTCATAGATACCTGTTTCTTTGGCGATGATGCTGAATTGCCGCACCGTGACATCGTCGGCGTGGATAACCACCGAACGCTCCATGCCCGAGCGCCGGTACAATTGCTGACCTTCGTTCATGCCATCCCGGCTTTCCGGCGGCAGGATCATCATTCGCCGCATATCGACGAAGACCCCGAAGGGCTTGTCGACCACCAGCAGTTGTTGACGTGACTCCTGCAACCACCTGATGATTTCGGCCTGACTTACGTGGCCGGAAAAGGTGAGGTGAAATCCATAGTCTGTGCGCTCGATCCTGTACAAGAGCTTCTCTCCCTGAAGAAGTTGCTGCCTCCGTGCATTTCCGCAGGAATCTCTGCCGCGCGGGAATCCTTCCCGTCCGGAGGGCGACTGCGACGGAATGCGTGTAAGAAACCAGAGGTTTCTGTTCAATAAGCTCCCCAACCCCATTTTCTGTATGGTCTTCATCGAAATCAAATCGCTGAAGATCCTACATATCCGAATTATCGGCACTCGTGGCATTTGCTTGATAGTTCCGACCCCGATAAACTGCCGCCGGGGGGCGGAAGGTCCGTCGAAATGGCGTCTGTGCGAATTTTGAACAGCATAAACTTTGACCGTTGCCTTTACGTACCACAATCAGTAATCTGCGTATGCATAAACGAACGACCCGATTTTATCGTAGGGGGAATAATGCCCGATAGCCAAATGCCCTCCCATCACGGTTCTGGTGATGATGCCGTGTCCGGGGCGACCAACGAGACCATGCGTCTGCTTCTGGAACGCTCGAGTTGCCGCAGTTTTCATAATCGCAAGATTCCGCCCGAGACCCTGAAGCAGGTGCTTGAGGCCGGGGTCCATGCCGCCACCGGCGGCAATCTCCAGCCGTATTCGATTATTCGGATCGATGAGGCGGAGCCGAAGTTGCGGATGGCGAAGATGTGCGACCAGAATTTTATCGGCACCGCGCCGACGGATCTTCTCTTCTGCATCGACTATCACCGGCTGGAGCGCTGGGCCGGAATCGAGACGGCGCCGTTCAGCGCCACCGCTTCGTTTCGCCACTTCTGGATAGCCTTCCAGGATACCATAATCGCCGCCCAGAACATTTGCACCGCGGCCGATGCCGTCGGGTTGGGCTCGGTGTACATCGGCACCGTTCTGGAGTGTTTTCGCGAACTGCGCGAGATGTTCGATTTGCCGGACGGCGTTTTCCCGGTGGTCCTGTTGTGCCTGGGTTGGCCCAAGACCCGGCCTGCCCCGCGCCGCAAACTCGGTGTCGATGTCGTCGTGCACCGGGAGAAGTATCACGAACTCGATGACGCCGCCCTGCGGGAGGTTTTCGACCAGAAATATCCTTCCCGGCACAAGCCGGAACTACGCATTGCCGCCACCAAAGAGCGGCTTGAGATTATCGAGAAGGTCTGCCGGCAGGTTCGCGGATCGGAGTTTGCCGAGGCCTGCCTGGAAAACATCAGGACAAATGGATACATCAACCCGGCCCAGCGGTACTTCGGTTTGCATTACCGGGCCAACGAGATGCCGCTTGGCAACGAGCTGTACCTGAGACTGATGGACGAATTCGGTTTTACCTGGTTCCGGGAATACGTGGCTCGGGGTGAGGCTGGCGACTGACGTTGACGGCGTTGTCGACGTTAGTGGTTTGCCACAAAAATTGCGGCCCGGGCAGATTTTTCTCGACGAATCGGATCAAAATCGTATCTTGATGGCGAGATGCTGGAGCGTGTCAAAAAGACAATCAGGGATAACGCCCTCCTGGCGGACGGTGACTCGGTGCTGGTAGGTTTATCGGGCGGCCCCGATTCGGTGGCCCTGCTGGACCTCCTGTCACGCCTTAAGAAGTCGATGAGACTGCAACTTGCCGCCGTGTACATTAATCACAATATCAGGCCCGATGCCGCGGTCAAAGAGGAAGCCTTCTGCCGGGGGCTGTGCCGGAGCCGCCGGGTTAAGTTCGCTTTGGTTACGGAGGATGTTCCCGCTCTGTCCCGCCGGGACGGAACCGGGATCGAGGAGACCGCGCGCGATGTCCGTTATCGAGTTTTCGATAGCCTGGTTTCGCAGAACAAATATGACAAGGTAGCCCTCGGACATCAGGCCGACGATCGTGTGGAAACTATTCTGTTTCGCATCCTCCGCGGTACCGGTCGGTCGGGTTTGATCGGGATGCCGATCCGTCGCGACAAAATTGTTCGCCCTCTCTTTGAGGTTACCAAGGCCGACATATTGCAGTATCTCAAAAAGCGCCGCCTGAATTACTGTGTGGACGAGTCCAATAACGCCAACACATACAGCCGCAACTACATCCGCAACCGGCTTCTGGTCGATATCCGTGAGCATCTCAACCCGGCGGTGGATACCGCCCTGCTCAATCTGGCCGAGACTGCGGCCGGGGAGGAACAATATCTCCGGCAGGTCGTAGATAAAGCCGTAGGCAAAGCGGTATCCTTCAGTGCCGGCGGGAAATTAGAGCTTGATTTACAGGTGTATAGCCATTATGATATATGGCTCCGGCGGCGACTGCTAAGATATTGCCTTACAGAGGCTTCAGGGGCGGGCGTGGCGCCGGATAAAAAGGTTGTCGATCGTCTTGATGTCCTGGGAATGTCGGGTCAGGGGAATGTATCCCTGCCGGGCCAGGTCCAGGCGGTGACGGCCGAAGGCAAGCTGGTTTTCTATCGCCGCTCGGAGATCAGTTTCTCGGGCGAGTTGCGCCCCGAAAAGGACTGCGAGATCGAGCAACCTAAGTTGCGTTTTAGTTGCCGTGAGACCGTTTATCGCGGCGGCAAAGTGGCTCGGCAGCGGCGAGTCAAACAGGTGACGCTCGACCGGAATAAGTTGACATTGCCGCTGGTGGTGCGCAATATCAGAGCCGGGGACCGCTTCGTACCCCTGGGTATGAAAGGGACCAAGAAAATCGGCGATTACCTGACGGACAAAAAAATCCACCGGGTCTATAGAGATGAGATACCGGTGGTCTGTGACATAAAGGGTATAGTCTGGCTGGTCGGTGTCGAGATAGCTGATCGGGTCAAGGTTGACCGCACAACGAGAAAGGTGTTGACGATTGAATTCACCCACCGAAGAAAAAGTGCAGTTCAAGCCGTTTGAGATTCTTCTGAACCAGGATAAGATCGCGGCTCGCATCAAAGAACTCGGCCGACAGATTGCCGAGGATTACGCCGGCGAGACGCCTGTCATGCTGGGGGTGCTCAAGGGCTGTGTTGTATTCCTGTCGGATTTGATGCGCCAGCTCGAGCTACCCATGGAACTGGAGTTTGTCTCGGCGGCTTCTTATCAAAAGGGCCGCAAACGTAGTGACGAAATAATCTTTGGAAGCCCGGTGCCGATTCCGCTCAAGGGCCGCCACGTGCTCATTGTCGAGGGCGTGGTCGATACGGGGCGCACGGTGACCACTATCCGGCGCAAGCTGGCAAAGTTGGAACCGGCAACTATGGAAGTTGTTACACTGGTTGACAAACCGGCCAGCCATCGGGTGGAAATCGATATAAAGTACCGCGGTTTCTCGGTGGGAAATGAGTTCGTTATAGGCTTTGGGCTGGATAACACCCAGAGATATCGCAACCTCCCCTTCATCGGGCGCATGATCGACAAATGATATTGGGGATTGTGACCGATAAGTGGATTATGGAGCGAATTTATCGTGCCCGACGGGGTATAAGGCTTTTGAGGAACGTAACAGGCAAATGGTGAATTTGTGAGTGATAAAGATCAAAACAAGGGACGCTTTCAGTTGAAGTTTAACGACAAAGGTGACGACAAAAAGGAGCCGTCAAGCTGGCGTGGCGCCGGGCGTTCGCTCATATTCTGGGTCGCCCTGTTCGGCGTGGTATTCATCGCCTACACCTATTATGCCAGCTTCAGCCAGGATTCGGTTGAGATAACCTATTCCGAGTTAATGCAGGAGATCGAGAATGGCAACGTAGCGGAGGTCTCCTTTACCGATCGTGAGATCGAGGGCAGTCTCAATGAACCTCGGGTTTTTTCCTCCAGTCCTTCGAGTAAGTCCTTTGCCCGCTTCAGGTCTCGAATCCCTTTCCCCGATGTCAATTACGTATTGGTGAACCGACTGCAGGAGACGGGAACCAAGGTCGTGGCCAAAGTCAAGGGTCCCGACTTCTTTTCGATCCTTGTGGCGGCGGCTCCCTGGGTGATTCTCGTTCTGATCTGGTTGTTCTTCATCCGCCAGATGCAGGGTGCATCAGGTCCCAAGGGCCTGTTCTCGTTCGGCAAGAGCAAGGCCAAACTGCTCACAGATGAGCGCCCGCGGGTCACTTTCAACGATGTCGCCGGGGCGGACGAGGCCAAGGAGGAACTGGGTGAGATAATCGATTTTCTCAAGGAACCGGCCAAGTTCCAGAAACTCGGTGGTAAGATACCCAAGGGTGCCTTGCTCCTGGGGCCTCCCGGTACGGGCAAGACCCTGTTGGCACGGGCCGTAGCCGGCGAAGCCGGGGTGCCGTTCTTCTCGATGTCAGGTTCCGATTTCGTGGAGATGTTCGTGGGGGTCGGGGCCAGTCGTGTGCGTGACCTCTTCGATCAGGGCAAGCGCAATGCTCCCTGCATTATTTTCATAGATGAAATGGATGCTGTCGGACGGCAGCGCGGCGCCGGTCTCGGCGGCGGCCATGACGAGCGCGAGCAGACCCTCAATCAGCTCCTCGTTGAAATGGACGGATTCGAATCAAATGAGGGCGTGATTTTGCTGGCCGCCACTAACCGTCCCGACGTCCTCGATCCGGCCCTTCTGCGCCCCGGACGTTTTGACCGGCAAATCGTCGTGGCGATCCCCGATGTCAAGGGCCGCGAGGGAGTGCTCGGCGTCCATGTGCGGAAAATCAAGCTTGCCGATGATGTTAACCTGTCGGTGCTGGCCCGTGGCACACCCGGCATGTCCGGCGCCGATCTGGCCAATATGGTCAACGAGGCGGCTCTGCTGGCGGCCCGGCGCGATCTTGACTCCGTGAGCATGGATGAATTCGAAGAGGCCAAGGACAAGGTGTTGATGGGGTCGGCCCGCAAGTCGCTCGTGATTGCCGACGAAGAAAAGGAATTCATTGCCTACCATGAGGCCGGTCATACGCTGGTGTCCAAATTCCTGCCCAAGGCCGATCCGATTCATAAAGTAACCATCATCCCGCGCGGTCTCGCACTGGGCGTTACCCAGTCGTTGCCGGTGGATGAACGTCATACACATTCCAAGGCCTATCTGGAGACGACCCTGGCCGTGTTGATGGGCGGCCGTGTGGCCGAATTGCTCGTCTTCGACCAGCTCGATACCGGGGCCGGTAACGATCTCGAGCGGGCGACCAAGCTGGCCCGGAAGATGGTCTGCAATTGGGGCATGTCAGAAAAACTGGGACCGGTTACCTTTGGCAAAACCGAAGAACACGTTTTCCTCGGACGGGAAATGGCCCAGCAGAAAAACTACTCCGAGGCCTCGGCCGTGATCATCGATGAGGAAGTACGCAAACTTATCGAGGAGGCCGAGAGCGTGGCCCGGGATATCTTGACCAAGAATCTTGACAAGTTGCACCTGTTGGCCAAAACATTGCTGGATCGTGAAATTGTCGATGGTCGCGAGGTGGATGTTATCATCGGCGGAGCCTCCGGTGACACGGAACAGGTGGAGACGCCGGTTCCCAGCCCGGAGAATTGAACCGATGGCTATCGATCACGACAAAATCGTAAAGGGCGTTTCTCTGATACTGGAAGGTGTCGGCGAGGATCCCGATCGCGAGGGGCTGATAAGGACGCCGGAACGGCTCTTCGAGTTCTATAGTGAGGCCCTGGATGGCTACTCCGAGAACCCCACCACGGAGCTTCAGCGATACACGACCTCCAACAAAGACGAAATGATTATCCTCAAGGATATTTCCTTTCATTCCCTATGCGAACATCACCTCCTGCCGTTCTTCGGCAGGGTGCACCTGGCCTACATTCCGCAAAATGATAAAGTGGCCGGGTTCTCGAACATGGTGCGGGTGGTGGAAATACTGTCGCACCGTCTCCAGGTGCAGGAGCGCATGACCACGCAGATTGCCGATTCGATTCTCAAGGCCATTCACCCCAAGGGAGTGCTCATCGTGGTCGAGGCCGAGCATCTCTGCATGACCATGCGCGGTATAAAAAAGCCCGGCTCCAAAATCGTCACTTCGGCGATCCGCGGCATGATGCGCGAGACCCCGACCCGCATCGAGGCCCTGGCCCTGCTGGGCCGCATGTCACTGCACTAGTCGGTGGCGTTGCGTTGACCGAAGGGGTAATACCTTAAGCCAAGACTGAATCGTAATCCTCCTGACGAAGACGGTCTTTCCGTCGCAATTGTGGCGATCAGGTGGAGGCGTCCCGCCAGGCCGGTCTCGTATCCAATGGCGCTTGTGCGGCCCCATTGGGTCTGTCGGTGGCGATAGTTATACGTATCGTCGGGATACCGCTCGTCACCCTGGTACCAGGTGAGCGTGTGGATCGCATCGACTCGAGTCTGCGTAAACGTAACCCCAAGGACCAGGTAGATTCCCCACCAGCCGGGATGAAGCTCTAACCCCGCCTGAATACCGTGTTGCCGGAACCGGAAAACGGACTCAATTGAGCCGTGCCAGTCGGACTTTGGCCCGTCGTCCGATGCGGCCCATGGTATTGATTGCTCACCGGTGCGGGCGAAGTAGGTGTCAAAGTGCAAGCGGACTCTCCACTTTTGTGAGATCCTATATCCTACGGTCGCCGAAAATCCTTCAAAGTATCTGGAACTGAGGTTATAACCCCATTTGTCCGGCCTGACCGGCAGGATTCCAACGCTGCTTCAGTTCTCAGTTACTATGACGTCGCTGAAGGCGGGCGCCGTAAGGTCAAAGCTGCTCGAATCGTGTTCCTCCACGCCGTCGAGATGCTTCAACGAGAAAGAGGCTTCCGCGAAGATACCTGCGAGCCCGGCCAAGGCGGAACCGGGCAGCAATAGCCACAGTCCGACCGCAATTAGAGTAATTAATTTGGTAATCAAGAAAACCTTCCCCGTTTCAGGTTCTCTCTAATATAGCGAAGTCGGTCTTGCCGGTCAAGGCGTCACCGCTGGAATTATATTATTCCTGGCCCACTTGTCCACGGCCCGGCTCTGCGGTGTTAGTCGGCGGAGTAGCCCGACATCTTGCCGGTCATAGACTCAATCTCAATACCAATGAACGTTGTCTTCTCAACGGACTTCTCGGGGTATTCGAATTCACCTTCGGAGTAAATCTCCATGATGGCGTCGAGGGCTTCGATTTTCGTGGGGAGGTCCTCGATAAAAAAAGCTCTGCCAAACCCAATGACCGAACGGTATCGCATCGAGAATTTGCACGCCTTCTCGCCTCCGTCTATAACTTCCGCGTCGATGTCGAACTCGAAACAAATTCGGGGATTCTTTTTGAGAATATCGATCTTCAGGCCGCGGTCAGCGGTGTGAAAGTACAGCCGGCCGTTCCGATATCCGAAGCAAAGGGGAATAATGTAGGGGCGGTCGCCGTCGGAAAGTCCCAGGCGGCAAACCCGCGATCTGCGGATGATGTCATCAATGGCTTTGCGGTCCGTTATCTCTCGTTCTTTGTTTTGCATCTTCACTCCGGTGGTGACTGGGATCTATCAAAGACGTTGTGGCTGTCCGATTATAACACCGCGAGGCGGTCCTGGCAACCGCTGTGCGGTCCTGCTTGCTCCAACGGGAAGTGACCAAAAGAAAGGCGGCGGATTGTTGTGATCCGCCGCCGCTACCGATTAAGTCGAATTTACGTTGTTAGAAACACGGGCCGGGAGCCGGGCCGAAGGTGAACATGAAATCCACGAGGTAAACGAGGTCGCCGATGTCGATCAGCTCCGAGCCGTCACTGTTGATGTCCGCTTCCTCTATACATTCCGGCGCCGGACCGAAGGTGAACATGTAGTCCACCAGGTAAACCAGGTCGCCGATGTCGATGGGCAGTCCGCCACTGCGGTCAATGTCACCGCGCAAATTACAGCAACTCAGCGATTCGAGGTAGAAACTGAAGGTGCTGCCGGACCAGGTGCTCGCGCCGCCGCTGTCGGCCGCCAGGACCTGCCAGTAATACTCCTGACCGCCGTCGAGTGCGAACGGCAGGACAAAGGTGGTGTCCTGTATGTCGGTGTATTCATCGTATGTCGTAAAGGACGGATCGTCCGAGACCCACACCGTGTAGCTGAAAACGTCCCACGGATCTTCGTCGGTGGTCGATTCCCAGACCAGCATTGGGGTGGCTTCAACCAGCGTATCCGTGTCCGCCGGCTCCAGGAGGATGAACTCGGCCGGGGGAGAGTTGACGCCGTTGACGTAGAACGATTCGACGTCGGTGTAAGCGGAATACTCATAGCCGTCGAAGATCCGACTCCGCCAGAAGTACTGCTGGTGTTCGTCAAGGGTAACATCAACCGTCCAGGCCGTCGTCGGGGTGGCCTGGGTTACGCCGTCAACCGAGGCCACCAACATGGTGAGGGCGGCGTCGGCATAAATCTCGAAACTGTAAGTGAGCACATCTTCGTCGGGGTCTACCGAGTTGGTAACCTTCAAAACCGGTGAGGAGCTGTTGACCCAGATGTCGTTGATCGGTTCGGCGCCGAAGCCCGGGTTGCCGACGGCATTCATATGGAACCACAGATCGCTCCAGTCGGACCAGGTGTCGCCGTTGTTGGCCCGGGCGCGGAAGACGTAAAGCTCACCGTCCTCGAGCGTCGCGCCGGCATAGGCGACCATCGTGTCGTAACCGGTATAAACGTCCGGCGACCACATGTTATCGCTGTTGAAACAGAGGTTGCCGGTGCCGACGGATACCTGGTACATCTGGATGGCGTTGGCAGTGGTATCCACGGTGCTCCATGAAAAAGTCGGCATGTGGTCGGTCAGGCGCAGGATCTCGGAGGCGTCCGGTACGGCGACATCCGTCACGGTCGGATTCAGAGAGGACGTGTCCAGGCTGAAGAAATCGAGGATGCGTCCGAAGACGGTGTCCTGAGTGGCATAGCCGCTGGCGGCGAACTGGTTCGAGATGGCCTCGAACCCGAAGCTCATCAACACCAGCTTATAGGCACCGTCATAAGTCAGGCCCGTGAGCTGGCCACTGGGTAGTGTGAAGGCCCCGACTGAGCCGTTGACGGCGGTCATGACCTGCGGGTTGGTCTGATTCGTGGTTGTGCCGTAGCGGATCTTGATGCCGTCCGCGATAGGCGAGCCGTCGACTCCCAGCATCAGCGGGAAAAGATAATCCGTGTCGTACTGTGCCCGGAGGTAGTCGCTCAAAAATGTCGGGTCATCACCGTTAAGTTCTTTGACAATG
Organism: uncultured Ignavibacteriales bacterium; assembly: GCA_964630485.1. Classification (GTDB taxonomy): domain Bacteria; phylum Zixibacteria; class MSB-5A5; order GN15; family FEB-12; genus JAJRTA01. The sequence continues at coordinate 41,707 of CAZVUZ010000005.1, forward strand.
GTCTGGCCGGTCAGAAACAGGAAACCGCCGTTATCCATGAACGATTCCATGGCCGTTACATCGGCCGCGGACAAAACGTCGACCCGGTCTTCGCCGGTCAGCCAGATCACGATCGGGTATCCGTTCAGGGTCGTGTCCGCCGGGGAGCCCTCGGAAGCTTTGTCGTAAACGTCGAAGGGGATGCGGCGTTTATACAGCTGACCCGTTACGAACTCTTCCCAGGCGGCGCCGTTGTCGTCGTCGATCACGAGGACATTGGGCGTTCCGATGTGCAGTTCGAATCCGAAGAGCTTCGTATCAAAAGGATTGTCCGAACCCACCTCGAGGTAGAAGGAGTCGATGCAGGGAATAAAATCGGCCGGAACCGTAAACGAAATCGGAATATAAAGGTTGTCTCCCGTTCCGCCGGCGCCGAAGACAGTGCCGATATTTACGGTCGGGACATCGAAGATGATGTCGTTGTTGTCCGAAGTCATGGTGGCCGTGACATTGGTAGCGTCGAGCCAGAGATTCTGAACGGTGAACGTAAAGGCGATGCTCTCGCCGATTTCAGCGATACCGTTGTTGTTGCCGAAAATGGCGTCGGAGAAGTTGCCGCTTTGCAATTCGAGACGGGCATGGGAATAGTCAATGTCGAAATTGGCCGTCATAACCGAATCGGAGGCGCTGATATTCCACACCGCCGCCCGCGTCTGGACACTGCTGTATTTGCGAGTGTCAGGGCTCGAGAGGTCGTCGAAATCCGTTTTCGTCGTCGCCGACCAGACATCCCAGCCATCACCCGAATTGGCCTTGGCCTCGAGTTGGAAAAGACCGTCCGCCTGCTCGATAGCTACCAGCGGGTGATTCTCGTCGGAGTTACCCCCGACCGATTCATCAATGTGCATTATCAGCAAACCCGAGCCGGGAATGCCTTTATCCAGGGCGGTTGACTGCCGGTTCTCAACGAGGAAATACTCGTTGCCGACCACGCCGTTTTCCCAGACGCGGAACGCGATGGGATTGTATGCGCTGGAGGGGATCTCAACATTCGTCTGGTTGAAATCGATATTGTTGACGGCCGTGAACCCGAGTTCCTTTTTACACCAGGCGTCAAAATAGGCCGGGTATTCGCCGGAGTAGTTCCAGCTGCCGCCGGCCATGAGGGACCAGTCGCCGATGCCTGAGGATGAATAATCGGTATCGTAAAGGTCTGGTAATCCCAGGACGTGGCCGTACTCATGCGCGAAGACACCCATGGTTATCAATCCGACGCCGGCGTATTCTTCCGGCTCGGTCGAATAGTCGCGGATATTGACACCATCGAGATTGAGGGTGCTCACCATCGACCACTGATGCGACCAGATTTGGTAATCACTACCGGTTTGCTCGGCGCCGGGGCCGGCATGAATTATGAACAGGCCGTCGATCCAGCCATTGCCGTCGTTGTCGTAAAGAGAGTAGTCGACATCGGCGTCGGAGGCCAGCACCGCGTCTTCGGTCATTCTCTGGGCATTATTGGGGTAACTGCCGAAGCCGGTATTGCCCTGGACATAATAATCGTAGGTTTGGGGCAGGCGGTACCAACCGGCAACATCGCCGAGCAGGATGAATCCCCCGTGGGAGTTGTCGCGGTAGAACTCGGCCATCGAGTAATGGTTGTCGTTTTCATCAAAAGAAAAGAGCAGGTGCTGGAAATCGGCGGTGGTACCATAGATGGAACCGCCATCGGCCGGGTTATCGCTGAAATCGGCCAGGAGCACGATTACCCTGAAAGTGTCCGGGTTTGCGGGATCGAAACTCAGGGCCTGGTTGTCGGGATCCTTGCTATCGCGAAGGGCCGCCTGGGCGGTCCAGACACCGCGATCGCGGGCGCTGTTTAGACGATCTGCAACTTCCTGTAGCCGGCCGTCGGCGCGCAATTGTTCAAGCAGTTCCGGGGATGGCGATACCGCCGAGGCGGACAGGGCCAGCCCAAGAAGGGCGATTAGAACGGTGAGGGTAAGCATTGCGGGCGAGGACAGAATCCTCAAACTAGCGGTATTCGACACAGTTATTCCTCCTGGACCAGGTTACAGACGAATATGTAATGGCAGACACTTTTTGTCTTCATTGGTGTCCTGTTAATGTGAAACGGGTTTCACGGTCCGGCGGTTCCAATTTACCGGGATTAATGGGCCGAACTTATTCCGGCCCCCTGTTTGTAGTAATTCGGAAGGTTCCGAGATCGACTTCAATTAAACATCGTGTTCTCTCAAAGTCAATCTGCCCGTGCGTTGCGCAAAATATACGCCGGCGGAAATAAGAGCGGCACCGATTATGAGCCAGACGGTGATGCCTTCCCCGAGAATTATCCAGGCGCCGGCGGTAGTGAAGAGGGGTTCGATGTACAGGTACATGCCGACCTCGGCGGCCTTTTGCCGCGCCAGTCCTTCCGCCCAGAGCCAGAAAGCGATGGCGAGGGAGAAGGCGCCCAGGAAAACGAGGGCCACGGCGGTTTCCCAGTGCATATCAAAATATATCGCCGGTCCGCTGGTGAGGAGGGTGTAGGGTACGAACACCAGGCCGGCCACGGCGGTCATGTAAAAAGTTGCCACGAGAGCGTTGACGCGGGCGGTGATGTCGCGGGTGGCGACAGTGTAGAGAGCCCAGGTGATGCAGGACATGAAAACAATGACCTCACCTCGGGAGTTTATCCAGGCCAGGTTCGAGGGCTTACCGTTGGCCGTCAGGACTACCACACCGAGGCAGGCGATGAGCAACCCCAGCCACTGGCGGCCCGTAAAGGGTTCTTTGAGGTAAAGCCAGGACAAAACGGCTATGAAAATCGGGGCGGTGGTGAGAATCCAGGCGCTGCCCGAGGCCGAGGCCTCTTTCATCCCGGTCGCCATGACCCAGAAATGCAGAAAGACCAGAAAGGCGGCTATAATGAGTTTGCCGTGTTTCTCGACGGGCCAGAGGCGCAGCCCTTTGGCCTTTATGATGGCGTAGAGGACGGTCGTAGCGATGAGAAACCGGGCCGAGATCATCTCCACGGGCTCGAGCTCACGCAGGACAATTTTGATAGCTATATAGGACAGCCCCCAGAAGAAAACCGACAGCAGTAAAAACAGCGATGACCGTCTCATAATGGTCGACAATTAACCGTTGTGCGAGGTGATTTACAAGCGGTATTGTGAGGACCCAGGCCGGCCCGCAGTTTACGGTCGAAAGTCGTTGACAATCATCGACGCCGTGCCTATATGAGGTCGCCCTGAAAAGTTCTGGAGGCGGATAAAGATGAATACTATGGCGTTGATTGAAATTGGCACCCTGCCGGTGTACGTTATCCCGTTGCTGATCTTTGTGGCCAGGATACTCGACGTATCGCTCGGCACCCTGCGCATCATTCTTGTTGCCCGCAGTATGCGCGGTATGGCGTCAATCCTCGGGTTCCTGGAAATCGTAATCTGGCTTCTGGCTATCGGCCAGGTAATGCAAAACCTGAACTCGATTGAGAATTACTTCGCCTACGCGGCCGGGTTTGCAGCCGGTACCTATGTCGGCATGACTATCGAACGGAAACTCCGTATCGGCACCTTGTTGGTGCGGATTGTCACCAAGACGACGGCCGATGCACTCATCAATCACCTCACTGAGCGCGGTCACCGGGTCACCCATGTCGATGCTCACGGTGCCAGGGAAGACGTCAAGGTGATCTTCACGGTCGTCAAGCGATCGGCCCTCAACGAAATTATATCAATTATCCAGGAGTTTAACCCCAACGCCTTCTACACAGTTGAAGATGTGCGGATGGCCCATCAGGGATTGCCTATCCAGGCCAGCGGTCAACGCCTGCGCCACCTTCTTCAGCCGTTCTACTGGTTTCGCAAGGAAAAGTAGTGCGGTCCGCCCCCGAGTCTTCGGGCTATTGCACCACCAGGCCGTACGAAAGCAACTCCGCCCGTGTCTTGAGATACACCGTGAAAATGTACAGGTCGTACGTCTCCGCCTTGACAATGCCGACATTCGGTTCCGCCCAGATTTTGCCCACCGTTCCCACAATCGGCGCTGTCAGCCTGTAGTAATAGCAAGAAAACGTTCCGGCCGGGACCGTCACCGGGGCGTCAATGGCATCGATATGCACCGTCACGTCATAGTACGGGTAGGCGTCGCCGACAGTTGCCGGGTATTTCAGAACCAGCGCCTCGGAGGGTGTGCTGTCGGGGAGAAACGACCACGTGCCGTTATCCATATTGGTGACGATACCGCTCAGCCCGCCGATCTCACCCTCAAGGAAGAACCATGTTGAATCCCCGATGAGAGTGTCGCCGCTGATTGTGGCTGTGGTGTCGTATTCGTCGACAATTGTACCCGATTGATTGAATTCGGTGACCTCGTAGCTCCACCAGTTGCCGATCGTCAGAGGGAC
>CAZVUZ010000006.1:0-22094 GCA_964630485.1 uncultured Ignavibacteriales bacterium
GCCAAAGAGGTTCGGATTGTATACGAATTTATTGTAATCATAGAAGTCATAGGAAGCCACGAGAGCGAAACTGGAAGCGCAGTCGTCGCGAAAAAAATACACGCGGTAGCCCTCGAAGTCTCTCAGCTTGGAAAAAACGTCCTTAGTGGTCTCCGAGCGCAGGCCGTTGAAGCGCACTCGAATGGCGTCCTCGGTCGGTTCCAGCCAGAACTCGGGTGCGGGCGGTGGAGAGGCGCCGACGAAATCCGGAACTCCGTCACCTTCGTAGAAGAACGTATCGCACAGGCCGTAGAGCCAGGTAGTGTCAATGACCAGGGGCTCTTCCGAAATAGTGTCGAGGTCCGAAATACTCGAATCCAGGCAACAGACCCGACTTTTTCCGAAGTAACCGTCGCCGTCGGTATCGACGCCTGGGTTGTCGTAGATCCACGAGGCCCAGGTGGCGTTGGTGGCAAGATCGTTGGAATTAATGTTCGCGTAGTAGGCATCGGGGTCGTCGGGCAGGTTCTCTTCGTTGTCCGGAACCTGGTGCCAGTCGGCGCCGGCCACGTAGGCCAGCGAAATCGGCAGGGTCTGACCGGGGCGGACCTCGAACGGTCCGAAGGACAACAGGTAGCGAGTATCAAAACCGGTGGCGAAGGATCCGGCCTGCTCCTGGTTCGGATACAACCAGAGCGAGTCGGAAGGCTGAATTGTGGCGGTTATGGCCTGGTCGTAATCAAACTCGCCGTTGCGCATGAACGCGTATTTGTTCACGTCACCCTCCGGTGTACCCATGCCGCCGGTGCGCAGGTCGCGAAGGTTGGGCGAACGGTGCCTGGGTCCGAAATCCAGGGAAGCGTTGCCGTTGCTTATCCACCAGTTGAAAGACACCGCCAGTGAGTCCGAAGGCGTGCGGACAATGCGCGTCGCCGTGACATCTTTGGCCTGAGTCTGTTCGCGGAAATTGCCGTCATCATCCGCGATCCAGGCCGTGAAAGTCGTATCGATGAAGTCACAGCCGCCGTAATTCGAGGGGTTGGTGTAGAGAAAACCACAAAGGTCGTCGGCCGCCCCGTTGGTGTTGTCGCAATCGAAGCAGACATCGGCATCGACGTAAACACCCATGTACACTTCCTTGAGCAACTGCGTACCTATATTCTTAATCTGGTAGTCAAAGAGGATAAAGTCCTCGGCATAGGAATAAGACCAGGCGTACGAGTTCTGGGTAACCTCGATGTTGAGGGGACGATGAGGCCGACCGAAATAGTCGGTGCCGACTCCGGCGGTCAGGGTATCCATATAGACCATGCTGTAGTCTTCTTCGGAAATCGCATCCTGGTAAAGAGGGCTGTTCGGATCCCGAATGGACCGCTTCTTGGGCAGGCCGAAAGGCGCGGCGTCGGGGGCCAATTCGCGAACGAAACTCCAGCCGTCGGCGCCCACCGAGACCAGTGTGTCGCGACCGACAACGGCGCCAATCCAGAGAGCGCCGGCGAAGAGGTACTGGATATTCGATCCTCTGGGATAGTCACATGATGGAACCTGGTCGCCGGTAAAGTAATCCGAGGCGGGGCCGCCTCGAAAACCGGTGCCGAAGGTGCCGTTGTTGTTGACGCCCAGTTCTATCTGTCCGATGCGGTGGCCGACAATAACCTGGGCCGGAGACGCCGCCGACTGGGAAGGTATCTGTCCCTTCGACGGATCAGCGTTTATGTCGTTGCGACCCCAGGCAGAAGCCGATGTCAGGAGTATTACGAGCAATACAAGAATCGATCTTATCCACATTTCTTTCATGACCCACACCACCCGATTGTTTCGATATTTTTCCTACACACTGACGAATCTGATGACCGGAGTGTTCGATGATACCCACACATAACACCCAGGATAAGCTCCGAACTTACTAAAAATGTCCCCGGCTGGCAAGCTCTTTCGGCCTCCGGAATCGCTGAGGGGGGGACGGCCGGAAATCGCTAAGTGCTTGTATGAAAAAGCTATAGTCCTACCCGGGCGGCCGCATCGTGAATACGAAAAGGCCGGGTAAAAGTACCCGGCCCGTGTCGATGTTCCCTGGAGAGTTCTAGCGCCGGCGCTGTTTCATCGCGCCGTCAGCAATCACTACAAGGTGGCGGCGGACCGATCCCAAACATGTAGGTTATGAAATAGGGAGTGTCCCCAATCTTTGCCAGTCCGGACATCCGATATCACCACCGCACGCGCCCAAAAAAAGAGCCGGCGAAATGCCGGCTCTGTATTGTCATGATAGAATCGTATTTCAGTCTATAACTCGGGTTTCTCAAATGACCCGGCCGGGACGTCGCCGTTAATTATATACTCCGACGCCTGGGTTTGCAGAACCTTCTGACCATTCATATTGGTGACACTCTGCATGGGAATCTGCAGGCCGTTGACCTCGGTGTGGCCGGACATGATCGTCTCCAGCTCGCCCTCACCCATGGCCGAAGCGCCCCAGTACTTGCGGCCGACCAACAGGTGACTGTCATTGGCGAAAGCCAGACGACAGAACGCTTCGTCCTTCTCGTCAACCAGGGCAACCCACGTCACCGGGGTTCCCTCGAGTTCGCCTTCACCATCGTAAACGCCGCGATAGAAGGGATCTTCGAGACTCTGGAAAATGTGGTAGGTGTTGCGCATCCACTCTTTATCAGAGTCGGCGATGTCCTCGGGAGTCATGGCCACCAGTTCACCGGTCATCTGGCTGGTCTTCCAGCCGCCGTCGCCGTTACGGATCTGATACATGGTGCGGCCCATGATATTCATCTCCATTCGCTCCTGGCTGGGGAAGACTTCGACTGAATTGACCGAGATAGGCAATTCCTGACCACTCATGTAAAGGGTCAGGGTGCCGGTCTGCTGGACGGATTTGATGCCCTTGTAGGCGTCGAGGCCGCCGCCGGCTTCACAGGCCATGTTCAGAAGCGCCATGCCCTTCTCGATGTTCTCCGGTGTGATGGCCAGCTCGGCCTTCTTTTCCCCGGAAGGGATCGTGATATCCACGGTGTCGACCGGGCCGAGGCCGAGGCTCTCAAGCGGGGCGTCGAAATCGTCGGCGTTACCCAGGACCACCACGATCATCTCGTCCGGTCGCAGGTTGTTCCTGGCTGCGGCCATGACCGCCTCCGGCGTTACCTTCTCCACGCCTTCCTTCTCGAGTTGCAGGAAGTTCTCCGGCAGGCCGTAGAAATCGTAGTTCATCATGCGATTGATGACTTCGCGACGGCTGTCGAAATTGAAGACAAAGGAGTTAAGGTAGCCGTCCTTGCCCTTTTTCATTTCCTCTTCGGTCGGAGGATCGGTGAGCATGGATTTGATCTGCGTCATCATCTCCGTCGTCGCCAAGATGGTGCTCTGCGGCTTGGTCGATGCCAGTGCGAAGAAATACCCGGGATACGAGAAGTTGGAGATGAATCGCCCACCGGTGGAATAGGCCAGGCCGAGCCTGGTGCGAACATTATCGGTGATGCGACTTCCGAAACCGCCGCCCATGATCGAGTTCATGACGATCCGGTCGGTGTAGTCGGGATCGGTAGCGAGGCCGCCGAGGTGTCCGACGCGCACGTACGACTGGGCGGCATCGGGCTTGTGGATGTAGTATACCTTGGAGCGCCAGTTGTAGTTCACCTTGGGAAGCGGTGGCACCGGAATATTACCACGTTTCCAATCGCCGAAAAAGGACTTGACCTTGGCAACAATCTCGTCGCGGTCGAAGTCGCCCCAGATGGCCATCTGGACGTTCTCCGGGTGGTAGAAGGTCTTGTGGAAGGCGACCAGGTCGTCGCGGGTGATGTTGTCGACGGTCTCGTACTCCGTATGGCGGGCATACGGTGAGTCGGCGCCGTAAATCAGCTTGACGAATTCCCGCCGGGTGATAGTTGAAGGATCATCGTTGCGGCGCGAGATGTTCGAGCGCTCCTGAACTTTGGCGAGGTCGATCTTGTCCTCATCAAAAGCCGGGTAACGCATGACCTGAGAGAGGGCCTCAAGGCCCAGGTCGGTATACTCGCTGAGAACGTTTATGTATCCCGTGCCGGAGGCGAGACCGATACCCGTCTCGACCGAGGCGCCGATTCCTTCGAGCATCTCGTCGATTTCGTCGCCGGTCCATTTCTGGGTGCCGCCGGTGCGCATAACCTGGCCGCAGAGCCCGGCCAGGCCGACTTTGTCGGCCGGCTCGAGGTAGGAGCCGCAGTTAACGCGGACGGAAATGTTGAAAACGGGGAGGGCCTTGTCCTCGAGCAGGTAAAGTCGCATGCCGTTGTCGAGCGTAACTCGCTCGACCTCGGGAATGTTGAGTTTGTTTAGTTTGGGGAAGTCTAATTTTGAGACGTCCTGGGCCATGACAGGCATACTGCACATGACCAGCAGGAGAGCCCCCAGAGACAGTAATTTGAACAGCTTCGTCATTGTGAAACCCTCTGCCTAGCTTTCGATAGTGTTAAGTTTTGCCACGGTACGGTTCTTGACCTGGATGTATTCCTGGGCGACGCGCTGGATATCCTCAGGCGTCACGGCATTAATACGGTCCAGCTCGCGGAACATTTCCCGCCAGTCACCGAGGTCGTTCTGGTACGAGGCCAGCTGCATCGCCAGGCCGACATTGCTGGAGAGACGGTTGATGAACTGAGCCTTCGCGCGGGCCTTGATCTTCTCGACCTCTTCGGCCGGGATCAACTCCGTCTTGGTCCTTTCGAGCTCTGCCAGGATCTGCTCTTCACACTCTTCGTTGGTATGCCCCGGTGACGGCATGGCATAGGCGAACATGAGGCAGGGGTATTTACTTGCCGGCCAGCCCAGGTAGACACCGGTGTTGGCGGCAATCTTATCTTCTTTGACCAGCTTCTTGTGCAAAAGTGAGGTTCGTCCCGAGCCGACATAGTCGGCCAGCGCTTCCAGCGCGGGAAAGTCGGGATGGGTGCTCTGAGGAACGTGATAGCCTACGATAAACAGCGGCTGCGCCGGGTCCTCAAGGTTGACGCGTCGTTCACCCAGCTGTTCGGGTTCTATGGTCGCTACCGGTTCCGGTGGCGGCGAATAGGGCAGGCGACCCCAGTATTTTTTGGCCATCTTGTGAATCTGGTCGGGGTCAACATCGCCGACGATCGAGATTATCAGATTGGACGGTACATAATGCTCGTGGAAATAATCCAGGACGGCATCACGGGTATAGTTCTGGATGTCGGACATGTGACCGACAATGGAGATGCCATAGGGATGGGCCGTGAAAGCGGCCGACTGCATGGCGTCGATAGTGCGCATGATGGGGTTGTTCTCGAGTGTCTGGCGCCGTTCCTCGGCAATAACCTTGCGTTCGCTGTACATCTCGCGCAGGACCGGATGCAGGAAACGTTCCGACTCCATGGCCATCCACAATTCGACTTTATTCGACGGCAGGCTGACCATGTACATTGTCTGGTCCTTACCGGTGCCTGCGTTTAGTCCCGTGCCGCCTTCGGTTTCCAGGATGTGGTCGAAGGCGTTGGGTACTACATACTCGCGGGCGGCGTCGATAGCCTCGTCAAAAGCCTTTTCGAGTTCGGCCAGGCGAGTAGTATCGGCCTGAAGGCCCTTCTTACGCTCGGCCCGCAGGAGGTAGAAGATCGAGTCTTCGACCTTCATGGCCGCGAGTTCCTTGTCGATGTCCTCGGTGCCCAGGGTCGAGGTGCCTTTGAAGGCCATGTGTTCCAACATGTGGGCCAAACCCGTATACTCCTTAGGGTCGTCAACACCGCCGACATTGGCATAGGTTATAAATGATGCCACGGGGGCGTCGTGTTTCTCCATGACCAGGACTTTCAGTCCGTTGTCAAGGGTGAATTCGGAAACGGCTTCTTCAAGTTCCGAAAAATCGAAGCCAAGCACAGCCGGTACCAAAAGAAGTACCGGTATGACCGATGTAAGCATCAGCCAGCGAAAACCTTTTCGCATAGTAGCCTCCGTATAGAATGTAGTTGTCGTAGTCGCGTTTGACTGCGAATAAAAGACCGAGCCAATGAAAAGTCAAGTAGGCGGAAGTATTTGATTCTTCTGTAACCTTCATTTACACACGGACCTGCAAGGTTGGCGGACAAACCCCACCGCCGGGGCAGCCGGGGCTCATTTTGATCAAAACGTATGGCAGGCGGGTATGTTTCAAAAAAATAACAATGCGGAAGCGAAAAAACCGGCCCCTCATATATATAGGGACCGGTTTCTGTGCCCTCAGGCAGTATCTGTAACAGGTGGTGTTACCACCAGCTGATCATCTTCGGTTTTATCGTGTGCGGCATCCAGTCGTTTTTGGGGAGTATGCGGGCGGTGATGCCGAAGCGTCCCGATTGCTCACAGGTAACCTCGGACGTGAAGGTGCAAACACCGTCTTCGACGTCGGCCTTGGTTGCGGCCACCGGGTTGTACTCGAGGATCCGTTCCTGCGACGTCAGGCGGCCGGCCACCACCTGGACTTCAATATCGTCCGGCGAAATCTGACCGAGGTGTACCTTGATGGTAACCGGGAACTTCTGACCGACGAAGAGGGTGCTCCCGAGATCCGGGACCTGAACATCCTTGATGGCGATGGCGTCCCAGCCGGCCGCCATGCGGCTGAGCCAGGCTGTGGTCTCCCGCGTCATGCGGTGATCGTCGGCTTTCATGCGGCAGCCGACATCAATGGCCCTGGTATAGAAGTCATTGGTGTAATCCATGAGCATGCGTGCGGAGGAGAAGTTTTCACCGGCCATGTGAATGGCCGCCTTCATCTTGGCGATCCATGTCGATGGCAGGCCGATTTCGTTGCGATCGTAAAAGAGCGGAATAACCTCCCGCTCGAGAGTGTTATAGAGCATGTCGCCGTCCAGGTGATCCTGCATTTCGACATTGGTGTACTCCTCACCGCTGCCGATCTTGAAGCCGGTATCCTGGTTGTAGCCTTCAACCCACCAGCCATCCAGTACCGAAAGGTTCAGGACGCCGTTGAGGGCGGCTTTCATTCCCGAGGTGCCCGAGGCCTCCAGCGGCCGGCGCGGGGTGTTGAGCCAGACATCCACTCCCTGGACGAGATACCTGGCGACGTTGATGTCGTAATCCTCCAGAAAGATTATCCGGCTCCGGAAGCGCTCTTCGGAAGCATACCCGATAAGCAGTTTGATGATTTCCTTACCGGGATTGTCGAGCGGGTGGGCCTTTCCCGAGATGATCAGTTGTATCGGCCGTTTCTCATCGTGAATCATGCGGGCCAGGCGCTCGATGTCGGAGAAGATCAGGTTGCCGCGTTTGTAGGTCGAGAAGCGGCGCGCGAATCCGATAGTCATGGCCTGCGGGTCGAGGACCTGGTCGGCGCCCTGGATGTCGAGTTGCGAGGCGCCCCGGCGGATAAGCTGATGGCGCAGGCGCTTGCGGGCGAAAAACACCAGGCGTTCGCGGCGGCGATTGTGAATGCGCCACAGCTCGGCGTCGGGGATGCGATGGACCTGGGACCAGATCTCCGGCGATCCCGATTTCTCGACGTAGGTCGCGCCGAAGTAGGATTCATACAGCTCATTCATGTCGTGGGAGATCCACGAGGCCGGATGGACACCGTTGGTGATCGACTTGATCGGGACCTCACGGCGCGGCAGATCCGGCCAGATATTGTGCCACATCTCCCGTGACACCTCACCATGGAGTTTCGATACGCCGTTGGCGAAAGCCGCCAGTTTCAGGGCGGCGACGGTCATGCAAAACGTCTCGGTCTCGTCTTCGGGAAAAACTCGCCCCAGGGACAGGAATTCCTTCCAGCTGATACCGAGTTCGGCCGTGAAACTGCCCAGGTAGCGATGCACCAGCACCGGTTCAAAGCGCTCGTTGCCGGCCGGCACCGGGGTGTGGGTCGTGAAAACCGTTGTACCCCAGACGAATTGGGCGGCCTCGGCGTAACTGAGTTTCTGGTCCTGCATCAGGGTGCGAATCCGTTCGAGGGTCAAAAACCACGAGTGACCCTCGTTCATGTGGTAGACCAAGGGATCGAAATTCATGGCTCGCAGGGCGCGTACCCCGCCAATGCCAAGGACTATCTCCTGGCGGATACGCATATCCTTGTCGCCACCGTAGAGGACCGAAGTTATCTCACGGAACTTGGAAGAATTCTCGGGGATGTTGGTGTCCAGCAAATAGAGCGGCAGAATTCCCACCCGCACTTTCCAGATCTGTATCTGGACCGGGGTGCCGTCGATATCGACGGACACGCGCAGGGGCCGGTCATTTGCATCTTTGACCAGCTGCACCGGCATATGGTACCAATCGTTCTCTTCATAGCGTTCCTGCTGCCAGCCGTCACTGGAGAGGAACTGCCGGAAATATCCATAGCGGTAGAGCAACCCCACCGCCACCATGGGCAGGCCCAGATCGGAAGCGGACTTGAGCGTATCGCCCGAAAGAACTCCGAGACCGCCAGAGTAGACCGGCAGGCCCGTGTCAAGGCCGTATTCCAGCGAAAAATAAGCGATGGTGTTTTCTTTACTGTCGCCGTGCTGGTAATCAAACCATTTTTTGCGCTCGAGGTAATCGCGATATCTCTGAAGCACCCGGTTGAGGCTGGCCACAAAGCCGTCGTCTTCGGAGGCCTTCACCAGCGATTCCTGAGGCAGGCGGGACAGCATCTTGACCGGGTTCTGGTAGCAGGCTTCCCACATCTCAGGATCCAGCCGTATGAACAGCTTTACCAGATCCCAATTCCATGAATACCATAAATTTTGCGCCAACTCCTGTAGCGGCCTGATGCGCTCGGGGAGTTTTGGCAGGACTAGGAACTGTTTAACACGCATTGACGATCCTATGTAAATTGGCAAATATCCGGGTTATCTCGTAACCCTACTGACTATCAATAATTATCGCCTAAATCAACAATAATATTACCATCGCGGCCGTATATAGCTGTAATGCAATGGGGTATGACGATATAGGCGCTTAAGTGTTCTGTGCTGTTGCCGAAAATATCATGATGGGCTGGTCTCCTGCAACTATAAATTTTTGTTTTAAAATGTGATACGATTATCTAGCTTGGAATTATGAAGAAATCAATATCAAGAATTGGCGTTCTGACCGGTGGGGGCGATTGTCCCGGCCTCAATGCCGTCATCAGGGCCGTGGTAAGAACGGCGCGCAATGACTATGATCTGGAAGTGATCGGCTTTCTCGATGGTTATGAAGGACTTATCGAGGGTCGTCATCGGGTTCTGAGATCGGCCGATGTTTCGGGAATCCTGGCCACTGGCGGGACCATTCTCGGCACCTCCAATCGGGCCGATCCCTTCCATTTCCCGGTGCTCCAGAATGATGACTACATTTACCTGGATCGCTCCACGCAGGCACTGCGAAATTTCGAGTCGCTGGGTCTGGATGTTCTTATCGCCATCGGCGGCGATGGCACCATGGCGGCCTCCGCCCGCATGATGGAAAAAGGCCTGCCCGTGGTGGGCGTTCCCAAGACTATTGACAACGATCTGGTCGGCACCGACGTGACCTTCGGCTTCGATTCCGCCGTGGCCACCGCGACCGATGCCATTGACAAAATCCACACCACCGCCCAGTCGCATCACCGCGTGATGATTGTGGAGGTCATGGGGCGCTATGCCGGCTGGCTGGCGCTTGCCTCGGGGCTTGCCGGCGGTGGGGATATCATCCTTATCCCTGAGTTCCCCTACGATATCGAAGCCGTTTGCGACGCCGTCCGGGCTCGCAACGCCAGCGGTAAGACTTTTTCTATCATTATCGTTGGCGAAGGGGCGAAGGTGGCCGGCGGGGAAATGGTCGTACATCGCATGGTCAAGAACTCGCCCGATGCCATTCGCCTTGGAGGCGTCTCGCATCAGGTCGCCTCGCAGATCGAAGGCTTGACGAATATCGAATGTCGGGTCACCATTCTCGGCCATCTCCTGCGCGGCGGTTCACCCACGGCCCACGACCGCCTGCTGGCCACACGCTTCGGCACCGAAGCGGTGCATCTGGTCGCCCGGGGAGAATTCGGTCAAATGATCGGCTTGCAGGGCCAGAACATGGGATCCGTACCTATCGGTGACGTGGCCGGCAAATTGCGCCTCGTAACACCCGATCACCCGTGGGTCAAAGCCGCTCAGTCGCTGGAAGTCAGCCTCGGTACTCCGGAAGATATCTCGATCGTGGACTATCTCGAGCAACAGAAGACTCCGACCTGATAGCCGGGATACAGGGCATCGTCGGTTTCGACCCTCGATGTACCGCGCCGCCGACCGGGTGAAAAAACCAGGTGACGAGACCGCCGGTCGGCACTATATTGTCCCCACGATATCTGTTTTTCGCAGAAAAGATCGATGTTTTACCTTCTTTCACGGGCTTCGCGGTGGTGCCTGACCTCCGCCGGGCCTGGTGATAGATGAACAGTGCAACACAGGAGCCGGAAGATAAATGGCGAAACTTACCAACAAGGACAGGGCGCGCATGGTGCAGCGGCTCAAGCGGTCGTCGGCCTATCGCATTTCCTATTATGACAACGATTTCATGTCGGAAGACTACGCCCGTCCTTTCCGCCTGCAGGTCGAGATGATGAAGCCCGAGATCATTTTGCAGCAGGAGAAGATTGAATCAACCATCGTCGTTTTCGGCGGCACTCGCATCGTTGAACCCAAAATAGCCGAGGCCGAAGTGCGCCGGCTTCAAGCCAAAGCCAAACGGCATCCCGGCGACAGGGCGATCAAAAAGAAGCTCGCCATCGCCCGGTCGATTCTGGCCAAATCGCCCTATTACGATGAAGCCCGCGAATTCGGCCGTCTCGTGTCGGAAGAGAGCCGCATGAACGATCACCGCGAAAACGTTATCGTCACCGGCGGCGGCCCCGGTATTATGGAGGCGGCCAATCGCGGCGCCTACGACGCCGACGCCAAATCCGTCGGCATGAATATAACTCTTCCCTTCGAACAGGAACCCAATGCCTACATTTCGCCGGAGTTGTGTTTCCAGTTCCACTATTTTGCTCTGCGTAAGATGCATTTCATGCTGCGGGCCAAGGCCCTGGTGGCTTTCCCGGGAGGGTTCGGCACCATGGATGAGCTTTTCGAAGCCCTGACGCTGGTGCAGACACACAAAATGCAGTCGCTGCCGATAATCCTGTTCGGGGAGAAGTTCTGGAAAGGCCTGATCGATTTCGACTACCTCGTCAATGAAGGTACCATCGCCCCGGAAGACGTCGAGCTGTTTGTCTATGCCGACCGGGCGATAGACGCCTGGAATTACATTAAGTACTTCTACGAAACCCGGTTTTCGCAGGAGGACAGGGACTAGCTTGTGAGGAAACCTTTCGCCCGGAGGAATGCCGCCATATGCGGGCGCAGGACTCCGGGATTGTCGCTGGCCATGCGTAGGGCCGAATGCTCCGCCCTTGAGTAGGTCCCGTCGAACTGCGGGTAGCGTTCGGGTTCGACCTGGCGCTGCTTCAAGTATCCGAGATCATCGATAGTCCGGTCATATTCTTCCACCGGCGCCTTCATTTGATCCGCATCATATCTCTCGCGAAACAACAGCGCTTCCGAAGGCAGTCGCGGTTTGACCCGCGGTGGTTTCTCGGGATACCCCAGCGACATGCCCATGACGGGATAGACCAGGCGGGGGAGAGACAGCAGTCGGGATACCTCTTCCGGTTGATTGCGAATTCCGCCCACCATGACACCGCCAAGTCCCATCGCCTGCGCCGCCATTAATGCCCGCGAGGCGGCCAGCGCGGCGTCGACCGTGGCCACGATAAAGGCCTCGGCGCCGTCGCCGTGGAAGGCATATTCTCGCCCGGTGGCAATAGCCTCGAGACGAAAGAGATCGGCGCAGAAAACCAGGAAAAGAGCTGATCTCGAAACATGCTCCTGCCCGCCGCACAATTCGGCCAGCGCAATTTTGGTCTCCTCCTTGCGGACCGAGATTATCGAGTAGGCCTGAAGGTTCGACGAGGTTGGCGAACGCTGGGCGGTGTGGACTATCTCCGATTCCTGCTCGGCGCTGACGGGATCACCCGTGAATCGCCGGACCGAGGCGTGGGAGTTGAGAAACGACAGGATATCTTTCACTTTGGTCTCCATGGTAACGGTTCCGGTTTACTGTCGCTCAATCGCTCGCTTTACCTGAAAGGTGATGGTCCAGATAGGCGTTACCTTTGGCGGTCAATTCATAGTAGGTGTGATTGCGGTGTTTGATCCACTTGTTATCGACGATACCCTTGCGGTATTGGATGATTAGCGGCTCGACGCGGGTGAGGATATTCATCGTGCGCAACCTGGCATGGCTCTCGAAAACGGCCTGTTTGTCCGCATGCAGGACGCTCGCGACTTTGAGGGAATAGTCCACGCCGAACTTGCGATGATGTCGCATGACGCGAAAATCGATGGCGCTCAGCTCGGCGAAATCCGGGCCGGGTTTCGCCGGCGGCTTCTCGAGGATATCCGTCCAGGCCAGCGTAACAAGCCGGTCCGGGGGAGCTTTTTCGAGATTGGCGCAGTCGGCGCGATGGACCTTCAGAAGCAACCGGTCGTGACTGTAATAGCCGGTGATGGCGTCACCCGGATGCGGCGCACAGCATTTGGCCAGGGTGTAGTTTTCTTTGACGCGAATATCTTCGGGCATGGCGACAATATATTAAAGCGGTGAATGTTTCGACAGCAAAAACTGTCACGGCGGTGTGAGTGCGCACTCCCGCTGCAACGAATGCGTTTGCCTAACGGGCGTCGATTGCATACATTGACCAAAAGATTTATCCAAACCACAAGGATGCTATGGCGGACACTCTGATAACTTCACCGGCAGGAGTCATCGCCGTTCTCGGAGCGGTGACCTCACTGTTTTTCTACCTCGAAAAGAAAACGGGCTGGGGATTTTTCAACTACTTCCCGCCGCTGATCTTTATCTACCTCATCCCGGTGGCCCTTTCCAACAGCGGTATGATACCTACCAAATCGCCGGTGTACGATTTCATGGGGGCCAATATCCTCCCCATGTTCCTCGTGATTATGCTCCTTGATGTCGACATCAAGGCCACCGTGCGGGTGATGGGACGCGGGGTTTTTGTCATGCTCCTCGGAACGCTGGGAGTCGTCGTCGGGGCACCCATCGCCTACTTCATCGTCAAGGCCGGACTGGGCCCGGAAACCTGGAAGGGTTTCGCGGCGCTGGCCGGGAGCTGGATCGGCGGCACGGGAAATATGGCCGCGGTGGCGGTGGCCTTCGAACTCGACGAGAGCACCCTCGATTTCGGCTATGCCGTGATTACCGATAACGCCGTTTACCTGATATGGCTACCGATCATGCTCGGCTCCAAAAACTTTGCCGGCTGGTTCAACAAGTTCACTGGCATCAGCAAAGATCGCCTGGAGAAGATTGAAAAAGCCGCCGCCGAGTTGACCGTCGACAAGGGCCGCGTGGAAATGCGCCACTACTTGTACCTGGCCATGTACGGCTTCGGCGTGACCGCTCTGGCCGCCTGGCTGGCCGGAATGATTCCGCCCCTGCCGCCGGTTTTCTCCGCCAACACCTACAAGATTCTGATTGTGACCGTGGCCGGAGTTTCACTGTCATTCACGCGGGCCAGTAAGATCCCCGGCTCGCATGCCCTCGCCATGGCCCTGGTATACCTATTCGTCGCCCGCATGGGCGCCAAGGCCGACCTGTCGAATCTGAGCAGCAGCGTTTTCTGGTTTGTGCTCGGAGGTTATATATGGATATTCATCCACGGTGTTTTTCTGGTCGGTGCCGCCAAACTTTTCAAAGTCGATGTCCACACCGCCGCCATCGCCTCGGCGGCGAATATTGGGGGGGCCGCCTCGGCGCCGATCGTGGCCGCCTACCACCGCACTTCGCTGGTGCCGGTCTCGATCCTGATGGCGTTGTTGGGCTATGCCGTCGGCAACCCGGCCGCCATCCTCGCCGGCTGGCTGTGTAAAATGGTGCAATAGACCACGGAGCGGAAGCAAAGAGACGGTTTGTTGCCGCATAGTTTGTTCGCATAAAGAGTCGCACGGGTCTACTTGCTGCATATAGCAGTGTGGAACCTTGCATTCCTCCCGTGGTTGCTTATCTTAAGTTTATTATATCATCTATGTATGGAATCGGAGGTGGCATTGCATGGCGAAGCGGTATTGGCTTCTGAAGTCGGAAGAAAGTTGTTTTGGCCTCGATCACCTGGAGGCGGAGCCCGATAAAACAACCCATTGGGACGGCGTCCGCAACTACCAGGCCCGTAACCTCCTGCGCGATGAGATTAAAAAGGGCGACGAAGCTTTCTTCTATTACAGCAACGGCAAACCTACCGGCATCGCCGGTATCTGCAAGGTGGTCAAGAGCGGTTATCCCGATCACACCGCCGAGGATCCCGGCAGTGATCACCCCGATCCGAAACACACCAAGAGCAACCCGATTTGGTACATGGTCGATGTGAAACTCACGCGTAGATTCAGGGAGGTGATAGCGCTGTCCACGCTCAAGCAGACTGCCGGGCTGGGGGCGATGGAGGTGTGCCGACGCGGCTCCCGCCTTTCGGTGCAACCGGTCCGTTCCGAAGAATGGAAGATAATCCTGAAACTGGCGAAGGACCTCTAACCACGGAGTAAATGTGGGAATCTTCAAGGATCTTTTCAACCGTACGCCCAAACCGGGCAAACCGGTGGCCGTCACCGATGAGACTTTCGAGCCGGAAGTACTCGCGGGAGTTTTGCCCGCCGTCGTCGATTTCTGGTCTCGCACCTGTCCTCCCTGCCATGTCATGGCGGGGTTGCTCAATGAGATAGGTCCCGACTACATCGACCGGGTGAGGATATTCAAGGTGGATGTAGAAACCAACCCCGAAACGGCCCGGCTCTACCAGATTCAAAGTGTCCCGACACTGGTTTTTATTCGCAACGGTCGTGTTGTTGACCGGGTGGTCGGTTTGATGCCCCTTAATCCGCTCAGGCAAAAGCTTGACTTGCTCGCTTCAAAAGGGCGTTCTTCAGAGTGATCGAGGAAGACAGACCGTTACCGTCCCAACGGCAAGCGGGAGATCGGGGCAGAGTGCGGACCCCGGCAGGAATCAACGCGGGATGATTTAGAATTATGGTGAATCTGGCTCCCGGAAAAGACGCCGCGCCCTGGCGGCAGGAACTGTATCGGATAATCTTCGAAGCCGACACCCGGGCCGGTAAGTGGTTTGATGTCGCTCTGATCGTCAGCATCGTGTTGAGTGTGATCGTAGTCATGCTCGACAGTTCCCATGACTTCCGCCGCGAATACGGCCGAGTCCTTTATGTTCTCGAATGGTTCTTCACGATCCTGTTCTCGGTTGAATATGTCGCCCGTATCCTGTGCGTCGGGAGTCGCCTTCGCTATATGGTCAGCTTTTTCGGTATCGTTGATCTTCTGGCCGTCCTGCCGACCTATGTCAGCCTGCTCATTCCCGGCAGTCAATACCTGATGGTCATTCGCATCCTGAGGGTCCTCAGGATATTCAGAGTGCTCAGTCTGGCTACTTACATGGCCGAAGCACGTTACCTGGTGCAGGCTCTCAAGGCCAGCCGCCGCCGTATCGTTGTCTTTCTCTTCACGGTAATGACGGCGGTGGTGATACTGGGTTCGCTGATGTATCTCATCGAGGGTCGTTCCGGCGGTTTCGACAGCATTCCCCATAGTATTTATTGGGCTATTGTTACGCTCACCACGGTCGGTTACGGCGACATCTCGCCACAGACCGGACTCGGGCGGGTGCTGGCGGCAACGGTGATGATTCTCGGTTACAGCATGATCGTGGTCCCCACCGGCATCGTCAGCGTCGAACTCTCGCGGGCGGATAGAGCTTCGGCGGATAAGGTGTCGTGCCACGAATGCGGCCGCGGTGGCCACGATCGCGACGCGGAACATTGCAAATACTGCGGGGGCAGGCTGAACCGTTCCGGTTAGCCGTCGAATTCCCGGTCCTCTATATCGCCGACCATCGGCACGAAGCGCACCTCGTAAAGCATCTTTTGCCTGATCCCCTCCTCCGTTCGCTCGATTTTTGTCAGATACTGTCGGCCGTAGCGATCTTCGGCCAGGGGGATGATCATCCGTCCGCCGGGGGCAAGTTGATCCACCAGGGTTTGCGGAAGGCGCGGGGCGGCGGCGGTGACGATTATGGCATCGAAGGGAGCTTTTTCCACCCAGCCGGCGGAACCGTCGCCGAGGATGGTGTTGATGTTCCGATAGCCGAGTTTCCTCAGGGTCTGCCGGGCGCGATCAAGTAGCGGCCCCACAACTTCGACCGAATACACTTCGGCGGCCAATTCGGCCAGGATTGCCGTTTGGTATCCGCAACCGGTGCCGATTTCGAGTACCCGGTCATCGGGCTTTAACCTCAGGCTCTGGGTCATGGACGCGACAACATACGGCTGGGAAATCGTCTGGCCGTGGCCGATCGAAAGGGGACCGTCGTTGTAGGCGCTGGCGACCACAGTCGGCGGGACGAAACGGTGCCGCTCGATTTTGCCCATGGCGCGCAGAACGCGTTCGTCGTCGATATCCCGGCTGGCCAGATGGTCGGTTACCATTTGTTGCCGGAGGGCCGTGAGGTTGATGTCGCTTTTGTGGTTTCGTCTCATCATAGAAAAGAGTACCTATTTCCATTAAGTATAGGTCTTACAGATGTCAAATACCACAAAAACCGCCCCCGGGCGGGCCGGGGGAGACCCCGCAAGAATGACTTGACTTGCGGGCAAAATGGTATAATTTGGGGCGACTGATGCTGGGGTAGTTCAGTTGGTTAGAACGCCTGATTGTGGATCAGGAGGTCGGCGGTTCAAGTCCGCCCCCCAGTATTTTTTTTGTGTCTCGAATCTCTCCAAAATCACCCTCAAATCATCCCTCAGATCATCCCGGGAGCCTGCCGATGTAATATCTATGGGGAACAGGTAACAATTGCCGGGCTCGCATGGCTCGACTTTAGTATGGGAAATCAAGTTATGTCGAAATTCTACATTTTTGCCCTCCTGCTTGTTGTCGTTTTACTCGGATGTTCCGGCGCTGACCAGTCGGCCGACGATCCGGTTGACAATCGCGCCCGCTTAGCCGAGGCCCAAATTATGCTGAAGCAGATTCACTCGATGCAGCGGGTTTATCACCAGACGACCGGGGAATACTGGGGACAGGGTGTCACGGCGTCGAGCAGTGATCCGCATGCTTTTTCGCAAATCGGGGTCGAAGTACCCCCGACGTGCAATTTCACCTTTACGATTACGCGGGCGTCGAAGGACCGTTTCGAGGTAGAGGCGCGGGCGGTTGTAAACGGCAAGTTGCGGAAGTTGTCGATTGATCAGAGCGGCATGCTGCGCCCGCTGAGCTGACGGGGGAGACCTCGTTGTAGCAGCAAACCGATATCGTCCATCGACATCCATGCCTCGCCGACTTTTCCCTTGACAATCGCGGCCAAATCCGGTTCTTGGATTCAATGACCGCAAATGCCGAAAAAGAATCATCCGGACGGTCCGAGCTCACGACCGAGCCACGGGACTATACCTCCCTGTCCCGCGAAATCTGGGAACTGGCCCGCGAAGGCACCCCCCGGATACAGTTCCTGCGCGATATCTCCCGGATGCTTGTCACCGTCTCCGGCTGTGATTGCGCCCGCCTCGTCCTGAGACATTCGCAACGTCAGTACCGCTGTCAATACAGCGTCAACCCGGTCGAGACCTTCGACTCCGATGTCGCGTCCCTCGATGTTGACGCCTCCAATCCCGTGACCTGGAGCTCCGGTCGCAACGAGGCCCTCGAGCGCATATGTCTCGATATCATTGCCAAGTCCTTCAATGCCTCCCTGCCGTGGTTCACAAACAACGGCACCTTTTTCATCGGTCGCACGAAGCGTCACGGCACACCGGAGGTAGAACCTTCCACCACCACCGACCCACTGGGAATAGCCTTCGACCGCCGCCATCGATCTCTGGCGGTGTTACCGGTCGACGCCGGTCACGACCGTTTCGGTCTACTGCAGGTTGGCTCCTGCGAAGAAAATTACCTCGACGAAAACACCATCGCCGAGCTTGAGCGGGTGGCACAGTACATCGGTATTGCCTGGACACATCGTCGTTCCCAGGTAGCCCTGCGCGAACGCGTCAAGGAACTGACCTGCCTTTGCGGCATCGCCCGGCTCGTGGGGAATTCGGATTTGAGCCTCGAAGACGTCCTGGCACAGTCGGTCGAATTATTGCCGCCGGGCTGGCTCTATCCCGACATCGCCGTGGCGCGAATCGTGCTGGATGACAAGGTTTTTGCCACGCCGGGTTTTGAGCACGCCGTCCAGACGCAAAAAGCCTATATTGAGTCGGAGGGCTGGCGCCAGGGTTTTGTCGAGGTTGGTTACACCGTGGTCCGCCCGCAACTCGACGAGGGGCCGTTCCTTACCGAAGAGCGCAATCTCCTGGACGCCATTGCGCGCGAACTGGCGGCGATGATCGAAGAGAAGAAGGCCGAAGTCGAACAGGCCAACCTGCGCGAGCAATTGCTCCACGCCGACCGCCTGGTCACGATCGGGCAACTCGGCGCCGGCGTGGCTCATGAACTCAACGAACCCCTGGCCAATATCCTCGGCTTTGCCCAGCTGGCGGCCAAGACACCCGGTATGCCCGAGCAGTCTCGCGAGGATATGGGCAAGATCGTCAACGCCGCCCTGCACGCGCGCGAGGTTATAAAAAAGCTCCTCGTTTTTGCCCGTGAAACGAAATCCGATCGCAGTCGCGTCAACCTCAATGAAGTCGTCGAGGACGGCCTCTATTTCCTGGGCACCCGCCTGCAATTCGCAACGGTGGAGATCGAGAAGCGTCTGGACGATAAACTGCCCGATATCATAGCCGATCGCTCGGGTATTCTCCAGGTCTTCACCAACATCCTCGTCAACGCCTTCCAGGCGATGCCCGACGGCGGCACCCTGACCATTGCCACCGATGGCCGCGACGGTTCGGTCTTTCTGACAATCGAGGATACCGGCATCGGCATGACCCCGGAGATCCGGAAGAAGATATTCAACCCATTCTATACGACCAAGGATGTCGACGAGGGGACCGGTCTGGGTCTTTCGGTGGTGCACGGCATTGTCACGGCCCTCGGGGGCAGTGTGCAGGTCGAAAGCGAACCCGGCAAGGGATCCCGGTTTGTCGTCCGATTCCCCGGAAGCGATGATCCGGACGAAAGAGAGGACGCCAGCGGTGACTAAAGCGCGGCCCAAAGAGTGCATACTGGTTGTTGATGATGCTCCGGACACGCTGGAGTTGTTGCAGCGTAACCTGGCCTCGCGTGGGTACCGGGTTTTCACAGCCCGCGGAGTCGATGAAGCTCTGCGATTGCTCGAGGAGACTTCCCTTGACCTGGTGATCACCGACTACAAGATGCCGCGGGTGACGGGCCTTGACCTGGTCAAACATGTCCGGGACAATTACCGCGATACTGAAGTTATGATGATTACCGGTTATGCCTCCATCAACGGCGCCGTCGAGGCCGTCAAGGCCGGCGCTCACGACTACCTGGCCAAGCCCTTCACCGATGATGAACTTTTCATCGCCGTTAAGCGGGCCCTCGAAAAGCTCCATGCGCGGCGGTCATCGGAGGTTTCCGTGATAGAAGACGGCTACGAGCGATACGGAATTCTATCCGGGTCGGACGTCATGCAGAAGGTCCTGCACAGTATTGACAAGGCGGCCAAAAGCGCCGCCACGGTGCTTATCACCGGCGAGAGCGGAACCGGCAAGGAACTGGTTGCGCGGGCCATTCATTACAACAGCGACCGGGCCTCGGCGCCGTTCGTGCCCGTCAATTGCGGCGGCATTCCCGAAGGTCTCCTCGAAAGCGAGCTGTTCGGTCATGTCAAGGGCGCCTTCTCCGGAGCCATTTCGACCCGCGCCGGGTTTTTCCAGACCGCCGACGGCGGCAGTATTTTCCTGGATGAAATCAGCGAAACCAGCCTCGCCATGCAGGTAAAACTCCTCAGGGTTCTCCAGGATTACGAGGTGGGCATGGTGGGTGACTCGCGCACCCGGCACATTGATGTCCGTATTGTGGCCGCGACCAACAAAGACCTGGCCGCCCTTGTGCAGAAAGGAAGTTTCCGCGAGGACCTCTTCTTCCGCCTCAGCGTCATCACTGTGCCGGTGCCGCCGCTTCGCGAACGGGAGGGTGATGTCCTCCTGCTCGTCAGCCACTTCGCCAGAAAATACGCCGAGGAAGCCGGCCGACCGCCGGTGCGTTTTTCCGATGACGCCCTTTCCGTAATGAAGAGCCATTACTGGCCCGGCAATGTCCGCGAACTGGAAAACATCATTCAGAGATTGGTCGTGATGACCGACGGCGGTCTCATTCAGCGCCGCGACCTGCCCCAGATGTTGCGGTTTTCGGCGCCGCGCCGAAGGTCGCTCAATCGCACCCTCAGTGAAGTGGAACGAGATCACATTCGCGCTGTCCTCGCCGGAGTAGACGGCAATAAAACCAGGGCCGCCGAGATACTCGGAATCGACCGGAAGACCCTCCGCGAGAAACTTAAGGTGGACAAAGACTCGTAATCACACGCTGCATTTGCCGGGGAGAAATTCCCCGGTGGTTAATTTCTCCCCGCTCAATTACGTACCTCGTGTCGCATCGCATTGTCCCTATGCGAGTGCCTGGTCTACTTTATGACTGTTGTTGCCAACGTACGATTTTGTCACTCAACGACATAACATTTTGTAATGCGACGCCAAAGGCCCGTCGCTGCAAACCCTGCGCGGGGATGCTATGACGGCATGCAACTTGCTTAACTACAACGCATTAGTTGTCTCGATACAAACGATAGCGAACAACTATGTTGTTGTTTGGCATAGGAATCGCAGGCAGCGCCCGTTCAGCGGCCGGTAAAGGCTACAGATACAGGTTGGGCGAGGCGCGCCGACAGGGATGGAATAAGGGAACGTTGAGTGTCCATTGATACCGGGCCGCATCGGGAGCAGGACAGGGACGCCGGTCACATAGCGCCGGCGCTTTGTGATACCTGCGTCAATGCTGGTCAGTGTTTTTACCGATCCCGGCGTGGCACGCGCTGTTTTTACTGCGAAATGTTTATCGGATTTCTCCTGTCTGGCAAAGGGAGTAGCGTGCCTGAAGTGGCATCATCCCCAGAGCGGATCGCCGCCGAGGGTTGGGGGCCGGATGAGCTTATCGGTCTGTGTGCCAACTGTGCCAGGCGGAAGACCTGCACTCTGCCCAAGCCTATGGGGGGAGTGTGGAACTGTGAGGAATACACTTAATAATCACCGGTCGGCTCTGGGCGGGCCGGTATACAGCATTTGGAAGGAAAACGATGAATTCCGACGAAGTCTTAGGAATCGTGGAAAAGAACAAAGGGGGGCATGGCGGCCTCATTGCGATTCTGCAGGAGATTCAGGCCAAGTATAGCTATCTTCCGGAGGATGTGCTGCGGCAGGTTGCCGTGACGACCGGCCGCTCACTGGTAGACATCTATGGTGTCGCTACCTTCTATAAGGCCTTCAGTCTCAAACCGCGCGGGAAGCACCTCGTTTCGGTTTGTCTCGGTACGGCCTGTCACGTTCGTGGGGGACCCGCCATTGCCGAGGAAGTCCAGCGGCAACTCGGTGTCGCACCCGGCGAAACCACCGTCGACAACGAGTTCACCCTGGAGACCGTCGCCTGCCTCGGCGCCTGCGCCATGGGGCCGATTGTCGTTATCGACGGTCACTACTTTTCCAATGTGAAGACGGGCGAGGTGGAAGATATCCTTTCGCGGGCCCGGACCGGGCTTGACCGTATTGAGATAACCACCGACGAGCGCGTTTTCCCGGTCGAGGTCAGTTGTGCCCGTTGCAATCACAGCCTCATGGATCCCCGACACCTTATCGATGGCCATCCGAGTGTTCGTGTTACGGCTTCGTTCCAGCAGAAGCACGGATGGATGGCTCTCTCGAGTCTCTGGGGGAGTTACAAAGTAGAATCCGAATATGAAGTAGCCGAGGAAACCGTGGTCAACGTGTTTTGCCCGCATTGTCACGCCGAACTCATTGGCGGCGCCCGTTGCGGTGACTGCGGGGCGCCGATGGTTCCGATGATAATCCGAGGTGGCGGCGTGGTGCAGATTTGCTCCCGGC